>JAKZRT010000150.1:0-58696 GCA_047518005.1 Brevirhabdus sp.
TCACCACCCGCAAAGTCACGTTGATCCGCCCGCCCTCGGGCAGCAACCGCGACGAGCCCCACCTGATCCGGTCGATCCCGTGGTAGGTCAGGCGCGCATCGCCGCCCATGACCACCACAGCCCCCGAGGCCAGCCATAGCGATTCAGTTTTGCCACCGCGGGTCTGATTTCCGATGCGAAACAGCCCGTCGTCGCCCAGCGAGACCGAGACCACCGGCTGGCTGAAATCCGCCTCGTCCCGGTCCTGGTGCATGCCCATCCGCGCGTTTTGTCCGTAAAAGTTTATCAAACAGCTTTCCGGCGGGCGCGGCGTAACCGTCACCTGGTGCCAAAGGGCAACCAGCGACGCGGGGATATCGGGCCAGGGCACCCCTGACGGGTGGCGTTCGCAATAGCCATAGCCGCGCGGCGTACTGACCCATCCGATCCGACCCGCCGCCGTCATCGCCACCGACATCCGCTTGCCGCGTGGCGTCTGGTGCCTGACCAAGGGTGCCCGGCGGGTCACATCGCGCAGGTCCCCGAGCAACAACCGCTGCGCAGCGACGTCCAGAAACTCCGGGTAAATGTCAAAGCCGCGAAGGGTGATTTTGGGCGGTCGGTCCGGCATCTGGCAAGGATTCCCCCGATTTCGGTCAATTCACGGTAATTTGGCCGGTACATATGGGCTTTGGGGCGGTTGCAGGCCTATTTGCCCGTCCCTATATACGCACGGAACCGTGATGGGGTCATCCTGGCCTCGTCGCACAGAAATTGGTGGCCGGTGCCGGATCGGGCTTGCCGCTGGGAAATCGCCACTCGAAGAGGGATTGCGAAATATGGCTAAAGTCATTGGTATCGACCTTGGCACGACCAATTCGTGCGTTGCCATCATGGACGGCTCGCAGCCAAAAGTGATTGAAAACGCCGAAGGCGCGCGCACGACACCGTCTATCGTCGCATTCACCGACACCGAGCGTTTGGTCGGTCAGCCCGCCAAGCGTCAGGCGGTTACGAACCCCGACAACACGATCTTTGCCGTCAAGCGCCTGATCGGACGCCGCACCACCGACGCCGAGGTCGAAAAGGACAGGAAACTTGTTCCTTACGCGATCGTCGACGGCGGCAACGGTGACGCCTGGGTCGAGGCCGGCGGCGACAAATACTCGCCCAGCCAGATCAGCGCGTTCATCCTGCAAAAGATGAAGGAAACCGCCGAGTCCTATCTTGGCGAGGCCGTCGACCAGGCGGTGATCACCGTGCCTGCCTATTTCAACGACGCCCAACGTCAGGCCACCAAAGACGCCGGCAAGATTGCCGGACTGGAAGTTCTGCGCATCATCAACGAGCCCACGGCGGCGGCGCTGGCTTACGGGCTCGACAAGAAAGAAACCAAGGTTATCGCGGTCTATGACCTGGGCGGCGGTACCTTTGACGTGACCATTCTGGAAATTGACGACGGGCTTTTCGAGGTCAAATCGACAAACGGCGACACATTCCTGGGTGGCGAAGACTTTGACATGCGCATCGTCAGTTATCTGGCCGATGAATTCAAAAAGGAAAACGGCGTCGATCTGACCAAAGACAAGATGGCTCTGCAGCGCCTGAAAGAAGCGGCTGAAAAGGCCAAGATCGAACTCAGCTCGTCCAGCCAGACCGAGATCAACCAACCGTTCATCAGCATGGACCCCCACGGCGGTCAGCCACTGCACATGGTCATGAAGCTGACGCGCGCGAAACTGGAAAGCCTGGTCAGCGACCTGGTCAAGAAATCGCTGAAACCCTGTAAGTCGGCGCTCAAGGATGCGGGTCTTTCGACCAGCGATATCGACGAGGTGGTCCTGGTCGGCGGCATGACGCGGATGCCACGGGTCGTGGAAGAGGTCACCAAGTTCTTCGGCAAAGAGCCCCACAAGGGCGTGAACCCCGACGAGGTTGTCGCCTCGGGCGCGGCCATTCAGGCCGGTGTTCTGCAGGGCGATGTCAAAGACGTGGTCCTGCTGGATGTCACGCCGCTGAGCCTGGGGATCGAAACGCTGGGCGGTGTCTTCACCCGACTGATCGACCGCAACACCACGATCCCCACCAAGAAAAGCCAGATATTTTCGACCGCCGAAGACAACCAGAACGCGGTGACGATCCGGGTGTTCCAGGGCGAACGCGAAATGGCCACCGACAACAAGCTATTGGGCCAGTTCAATCTGGAAAGCATCCCGCCCGCGCCGCGCGGCCTGCCGCAAATCGAGGTGTCGTTCGACATCAACGCCGATGGCATTGTGAATGTCGGCGCCAAGGACAAAGGCACCGGCAAGGAACAGAAGATCACCATTCAGGCGTCGGGCGGCCTGAGCGACGTAGAGGTCGAAGAAATGGTCAAGGACGCCGAGGCCAATGCCGAAGCCGACAAAGAGCGCCGCGAACTGGTGGAGGCCACGAACCAGGCCGAAGGCCTGATCCATTCGACCGAAAAATCGATGGAGGAACATGCCGACAAGGTCGATCCGACCACCATCGAGGCCATCGAACTGGCGATCGCTGCGCTGAAAGATCAGCTCGAGACCGAAGATGCCGGCAAGATCAAATCGGGCATCCAGAATGTTACCGAGGCGGCCATGAAGCTGGGCGAGGCGATCTATAAGTCCGAGCAGGAAAAATCGGGCGACGCCGATCCGGCCGGCGAAGACGAACCGCGCAGCGTGGACGATGATATCGTTGACGCCGATTTCGAGGATCTCGGCGACGAAAAACGCGACTGACCTGGGCGAATGACAGCCAAACGTCGGCCGCGGTGCGATATGGAAGGGCCGGCGTTTTGTGTCTGCGAAAGGTGACGTAGATGGCAAAGCGCGATTTCTACGATGTCCTGGGCGTCGGGCGCAGCGCGTCCGACACCGATATCAAAAAGGCGTATCGGCAGAAAGCCAAGGACCTGCACCCTGATCGCAATTCCAGCAATCCCGACGCCGAAACGCAATTCAAAGAGGTCAACGAGGCCTACGACGCGCTGAAGAACCCCGACAAAAAGGCGGCCTATGACCGCTTCGGCCATGCGGCGTTCGAGGGCAGCATGGGCGGCGGGCGCGGTGGCCAGGGCGATTTTTCGTCTGCGTTTTCAGACGTTTTCGACGATCTTTTCGGCGACTTCATGGGCGGGCGCGGCGGTAACCGACAGCGCGCGGCGCGCGGGTCGGACCTGCGGTATAACCTGCGCGTGTCGCTGCAAGAGGCGTTTTCCGGGGTTCAGAAAACCATCAACGTGCCGACCTCGGTCACTTGCGGCCAATGTCATGGCTCGGGCTCCGAGGCCGGGGCCGAGCCGACCACCTGCCCGACCTGCTCGGGCATGGGTAAGGTGCGCGCCCAACAGGGTTTTTTCAAAGTCGAACGCACATGCCCCACCTGCTCGGGCAGGGGCCAGATGATCAAGAACCCTTGCACCAACTGCGGCGGCGCTGGCCGGGTGAACAAGGAACGCGCCCTGAACGTCAACATCCCTGCCGGGGTCGAGACCGGCACCCGCATCCGCCTGGCCGGCGAGGGCGAGGCGGGCCTGCGTGGCGGACCCACGGGCGACTTGTATATTTTCATCGAAGTTGCGCCGCACGCGCTTTTTGAACGCGACGGGCGCGACCTTTATTGCCGCGTGCCGGTCTCGATGGCCTCAGCCTCGCTTGGCGGCGACATCGAAGTTCCCACAATCGACGGCGGTCGCAGCCGGGTCAAAATCCCTTCCGGGTCGCAATCGGGGCGTCAAATGCGCTTGCGCGGCAAGGGCATGCCCGCGCTGCGCGGCGCCGGTGCGGGCGACATGTTCATCGAGATGGCGGTTGAAACGCCGGTGAACCTGACCTCGCGCCAAAAAGAAATTCTGCGCGAATTCGAAGAGATAGGCGAAAACAACAACCCCGAGGGGTCGACGTTTTTCTCCAAAGTCAAAAGCTTCTGGGACGGGATGACCGGGTAGGCGCGCGTACCGAAAGGTCACGATCACCGGTTTTATTTGGTTAACGAAATCTTTAGCCCGCCAGTGGCAGGCTGGGCGGGTGAGCCGCTCCCGCACATTTGACGAGGTTCCGCTGCCGCTTTTCGACGCCGAAGAGGCGGTCGTTGCGTTGTCGTCGAACCGCCTGCCATCCTATATCAAGGGCCATCGAAAGCGTCTGCGAATTCGTTTCACCGAAGGTGGCGCCGCCGCGATGCCCGATTACGAGCTGCTGGAACTCATCTTGTTCCGCACTTTGCGCAACGGCGACGTCAAGCCGCTGGCGCATCGGCTAATCAAGACGTTCGGCGATTTCAATCGCGTGATCAGCGCCGCGCCGGACAGGTTGGCCGAAGTTGATGGGGTTGCCGAGGCGCTGATCCACGATCTGAAAGTGCTGGAGGCAGCCGCGCATCGCATGGCGCGCTCGAAAGTCATTCGGCGGAACGTCATTTCGGGCTGGGGCGCGGTTCTGGATTATTGTCACACCACAATGGCCCACCGCGAGACCGAACAATTTCGGGTGCTGTACCTGGACCGAAAAAATGTCCTGATCGCCGACGAAGAACAGGCGCGCGGGACCGTCGATCATGTGCCTGTCTATCCGCGCGAGGTGGTCAAACGGGCGCTCGAACTCAGTGCCTCGGCGTTCATACTGGTTCACAACCACCCCTCGGGTGATCCGACGCCCTCTGACAGCGATATCGAGATGACGGCCAAGATAACCGACGCGGCGCAGGCCCTTGGGCTGACCCCGCACGATCATCTGGTGATCGGGCGCGAGACCGAACTCAGTTTCCGCTCGGCGGGGTACCTCTGAGCGCAGGCCTTGCTCCGAAAGCGTGAAATTCGAAAAAATAACGTAATATCAGCAGATTAGAATCGGTTTCAACCTTGAAACCCAACTGTGTCAGTCGATCCAGACCTCGACCCGGCGGTTCAGGTGACGGCCCCAGTCGCTGTCATCACAGGCCACCGGCAGGGTCTCGCCGAACGAATTATTGCCCAGTTTGACCTTGGTGCTGTCCAGATCTCCGGCGGCGTCGCGCACCGCTTTTTCCACCGTCCGCGCCCGGCTTCGCCCCACTTCCAGGTTCCGGGCCGCGGCCCCGACGCCGTCGCTAAACCCCACAAATGTCAGCACGCTCCCATCGAACTCGCCGGCCCTGAGCGCCTCGGCCAGCCTGCCGACACTTGCCTGCGCGGAGGCGTCAAGTTTGGGCGTCCCCGGTACAAACCTGAACGTGATCGATAGGCGCGCCTGGCCTGACAGAACCTCGACAAGTCGCCGCAGTTCCGAGACCGGCGCCCGGACCCCGGCAAGGGATATGGCGGCCACCAGGCGACCTCCCTGTGCCTCGAGCGGTTGGGTTTCGTTCAACAGATTGACAAACCCGGCCTGCCGAATCGGCCCCTGGGCGGCCGTGGTGTTCAGGTGACCCAAATAGTCGCCGAGAATTTCCGGCATCGAGTCGGTGCTCCCAGATATGAAAATTGGCATGGTCAGCGGAAAGTCGTCGTTCTTTATGTTCACCCAATCCGGGGCAAGCACGATTCCGCATGACCCCGTCAACGCCAGCGCGCGGGCGTTTCCGGTCTCGGAAACCCGTGTCACCCCAAGCCCGCCGGGCGAACTTGCAACCGCATCGGCCAGGTCGATGGCCGAAGAATGGGTTTGGGCGACGGCGCCAATATCTCCGCCGCCAAGCAGGCGGCCCGAGATCGACGCGGCCAACTCGCTGTCCCGCGCAGGCAGATGCAGCGCTATCGGGCCAGGCCTGCCGCCAATGTCGGACCAGTCGGTCAGCTCGCCTGACACCACCTTTGCCAAAAGCTCGGGCGAAATTCGACGCACCGGATTATCCTGTGCCACAATCGCCACCAAAGCGTCGCGTGCGATGACCCGGGCGGTGGTCGCATCATCGGCGCCTGCGGGATCGACGTCATTCGGCGTCCAGGTCGTAACAGCCAGATCAATCGTGCCCGCCCCAAGCGCGTCCAGCGCGCTGGCGGTATCGGCCTGGCGAAACTCAAATCGCGCCACGATGCCGCCGTCCGATCCGCCGATCAGCGCAAGGGCAAAGGCGTCGTCGCTGTGTATTTCGCGGCGCAGGGTCAGGCCATTTTCACGCGCGAAACTTTCCAGGGTCGCGGGGATAAGAACCGAAGTCAGCGCCGGCGGACCGGCAACGCGGAAAATCGGCGGCCCGGCCTCGGATTGCGCCACCGCCACAGGCGCTGGCGCAAGCATCGCCAGGCAGGCGAAAATTACTCTTGCTGATCTTGTTGAAAACCACATGCCGAGGTTTTGGCCCCTTCGAAAAATCACCCGTTCTAGTTGCTGGCGATCTTCAGGTCTCGGAGGATGTTTTTCAATACCAGATATTCACCGACTTTGTTGCAATCAGGCACCCTGAGCGCCAGGTCAGATGATATTACGCCGCCAAACCCGTCGGGTTGGAGCGTCTCTGCGGCCAGCATGCCGCCGCAGTTGGTGTTGTTGATCTCGGCCTGTACCGAAAGCCGGACCACGCCTTCGCGGTCGGTCACGGCGGCGGGGAATGTATAGACCTCGGCGCGCGTTGCATTGCCCAGGTCACGGTTGCCCAGAACCATCATGTATCCACCGCGCGCATTGGCGCCCAGATCCGGGTGCCCCGGCGCTCCGGCCCAGACGTGGCCAGCGGTGCCAAGGGCCGCGCCGAATTCCTGAGCATGGATATGAAGCCCGGTTTCGCCGCGCCAAACCAGCACGACGCGGCGATATGCCCCGGCATCGGGCACATTGACTTGCGTCGAAATTCTCTCGCCGCTTTGCAGGATGGCCTCGACGTTGGCCGCCGCGGTCAGCGCTGGAATTTCTACGGTCAGGCGACCGGTCGAAGTGTTCACTTCGGTAAACCCGAGGCCCGCGTGGCGCAGGGTTACCGGCTCGGACCCGTTGCACGGAGCATAGAGGGATATGCGGATCATGCCGTTGCCAGATGGCGTCGCTTTCATTTCGGCCGCGCAACTGGCACTGGCGTCGGCGCCAAAACGTGACCGGTCCAGCGCCTGTAGGGTAAGCGATTCAGGTTGCTGATCGGCCGAGCCGCGCGTCGTTGGCAGGGGTGTCGCCTGGAGCGTTTCAATCGGAGGGCGCGGAAGTTTCGGGATATCGGGCATCACGCTGGCGCGCGCCATTCCCGGAGACTGAAGGCTGGCCCCGATTTTCGCGGCTGTAATGTCGCCATTCTGGACAATATGCCCGGATACAAGCGCCACCAGGGCAGTTGCAGCAACGGTCGTGAGCATTCGGGCGGCACGCATCATTAGCACCTGATGTCTGTGTTCGCCCCCATCCGAAAGCGAATATGCACGATTTCCTTACCGACACATAGTTAATGTCCTCAAATTCATACATTTGCGGCAAGCAGGCCACATTTCGAAGGCAAATTGTATGATCGGCCGAAAAGTCCACAATATGTGCGATATTCGTCACGAAAACCGGCTGGTTTCTTGGTCAATATTTGGCCACAATTCCAAGAATTGTCCGGGCATTGTTGCTAATTGTTCGAATCGAGATCGCAACTTGGGCATGACCTCGGCCCAGAGCCCCGACCCGAATGCCTGCGCCACGCAGTTGGCCCTTTATGGCCCGAATGCGGTTTGGTCGGCGCGGCGGGCATCGTGGCCCTAGACAAGGCGCCCGTGGCAGTGCTTGAACTTCTTGCCTGAACCGCAGGGACATCTGTCGTTCCGCCCGGGGTTTCCCCAGGTTTTGGGATTGTCCTCGACAAAGCCGTCCGCCGCGGCCCCGGCTGACCCGACCGCCACGGCTTCTCCAGCGGCCACGCCAGGTGCTTCGGCCTGTTTGCGCAGCGCCTCTTGCTGTTGGGCAAGCTGTTGCATCAGTTGCTGTTGCTCTTCGTCGGACAAGGGGCGGATCTTGCTGAGTTGTTGACTCACGTCCTCGCGCAGGGAGTTCAAAAGGCTTTCAAACAGCTGGAATGAATCGTTTTTGTATTCGTTCAGCGGATCGCGTTGCGCGTAGCCCCGGAACCCCACGACCGACCGCAGATGTTCCAGCGCCAGAATATGCTCGCGCCATTTTGTGTCGATGGTTTGCAGCAGCACTTGCTTTTCGATGTTGCGCATGTTTTGCGAGCCGAATTGAACCGCCTTGGCGGCCATGAATTCGTCGGCCGCCTTTTCCAGGCGCTCGACAATCTCGTCGTCGTCCACGCCTTCCTCAACGCCCCAGCCAACGACCGGCACCTCGATCCCCAGCTTTTCGCTTACCGCCGTTTGCAGGCCTTCGGTATCCCACTGATCGGCATAGGATTTCGGTGGAATGTGAAGATCAACCAGGTCGTCGATGACCTGGTGGCGCATGTCCTGTACGATCTCGCTGAGATCGGCGGCCTCCATCACCTCGCGACGCTGCGAAAAGATCACCTTGCGCTGGTCGTTCATCACATCGTCGAATTTCAACAGCTGTTTGCGGATGTCAAAGTTGCGGCCTTCGACCTTGGCCTGGGCTTTCTCAAGGCTCTTGTTCACCCAGGGGTGGATGATGGCCTCGCCTTCCTTCATGCCAAGACGGCTGAGCACCGCATCCAGACGTTCCGACCCGAAAATGCGCATCAGATCGTCTTCCAGGCTCAGAAAAAACAGCGACTTGCCCGGGTCGCCCTGACGCCCCGACCGGCCGCGCAACTGGTTGTCGATTCGGCGGCTTTCGTGGCGTTCGGTGGCCAGAACGTACAGACCTCCCGCCGCCAGCACCTTCTCCCGCTGGCCCGCAACTTCGGCCTCGATCGCGGCGCGTGCTTCGTCGGGGTGGGCCTCGGGATCATCGGCCAGCGCCTGCAGCACCCGCATCTCGACGTTGCCGCCCAGCTGGATGTCGGTGCCGCGCCCGGCCATATTCGTGGCGATGGTCACGGCGCCAAATTTGCCCGCATCGGCGACGATCTGGGCTTCTTTTTCGTGTTGGCGCGCGTTCAGAACGTTATGCTCGACGCCTGCATTGGTCAGCAGTTGCGACAGCGTTTCGGACTTTTCGATCGAGGTCGTACCAACCAGCAGGGGCTGACCCTTTGCATTGGCGCTCTTGATTTCCTCGACGACGGCCGCGTATTTCTCCTCGGCCGTGCGATAGACCTGATCGTGTCCGTCGGCCCGGTCCACCGGCATATTAGTCGGCACTTCGACGACGCCCAGCCTGTAGATTTCCGAAAACTCCTCGGCCTCGGTCAGCGCAGTCCCGGTCATGCCCGCCAGTTTGTGGTAAAGCCGGAAGTAATTCTGAAAGGTGACGCTGGCCAGCGTCACGTTTTCGGCCTGGATATTGCAGTCTTCCTTGGCCTCGATCGCCTGATGCAGACCATCCGACAGCCGCCGTCCCGGCATCATCCGCCCGGTGAATTCGTCGATCAAAACCACTTCTTTTTCGCGAACGATATAGTCCTTGTCTTTCTGAAACAGCTTATGCGCGCGCAGCCCCTGGTTGACATGGTGAACGATGGTCGTCGATTCCGGGTCATAAAGCGACTGCCCTTCAGGCAGAATATCCAGTTCTTTCAACCGGTTTTCCAGAAACTCGTTGCCCTCGTCGGTGTAGGTGACGTTGCGGGTTTTCTCGTCCAGCGTGAAATGTTCGTCCAGAACTTCGGGGATCAGCTCGTCGATGGTGATGTAAAGCTCTGACCGGTCCTGGGCCGGTCCGGAAATGATCAGCGGCGTTCGCGCCTCGTCGATCAGGATCGAATCGACCTCGTCGACGATGGCGTAGTAATGGTCGCGCTGAAACATTTCCTTCAGCGACGATTTCATGTTGTCGCGCAGATAATCAAAGCCCAGTTCGTTGTTGGTCGCATAGGTGATGTCGGCGCCGTAAGCCGCCTGTTTTTCGGCCTGCGGCTGTTGCGGGTAGACGACGCCGGTGCTCATTCCCAAAGCGGTATAGACCTTGCCCATCCATTCGGCGTCGCGTTTGGCCAGATAGTCGTTGACGGTGACGATATGCACCCCGCGTCCGGTCAGCGCGTTCAAATAGGCAGGCAACGTTGCCACCAGGGTCTTGCCCTCGCCGGTTTTCATTTCCGCGATATTGCCTTCGTGCAGGAAAATCGCGCCCATCAGCTGTACATCAAAGGCGCGAAGTCCCAGCGCACGGCGCGCCGCCTCGCGCACATTGGCGAAGGCTTCGGGCAGCAGATCCTCCAGCGTCTCGCCGTTTTCCAGACGGCCCTTCAGTTCGGTGGTTTTGGCAATGATGTCGTCGTCGCTCAGCGCCTCGAATTCGGGTTCCAGCGCGTTGATCGCGGCCACGGTCGGGGCGGTTGATTTGATCTTGCGGTCATTCGGCGTGCCGAAGACCTTTCGCCCGATGGTTCCAATGCCCAGCAATTTCTTCTCCGGCTTGTGCCCGATGACGCGATACTGATCGAAGGGCGCTTGCCCCGTCGGCACCGCCACCTTAGAAGAGTGCGGCGCAATTATCTCAATAATCTAAGGCGATGTAAGGGCCGCGCCCCCCACTGTCAACGTCAGCACGATACCGTTCCCGGTAAAGGAGCCGAAAGATGTCCAAGCTTGCAATTTTCCTGCTGGGGCTATGTCTGATGTTGGGTGGTGCCGGTGCGTCGCTCGCGCAAAACGCGGTGACAGCGGATACGGTTGTTGCCACGGTCAACGGCACCGAGATCACTCTTGGCCACCTGATTCAGGCCCGCGAAGTATTGCCGGCCCAGTACCGGGATCTGCCGCCCGAGGTGCTGTTTGACGGGCTGCGCGACCAGCTGGTCCAACAGACTGTTCTGGTGCAGTCGATGGCGCACCGCAGCAGGCGGCTGGAAATTGTCTTGCAGAATGAGGAACGCGCGCTGATCGCGGGCGAGGCGCTGAACCAGGTGGCAACGATTGCGGTGACCGACGCGGCGCTGCAAGCGGCCTATGACGCGCGGTTCGCAAATGTTTCGGCAGGGCAGGAGTTCAACGCCTCGCACATTCTGGTCGAGGACGAGGCCGAAGCGCTGAGGCTGATCGGTCTGATCGAAGACGGCGAAGAATTTGCTGATCTCGCCCGCGAACATTCGACCGGGCCCTCGGGGCCGAATGGTGGCCAGTTGGGGTGGTTCGGGCCCGGTGCGATGGTCAAACCCTTTGAAGACGCGGTTATGGAACTTGAAGTCGGCACAGTGTCGGTGCCGGTCCAGACCCAGTTCGGCTTTCACGTCATCCGCCTGAACGAAGTGCGCGCGCAACCGGTGCCAGCGCTTGACGAAGTTCGGGCCGAGCTGGTGGCCCAGATCGAACGCGCGGCAGCCGAAGCAAACGTGGCCGGGTTGATGGACGCGGCCGAGATCGAGATGGTAGATGGCATCGACCCCGCCATTCTTCTGGACGCCACCCTTTTGGAAGACTGACACTTGCCATGACCGAGACGCCAATTTCACCGCTTGCGCCCGCGGGCGGCTTTCCCGACCTACCGGGTGTCGAAGGCGTGCGATTCGCCGCAGCCAAGGCTGGCGTAAAATACACTGGCCGAACTGATGTTATGCTCGCCGAACTTGCGCGCGGCAGCAGCCTGGCCGGTGTGTTCACCCGGTCGGCGACACGCTCGGTGCCGGTTCTGGACTGTCAGGCCAAATTGGCGGGCCATTTCGATGCGGCTGCCGGCGCTGCGATCATTGTCAATTCTGGCAATGCCAATGCGTTTACAGGGGGCCATGGGCAGGCCTCGGTCAGCGCCGTCTGCGGTGCCGTCGCGGCGGCGTTGAAGATGCCCGAAAACAGGGTCTATTCCGCCTCAACCGGCGTGATCGGCGAGACCCTGCCGTTCGAGCGGATCACCGAAAAAGTCGCTGAACTGGCGGCCGGGCTGAGTGCGTCGCGTATCGAAGATGCGGCGCGCGCGATCATGACGACCGACACATTCCCGAAGGGATCGGCGCGCAGCGTGACGATCGGCGGGCGCAAAGTCTCGATTGCCGGGTTCGCCAAGGGCTCGGGCATGATCGCCCCGGATATGGCGACGATGCTGGTCTACATTTTCACTGACGCGAAAATCGCAGTGAGCGAGCTTCGGGATTTGCTGGCGCGGCTGAACGACAGGACTTTCAACTGCATCACGGTCGACAGCGATACCTCGACCTCGGACAGCCTGATGATCGCCGCGACCGGTGCGTCGGGCGTTGATGTGGCGGGCAAACGTAGTTTTTCGGATGCGTTGCACGCCGTCATGCGCGACCTCGCCCACCAGGTCGTGCGGGACGGCGAAGGTGCCACGAAATTCGTCGAAGTGCGCGTAACTGGTGCCATCAACGACACCGACGCCCGGCGTGTGGCCATGGCGATCGCCAATTCGCCGCTGGTCAAGACCGCGATTGCGGGCGAAGACCCGAACTGGGGCCGGATCGTCATGGCCGTGGGTAAATCGGGGGCCAGCGCCGACCGCGACCTGCTGTCGATCCGGTTCGGCGACATTCTGGTGGCCGAGCGCGGCTGGGTGTCGCAGGGGTATACCGAAGCGGCCGGAGCCGCTTACATGCAGCGCCAGGAAATTGTGATCACAACGGATCTGGGGCTCGGATCGGGGCGGTCCATCGTCTGGACCTGCGATCTGACTCACCGGTATATCGAAATAAACGCAGACTACCGGTCATGAAAATGCGCAGCTCTCCCAGGCTGTTTCACGCAGTTTCATTCGTAAGATCAATGGGTTAGAATGGCTCTCAACGTGAAACCACTCCCGTGAACACCCTCCTCGTCTCAGCCGCAGCCCTGATCGACCGCGACGGTCGCGTTTTGCTGACCCAACGCCCCGAGGGCAAGTCAATGGCTGGTCTTTGGGAATTTCCGGGCGGCAAAGTCGAGCCCGGCGAGACACCCGAGGCCGCACTGATCCGCGAACTGGACGAAGAACTGGGCATCCGTACCTGGGAAAGCTGCCTGGCGCCGCTGACATTTGCCAGCCACGTCTACGATGATTTTCACCTGCTGATGCCGCTCTTTGCCTGCCGCAAATGGGACGGCCAGCCAGTGGCCCGCGAAGGCCAGGCCCTGACATGGGTCCGGCCCGCGGATATGCGCGCCTATCCCATGCCCCCCGCCGACCTGCCGTTGATCGCGGTCCTGCGCGACTGGCTTTAGGGCCCGCCAAGCGCGCCCAGAATGCGGCTTTTGCTACCGCAGAAATGGTCAAGCCATTTCCTGCGAATATCCAAAGCGCGACGGCTGCCTTAACTCTGGTCAATACATTTCAACAAAGGGCGGGCTCAACATGACCAAAGCGCAAGCCATGGGGGGAATTTGTACCGTCTCGATCAGTCCGGCGATATTTGTCCAGGGAGCCTTTGTCGCAGCACGGCCCGATGGAAGGATCGTGGTCCGTGTCGGCGACCGGGACTTTCTGGGTCAGCCGATTTCGACCACGCAAAGCACGGGCGCCCCGCTTACCGCAAAGTTAGGTGCCCGGATGAATGATCGCCAAATTTCCCTGGCCTGATCAGGTCAACGTCCGTTCGACCTCTTCGCGTTCGAATATCTCGATCACATCACCCTGGCGGATGTCGTCGTATTTTTCGAACGCCATGCCACATTCCTGCCCGGACTGAACATCGGAAACTTCGTCTTTGAAGCGCTTGAGTGTTTTCAGCGTACCTTCGTGGATCACAACGTTGTCGCGCAACAGTCGAACACCGGCAGACCGGCGCGCAATTCCTTCGGTGACCAGACAACCAGCCACCTTGCCGACGCCCGAGACCTTGAAGACCTCTTTGATCTCGGCGTAGCCGATGAAGTTTTCGCGAATCTCGGCGCTGAGCAGACCGGAGGCCGCGGCCTTCACATCGTCAACCAGATCGTAGATCACCGAATAATAGCGTATTTGGACGCCCTTCTGGTTGGCTGTGCTGCGGGCCGAGGCATTGGCCCGCACATTGAACCCGAAGACCGGTGCGCCCGACGCTTCGGCCAGACCGATGTCGGTCTCGGTGATCGCGCCCACGCCCGAATGCAAGACGCGCACGCGGACCTCGTCGTTGCCGATCTTTTCCATGGCCTGAACGATGGCCTCGGCCGACCCTTGCACGTCGGTTTTCACCAGAATGGGCAGTTCGGCGACGCTTTCGTCATCTTTGGCCTTAGCCATTAGCTGTTCAAGCGTTGTCGCGGCCCCGGCGGCAGCGCGCTTTTCCTTGGCCAGATCCGCGCGGTAATCGGCAATCTCGCGCGCCTGCGCCTCGGTCTCGACCACGTTCAGCACGTCGCCGGCCTCGGGGGCTCCATTGAGGCCCAGAACCTCGACCGGCACCGACGGGCCGGCGCTCTTGATCCGGTCGCCCTGGTCATTGACCAGCGCCCGGACCTTACCCCATTGTTCGCCGACAACGAATATATCGCCCTGATGCAACGTTCCATTCTGAACCAGAACGGTGGCGACCGGTCCGCGCCCGACGTCAAGCTGGGCCTCGATGACCGCCCCACTGGCGGCGCGCGCCGGGTTGGCTTTAAGCTCAAGGATCTCGGCCTGCAACGAGATTGATTCGAGCAGTTCCTCAAGGCCAGTGCCCTTGATCGCCGAAACCTCGACGTCCTGCACTTCGCCAGATAGTTGCTCGACGATCACCTCGTGCTGCAAAAGATCGGTGCGCACTTTCTGCGGGTCCGCATTGGGCCGGTCGACCTTGTTAATCGCGACAATCATCGGCACTTTGGCCGCCTTCGCGTGGTTTATCGCCTCGACCGTCTGCGGCATGACCGCGTCGTCTGCTGCGACCACCAGAATGACGATGTCGGTCACCTGAGCACCGCGCGCCCGCATCGAAGTAAAAGCTGCGTGGCCGGGCGTGTCGAGGAACGTCAGCAGATCACCGCCATCGGTATTCACCTGATAGGCACCGATGTGCTGAGTAATCCCGCCAGCCTCACCGGCCACGACTTTGGTGTTGCGGATGGCATCCAAAAGCGAGGTCTTGCCATGGTCGACGTGGCCCATCACTGTGATCACAGGCGGGCGGGGCGTCAGATCCTTCGGATCATCATCATCGACGGCTGTGATCACATCTTCGACGTCGGCGTCCGAGACGCGCACAACCTTATGACCGAATTCCTGGATAATCAGTTCCGCAGTATCTGCATCAATGGTTTCGTTTTGCGTCGCCATGATATCGTTCTGCATCAACGACTTGACCACATCAGAAACCCGTTCCGCCATGCGGTTGGCAAGTTCTTGCACGGTAATCGCTTCGGGTAATTGCACATCGCGCACAACCTTTTCGCGCTGCTCGCTGCCGCCCATGGCCTTTTGCCGCGCGCGTTCCTGTTTGCGCTTCATCGCGGCCAGCGACCGTTGCCGCCCGCCCTCGCCACCAGCAAGTGCCTGGTTCAACGTCAACTTGCCCGACCGCCGCCCGTCATCGCGGCCCTTGTTGCGGGTATCGCGCCGATCATCGCCGCGGTCGCGGTCTGACTTCCGCGCCGGACCCTGCTGGCTTTTGGGTGCCGGCTTGGCCGGAGCCGGAGCCTCGGCTGGTGCGGGCGTTACTTCGGCCGCAGGCTTTCTTTCCTCGGCACGTTTTTTCGCTTCTTCCTCAGTTTTCTGGCGCGCCCGCTCTTCGCGCTCGCGATCTTCGCGCTCTTTTGCCTCAATTTCGGCACGCCGCCGTTCGCGTTCCTCGGCACGCGTCTTTTCTTCGGCCTGGCGTTTTTCGGCTTCTTCGCCCTCGCGTTCTTTGGCGGCCCTCAGGGCCTTCAAACGACGCTCCATCTCGGCGTCGGTAATTCCGCCGGGTCGCTTTGAAGGGTCGCCTTTCGTCGCCGGCCGTGTGGGGGACGCCACAGACAGGCTGGCACCTGGCTTGGGGACCACAACGCGCTTGCGCTTAGTCTCAACCAGGACATTCTTGGTCCGGCCGTGGCTGAAGCTCTGCTTCACCTGACCCGACCGGGGCCCACTGCGCAGGCCCAATGTCTTTTTGCCGTCCGTATCGCTCATTCGGTCTTTTTACCCTTCCCGGAATATTTTTCGCCGATAGAATCGCGCAGGCCACCAAGCCGCGCGGCTTCCTCTACAACACGACCCGTAAGACCGCCAGTGGCGAGCGCGCCATGTATCACATTTTCCAGTCCGAAAGCCAAACCCAATTCGCTGGACGTCAAAACGCCGATAAAATTGGCCTTTCCGGGTGGCGAGCGCAGCTTGTCCTTGCCCCGTTCTGACCCATCGGACGCCTGGATAAGGACCGCCGCGCGACCACTTTCAAGCCAGGATTTTACTTTCTCGAATCCTGCCACCGCACCGCCTGCCTTGCGCGCCAACGAAATAAATTCAACCACCCGCGCGGCCAGCGCTTTCTCGACATCCCGGACCAACGTCGCGGGCACCGTGGCCTGAGCCTTGGCCGCCCACGCAAACAGCCCCCGCGATGCAGCCTTTTCCAAAGCGTCGCTGCGCGCAGAAACCCAGATACCGCGCCCGGGCAGTTTGCCGCGCACATCGGGTGTGATCACGCCCTCAGGGCCGAGGACAAAACGTACCAATTCGCCCTTGGGCCGAACCTGACCGGTGGCCACGCATTTTCGCGTGGGTCCGCCTGCCGTGTCGGTATTTTTGCCGCCGCGAGTCAATCAGGCATCCGGGCCCGAACTCAGGCCTCGGCCCCTTCTTCTGCAGCTTCGGTGGTTTCTCCTTCTTCCTCTTCATCGGCAATCAGGTCGTTGGGATCGACCCATCCAAGCTGAATGCGCGCGGTCATGACCATAACCTGCGCCTCTTCCAGGCTGATCTCGAATTTCTCCAGAACTCCGTCGTCCTTGACCCGCTCGTCGTCGACCGTTGTCCAGCCGCCTGCCAGTTCCCAGTCAGCGCATGTGGCGAAATCTTCCAGCGTCTTGACGTCGTCCTCGGCCAGCGCCACCAACATCTGCGGTGTCAGCCCCTCGAAATTTGCAAGGCTGTCTTCGACGCCCAGTTCGCGAGCGCGGTCCATTGCGGCCTTGTTAATCGCTTCGATGTGATCGCGGGCCCGGGCCTGAAGCTCGTTGGCGGTATCTTCATCGACACCGTCGATCACCAAAAGCTCGTCTTTATCGACATAGGCCACTTCTTCGAGGCTGCTGAACCCTTCGGCCACCAAAAGCTGGGCGAAAAACTCGTCCAGATCAAGCGTGTCCATGAACAGCTTGGTCCGGGTCTCGAATTCGGCCTGACGGCGCGCGCTTTCTTCGGCTTCGGTCATGATGTCGATGTCCAGCCCGGTCAGTTGGGACGCAAGTCGCACGTTCTGTCCGCGACGGCCGATGGCCAGCGAAAGCTGTTCTTCGGGCACCACGACCTCGATCCGTTCGGCTTCTTCATCCAGAACCACCTTGCTGACCTCGGCGGGTTGCAGCGCGTTCACCAGAAACGTCGGCGCGTCGTCATTCCATGGAATGATGTCAATCTTCTCACCCTGCAGTTCGTTGACTACCGCCTGCACCCGGCTGCCGCGCATCCCCACGCAGGCGCCCACGGGGTCGATCGAACTGTCGTAACTGATCACCGCGATCTTGGCGCGGCTGCCGGGGTCACGCGCGACAGCCTTGATCTCGATGATGCCGTCGTAAATCTCCGGCACTTCCATCTTGAACAGCTCGGCCATGAATTCGGGCGCTGTGCGGCTCAGGAAAATCTGCGGTCCGCGCACTTCGCGCCGCACGTCCTTGATGTAACAGCGGATGCGGTCGTTCGGGCGATAGCTTTCGCGGCCGATCTTCTCGTTGCGCCTGAGTACCGCCTCGCCCCGGCCCACGTCGACGATGACGTTGCCGTATTCCTCGCGCTTGACGACACCGTTGATGATCGTGCCAGCCCGGTCCTCGAATTCCTCGAACTGCTTGTCGCGCTCAGCCTCGCGGACCCGTTGCAGGATCACCTGTTTGGCCGATTGCGCGGCAATTCTGCCCATTTCAACCGGCGGCACCTCTTCGATGAACTGCTGACCGACCTCGGGGTTTTCCATATACTCCTTGGCCTGTTCGACGGTGAACTCAGCCTGATAATTCTCAAGCTCTTCTTCCTCGACGACCGTGCGAACACGGGTAAACGACGCGCGCCCCGTCTTGCGGTCAATCGACACGCGAATATCCATCTCGGCCCCGTACCGGGACTTGGCGGCACGGGCGAGGCTTTCTTCCATCGCTTCGACGACCAGTTCGGGGTCGATCATTTTTTCGCGCGCAACCGCATCGGCGGTTTGCAACAGTTCCAGCTGGTTTGCGCTTGTTATGGCCATCGCTCAGGTCTCCTCGCCGTCGATGATTGTCTCGATTTCGTCGAATTGGGTTTCGTCTATATCGCCACGGGCTTTGCGGGCGCGCAGCACGTCGCGGATCAGGTCGTCGGTCAGCACCAGCTTGGCCTCGGCAAGCCACTCAAACTTCAGGCCAACCGTGCCTTCCTCGATCTCGATCAGAACTTCGCCGCCTTGCGTACCGGCCAGATTGCCCCTGAACCGTTTGCGCCCGTCGATCAGATCGGATGTTTCCAACTTGGCAACATAGCCCGCCCAGGCGTCGAAATCCTTCATCCGGGTCAGGGGCCGGTCGATGCCGGGGCTGGAAACCTCGAGCGTGTAATTGTCGTCAATCGGGTCCTCGACGTCCAGCGTGGCCGAGACCGCCGTCGAGATTTCCGCGCAGTCGTCAACTTCGATCCCGCCATGCGGTTTGTCGGCCATGATCTGCAACGTCGGGCTGTCGCCGCCCATCAGGCGGATGCGCACCAATTCGAAGCCGAGGTCTTCGATCACGGGCGTCACGAGGGCGGCCAGCCGCTGGTCGATCTCGGTCTTGGCGATCAGGTCGTTCATTGACTTCCAGACACAAAAAAACGGGCGCGCGGCCCGTGAAACTTTCCGGTGGAGCCTCGGGGGTGGAAGCCGAAGCGCCGCTGTGAAGGGGTATATACGGTGTCCATTGGTTGGCTGCAAGGGGAACAAGGTTTCAAGGTTGAAACCGTTTCTAACTACTTGTAATTATCGATAAACCTCAACGGCGATCGCTATTTGCGTTAGGGTGCAGCGACGCGCATTTCCGGCTTATACGTCGTCGCGCCACCCCGCATCGCGGTGGGAACCGTCGCAGTAGGGCTTGTTGCCGGAAAGGCCGCAGCGGCAGAGCACGTATTTGCGGTCCGTCATGCCGATCCCCTGCAATCCCGTGGGGGGCGCGATGCCGGTGACCCAATAGGGGCCGTCTTTTTGGACCTCGATCTCGGCGCGGGCGGCGACGCGGTGTTCGGGCACGCCGGAGGTTTCGGACATCGTCAACGCGCCCGAAGGGCAGGCGGTGATCGCGGCGGTCACCTGATCGACGGTGCCGTTGTCAGGTTCCACCCAGGGGCGTTTATTGGCGTCGAAAATGTTGATCGCAATCCGCCCGCATTCGGCGGCGTGCGAACAGACCCTCGGGTTGAAAAAGACGGTCACGTCCGCTCCTTCATAAGCAATCAGCCGGTCGCGGCCCGCGGGCTTGCCGTCGCGGCTTTGAAAGCCGTTCGAATTGTGACTGCCGTCGCAAAAAGGTTTGTTTTTCGAGTGGCCGCAACGGCAGAGCGCCCGCACCGGCTTGAGCTCGAGCGGCGCACCATCGGTGTCGGTCATCGATGCCAGCCCCTTGACGATCAGTGGTCCGTTTTCGCGTTCGATAATTTCGGCCACGGTAGACTCCTATCCGGGCCTATGGTGCAGAAAAGGAAACGCCCCGCCAAGGGGCGGGGCGTTCCTAAGTTCACAAGTGGGTGTGCGCTTATGCAAACCACCAGCGTTCGGCGATCCGGGCGCTGTCCATCTGATAGACGTTGCCGAAGGGCGCGCCGCCGTTGGTGATTTTTGTGGATCGGGCATCCACCCAGTTGGCGTACATTGGCACGACCACGCCACCTTCGACCCGCAGAATGTCCTGCATTTCGACATAGATATCGCGGCGCTTTACTATATCGGCCTCGGTGCGACCCCTGATCAGCAGTTCCTGGAAGTGCGGGTGCTCCCACTGGGTGTCGTTCCATGGCCCGCCGACCTCGTAAGCCGTCGAGAACATCAGGTCCTCGGTCGCCCGGCCCGACCAAAAGCACGCGCACCAAGGCTTTTTCAGCCAGACGTTCGACCAATAGCCATCGGCCGGCTCCTGAATCAAGTTAATGGTAATGCCAGCCCCCTTTGCCGAAGCCTGATAAAGCTGCGAGGCGTCGTTGGCCCCCGGGAAGGCAGCGTTTGAGGTCGACAGATCAATGGTAAGGCCATCCAAC
The DNA here is from genome assembly GCA_047518005.1 of Brevirhabdus sp. Lineage (GTDB taxonomy): Bacteria > Pseudomonadota > Alphaproteobacteria > Rhodobacterales > Rhodobacteraceae > JAKZRT01. The sequence continues at coordinate 20,235 of JAKZRT010000150.1, forward strand.
CCGGCTTCCGCAAGAAGGAACTTGGCCTTGTCGGGATCGAACTCGTTCTGCGGCAGGTCGGCGGCATAGTAAGCGTTGGCCGGACCAATCGGGTGGTCATTGCCAACTGCACCGTGACCTTGCAGGATTTTTGCGACCATTTCGTCGCGGTTTACCGCGAACTTCAGCGCTTGCCGGACCTTCAGGTTGGTAAAAGGATCGACCTTGGTCAGCATCGGGAACGTGTAATGCTGGTTTCCGGTGACCTCGAATACTTCGACGTTTGGGTTGGCATTCATCAGCGGCTCGGTCTTGAAATCAACGCGGTTCACGGCATCGACCTGATTGGTCATCAGCGCATTCATCCGGGCACCCGCGTCATTGATGGCAATGAATTCGACCGAATCGAAGTGGCCCGCACTGTCGCCCTTGTAGTGATCGGCGTAGCGGCTGCCGACAAAGCGAACACCCGGATCAAAGCCTTCGTTCTTGTAAAGGCCGGTACCAATGCCGCTGGCAATCGCCTCGTCGATCATTCCAGCGGGATAGATCTGCATGTGATAATCGGCCAGCAGGGACGGCAGGTCAGCATTACCAGCCGTCAAAGTGAACTCGATCTGATGACTGCCCGACTTTTTCATCTCGGCGATATTCGCGACGATGGGCTTCATCGCCGACTTTGAGTCCTCGGACGTATGCTGTTGGTAGGATTCGAGCACATCATCAGCGCCGAAGTCTTTTCCGTTGTGGAACGTGACGCCCTGGCGCAGATTAAAGACCCATGTCTTCGAGTCGGCGCTCGATTCCCAGCTTTCGGCCAGTTCGCCGACCAGTTCGCCACTGGCAGAAATCTCGGTCAGGCAATCGTGAACGCACCCTGACGAGGCCGCTTGCATGAAAATGTCCGACTGGGTGCGTCCGTCCCAGCTGTCCGACGTATTGGCGCCCGACAAACCAAGCCGAAGCGTGCCGCCGCGATTTGGGGCAGCGACGGCTGGCAAGCCTGTCGCCGCCAGCACACCGGCCGCAGCGCCGCTTTTTAATAGTCCGCGTCTGTTCAATGTTGTCATGTCTTTCTCCCTGTTAGACATTCTCAGGCGGCTTCGCCGCTCTGATTTTCGTCGGACACGTGGGCCCGATTCGTTTTACATTCTATCAACTGCCGCATCACCGATGTTGTCAACTCCGCGTTCGCTGAGAAGATTTGTCAGCCAGTCCGGGTCCATCTCGGGCACCGAGCTGAGCAAAAGGTCGGTGTAGGGGTGGTGTGGCGGGCTGAACATTTCGTCTTTGGGGCCTGCTTCGACCACCCGTCCGTCTTTCATCACCACCACCTCGTCGGCAATCGATTTCACGGTCGCCAGGTCGTGGGTGATGAACATGTAACACAGGCCCAGATCGTCTTGCAGATTGGCCAGAAGCCGCAGAATGCCTTCGGCGACCAGTTGATCGAGCGCCGATGTCACCTCGTCGCAGATGATGAACTTTGGTTCGGCCGCCAACGCCCGGGCGATGCCGATACGCTGTTTCTGCCCGCCGCTCAGTTCGCCCGGCAAGCGGTCGATATACTGCGAGGGCTCCATCTCGATCTGTTCCAGCAGGGCCTCGACACGCTTGCGTCGTTCCAGCCCGGACAGGCCAGTGTAAAATTCGACCGGACGCCCGATGATCTCGCCTATGCGTTTGCGTGGGTTCAGCGCCGTGTCGGCCATCTGGTAAATCATCTGGCACTGGCGCAGTTGGTTCTTGTTGCGCTTGCGATAATCCCCTGGCAGCGGAGTGCCATCGAAATGGATTTGCCCCGAGGTCGGCGGCAACAGCCCGGTGATGCAGCGCGCGGCGGTCGATTTGCCCGATCCGCTTTCGCCCACCACGGCCACCGTGCGGCCCGCGTGAATGTCAAAACTCACGTCATAAAGCACCGGCACGGTGCCGTAGGACGCATCGATCGCTTCGACTGAAATGACCGGAGTCGCGCCGGCACCGGCGAGCGGTTGCTGGTTGCGCTGGAAGCTGCGCACGGCCCAGAGCGATTTGGTGTATTCCTGCGTGGGCGCCGACAGCATGGTTCGCGTGTCGGCCTCTTCGACCTCGTCGCCTTTCAGCAAAACCTTGATCCTGTCGGCCATCTGGGCCACCACCGCCAGATCGTGGGTGATATAGATCGCCGCTGTGTCGAACTGTTCGACGATGTCGCGGATTGCGGCCAGCACCTCGATCTGGGTGGTCACATCAAGCGCTGTGGTGGGTTCGTCAAAGACGATCAGGTCGGGCCGGCACGACATTGCCATGGCCGTCATTGCGCGTTGAAGCTGGCCACCCGACACCTGGTGCGGATAGCGAAACCCGATTTCGTCAGGATTGGGAAGCCGCAGCCGCCGGTAAAGCTCGATCCCGTCGGCCTCGCTGTCGGCCCGGCTTGATACACTGTGCTGAACCGGACTTTCGGTGTGCTGGTCCATCAGCCGGTGCGCCGGGTTGAACGACGCCGCCGCCGATTGCGCGACATAAGCGATGCGCTTGCCCAACAGACCGCGTTTGACCGCGGCGCTTGCTTCCAACAAGTCGATGCCGTCAAATTCGATCGATCCGCCCGAGATCCGACAGCCATCGCGCGCGAACCCCATCACGGCCAGACCAATTGTCGACTTGCCCGCGCCCGATTCGCCGATCAGCCCAAGAATTTCGCCTTTTTTCAGGTCAATATCGACGCCATTGACGATCGGGTTCCAAATTTCGTCGGATCGGCCTTCGATCTTCAGTCCGCGAATTTTTACAAGCGCTTCGGTCATTCTTTCAGCCCCGACGTTTTATGCAGCATCCAGTCGACCACAAAGTTGACCGCAACGGTCAGTAGGGCAATAGCGCCTGCCGCCAGCAGCGGCGCGCTGGCCACTTGCGGTGCAAACGCGGCGAAGTTGATGAACTGCGCCAGGTCGCGCACCATGGTGCCCCAGTCGGCCAGCGGCGGCTGGATACCGACGCCCAGGAACGAAAGCGAGGCGATGGTCAGGAACACAAAGCAGAACCGCAGGCCAAATTCGGCCAAAAGCGGCGCCGTGGCGTTGGGAAGGATCTCGCGGAAGATCAGATAGCCTAACCCCTCGCCCCGCAGTTTTGCCGCTTCGATATAGTCCATGACAACGATCGACGTGCCAACCGCCCGCGACAGGCGGAACACGCGGGTGCTGTCGATCACGGCGATGATGACCACCATAAAGAGCGTCAGCGGAATGCCCAGTCTCGGCGCCCAAACGCTGGCGATTGTCATCAAGAGCAGCGCAAAGATCAGCGCCGGGATCGCCATCAGAACGTCAACCGCGCGGCTGAGAAGCTGGTCCAGCCAGCCGCCCAGTGTCGCTGCCAGAAAGCCCAGGGTCCCGCCGATTAAAAACGCCAGACACGTGGTTGCAAAAGCGATGCCAACCGTGTTCTGCGCGCCGTAAATCAGGCGGCTGAGAATGTCGCGCCCGATCTGATCAGTGCCCAGCGGAAACGCCGGATCGCCGCCCATTGCCGGGTTGCCGCCCGGCACCAGATTTGCCTTGGCGAAAATTTCTTCCTGACCGTGCGGCGCAAGCGGGCCGACCAAAAACATCACAACGAATACAATGAGCACTGAAAAGACGATCCAGATGATCGACTTGGCGGCATCCGGGGTAAGATTCGTTCGGACATAGATGCAAAGCGGGGCCCCGATCACTGCCAGCACGATTATTGTCGTTGCCGACACTTGCCCCGCAAAAATCGCAAGAAACGCGTAGAAGACGATGACGATTATGCCAAAGGCGGCGGTCAGCGGCATTGACCGAAAGAGCTTTTTGCTGCCGTGAGACCCGACATAGGTGCCAAACAGACGCGTGTAATAGGCCAATATCGAAAATGCGATAAATCCTTCCAGCCCGATGCGGAAGAAAAAGTATTTGTTGGCCGACGCCGCGTCTGCGGTTCGGGCCAGATAGTACGTCCAAACCACCCAGATCAGAACCGCCGCCCCGAAGACATAGCCAAAGGCGACGCCCAAGGACATGTCACGGTATTTGGGCGAATTATCGGTCAGCGCCTGACCGGCAAACCTGAACCCCCAGGCCAGGCCGGACAGGATAACCAGCGCGGCGATGAATTGCAGCAGTACGGTCATTTTGGATGCCTCAGACGCGGGTTCGAGATTATGGAAAGGATATCCGCCGTCAGGTTCAACAGAATGTAGGCCGCCGCAAAGATCAGGCAACACGCCTGAACCACCGGGATATCCCGAATTTTGACGCTGTCGACGAAAAGTTGCCCGATCCCCGGATAGACAAAGACCACCTCGACCACCACAACGCCGGTGATCAGATAGGCAATGTTCAGCGCGATAACGTTGATGATCGGGGCCAGCGCATTGGGAAGCGCGTGAATGACGATCACCCGCATCGGGGAAATTCCCTTGAGCCGCGCCATTTCGATATAGGGACTGGCCAGAAGATTGATGATCGCCGCGCGCGTCATCCGCATCATCTGCGCGGTAACGGCCAATGTCAGGGTCAGCGCCGGCAACAGCGTCTTTTCAAGGCGGTCTGAAAAAGGCATGCCATCGTAAATGTTGGAAAGACTTGGCAGGATCGGGTTCAGAACCGCAAAGAACAGGATCAGGATATAGGCCAGAAAAAATTCGGGGGACGAAATCGAGCTGAGCGTGAAAATGTTGGTAGCGCGGTCAAAGATGGAATTGCGGTAGAGTGCGGCCAGAACACCAAGGGCCAGCGACACCGGGATCGCAATAATAGCCGTCACCGAGGCCAGAAACATCGTATTGGCAAACCTCGGCGCGATCTGGTCGAGCACTGTGGTGAGCTGACTGCCGCCCAAGTTTTGTTGGAAATTCAGCTGGGCGAAACTGGTCCCCAGATTAAGGGTTACCATCCCGCCAAGCCATGAGAAATAACGGGTAAGCATCGGCTGATCCAGCCCAAGATCGCGCCGAATTGACTCGATCGCTTCGGGCGTCGCCCCCTGCCCCAAAATCGCCTGGGCGAAATCTCCGGGCAGTGCGTTAACCGCGATAAAGATAACAACTGAAACAACGAGAAGGGTGATTGCCCCCAATACAAGGCGCTGGCCTATGATCCTAAGTATTGACCCCAATGTCCCGCGCGCCCCCAGTTTCCCTGTTGCAGGCTAGGTTAGCGCCGAAACCAAATGTGTAAACCCCTGATCTAGCGCACTGACGTCCGAACAGTGGCAGTCAGGTGGGGCGCAAGGCGTCCATGATCGCCAGCAGCTGCGCCGATATCCCCGGTTCGCTCAGCGCATGTCCGGCGCCGGGGATGATTTTCAGATCGGCCTTTTGCCAGGCACCCGCCAGTCGCCATGCCGATGACGGCGGGCAGATGATGTCTTGCCTGCCTTGCACGATATGACCGGGAATATCGCGCAAGGCGTCTGCGTTCCGGATGATCCAGTCGTCGCCGTCAAGCCACCCGAGGTGGGTGAAAAAGTGGTTTTCGAGCCGTGCAAATGCGCGCGCATAATCGGCAGGGGCCGAAACCGCACGCCCCGCCGTGGCCGCCGAGGCCAGAGCATTTTCCCAGCCGGCCCAGGCGCGCGCATAGCGCACTTCGGTCGGCTGGTCGCCCGAGAAGAGCCGCCGCGCGTAGGCTGCGATCATGTCGCGGCGTTCGTCGGCGGGGATCGGGCCGGTGAACCGGTCCCAGACTTTCGGCCAGAATGCCCCGGCACCGCCGCCGTAAAACCACCGAAGCTCGGCCTGGGTCATCAAGAACACGCCGCGCAGCACCAGGCGCACGGCCCGATTCGGGTGGGTGATGGCATAGATCAGCGCCAGCGTCGCGCCCCAGCTGCCGCCGAATATGATCCAGCGGTCGATGCCAAGCGCGCCGCGAATGGCCTCGACATCGCGGATAAGGTGCCAGGTCGTGTTATCGTCCACGCTGGCGTGGGGTCGCGATCGGCCACAGCCGCGCTGATCAAACAGCACCACCCGGTAGACATTGGGGTCGAAATAGCGCCGCATTGCCTGCGACATGCCGCCGCCCGGTCCGCCGTGCAGCACCAGAACCGGAATGCCACGCCGCGCGCCGCATTGCTCGACATAAATCCGGTGGCCGTCGCCTACGTCCATCATGCGCCGGTCGAAGGGCTCGATCGGGGGATAAAGGCGGGTCCCCAGGTTTTGGCCTGCTGACTTGTCCATCCGCCTGCTTATATAGCAAAGCGAAAGCGACTCAATTACCGGGGCCGATGTGCCGATGACCCGAAAGTCCACAATCGATCCCGCCGAGGTCGCCAAGTTTCAGGCGATCGCCGCCGAATGGTGGGACCCAATGGGCAAATTCCGGCCGCTGCATATGCTCAACCCCACGCGGCTGGATTATATCACCGCCCAGATCGCCGGAGAATTTGGCCGTGACCTGGCTGCGAGCCGCCCCTTTGACGGGTTGCGCATTCTCGACATCGGCTGCGGCGGCGGGCTTTTGAGCGAACCGATGGCGCGGCTGGGGGCCGATGTGGTCGGGGCGGATGCGGCGGCCGCAACGATTCCGGTCGCGCAAGCCCACGCCGAACAATCGGGCCTGACCATCGACTATCGCCACACCAGCGCCGAAGCGCTGGCCGAAGCTGACGAGGCCTTCGACGCCATTCTGAACATGGAGGTTATCGAACATGTAGCCGCGCCGCCGGCGTTTCTTGGCTCCTGCCAGCGCCTTTTGCGCCCCGGTGGCCTGATGATCGCCTCGACGATCAATCGCACCGCCAAAAGCTTTGCTGGCGCGATTGTGGGCGCTGAATATGTCATGCGCTGGCTGCCCAAGGGCACCCACGACTGGTCGAAGTTCATCACGCCTGACGAATTTTTCGCGCTGCTGCGCGACGCCGGTCTGGCCCCGGTCGACCGCAAGGGCTTTGTATTTAACCCGTTCCTGAGGGCCTGGCGGGTCTCGGACCGCGATCTCGCGGTCAACTATGTGACCGCCAGCCGCAGGGCCGCCTGACATCTATCAGTCTTCCACAAATACACCCTGGCGGGCTGGCCCCCCGTGGCGACGCCGCAGGCGGCGCAAACCTAATATCTAGTCGCCCGCCATTTTCTCGCGCAACTGCCGCAACACCGGCACCGCCGCGCGGACCTTCTCGCGCCCGATCTTGTCCATGGCGCCGGCCAGATGCGGCATCACCGTCGCCAGCGCCTGGTCGCGCGCCGCGCGTCCGGCCGGGCTGATGACCACCAACTTGCGCCGGGCGTCGTCCCAGTCGGGGCGGATGTGAACATATCCCGCCCCCTCGAGCCGCCCCAATGTGTTGGTCATCGCACCGCGGGTCACGTGAAACGTCTGGGCCAGTTGCGCCGGCGTCCGTTCGGCCATGAGGTGCGCCAGATGGTTCAGGACCACGAACTGCGACAGCTCCATGCCTTTCGGCAACCCGCGCGCCAGCAGGGTTTTGGCCTGCTGATCCACGGCCAGAATCTCAGCGAAAAACGCTGTGGCCAGACTGTCTTCTACCGGGGTCATCAGGGTCCTTCAAACGGTCGGTCGTGGGTCAGCGCCGGGATGCGGTCGCGCGCGGCCCGGGCCGCGTTTGCATCTATATCCACCATGACGACACCGGGCAACTCGGACCCCTCGGCCAGAACTTCTCCCCACGGGCCTACGGCCATTGAATGCCCATAGGTGCGTCGCGCCTCGGCGTGCCGGGTTTTGTGCGTGCCGCATTGCGCCGGTGCCAATACGTAGGCTCCGCATTCAATCGCGCGGGCGCGCAGCAAGGTTTCCCAATGGGCAGCACCTGTCACGGGCGAAAACGCCGACGGCACGGCGATCACTGCGGCACCGGCGTTGGCCAGACGGCGGTAAAGCCCGGGGAACCTGAGATCATAGCAGATCGTCATCCCCAAAGGGCCAAAGGGCATCGCCGACACGATCGCCGCGCCCCCGGGTCGGTAACCTGCGCTTTCGCGGTAGGTCTCGGACGCGCTGACTTCGACGTCAAACATGTGGATCTTGTCGTATCGCGCCCTGATTTCGCCCGATGGACCGATCAGGATTGACCGGTTGGCAAAGCGCCCGTCGGGATCACCCGATTGCAGCGCCAGCGATCCCGCCAACAGCCAGATGCCGCGTTTGCCCGCCAGATCGCGCAGCCCCGCCAGCACCGGATCAGCCGCTTCGGTGGTCAGCACCTTGCGCTGGTGTTTTCGGTCCAGCGATACGCAATTGGTCACTTCGGGTGTCAGCACAAATTCCGCGCCGTCGCGCACCGCAGCCTCGGCCAGCTTTGTGACGGCACCCAGATTTTCCACCGGATCGTCCGAACTGCACAACTGAACCAGGGCCGCGCGCATGGTCAGTTGGCCAAAAGCGGGTCCAGCCGCCCGGCCCGTTCAAGTGTTGCAAGTTCGTCAAAGCCGCCCAGGTGGTCGCGCCCGACAAAGATCTGCGGCACCGTGTGACGGCCACCCGAACGGCCCATCATCTCGGACCGGCGGGCCGGTTGGCGGCTCAGGTCGATCTCGGAAAAACTCACACCTTTTTGGGACAACAACCGTTTGGCCGCATGGCAATAGCCGCAAAAGGGCGTCGTATAAATCTCTACGTTCTTCATCGGACCGGTGTTCGCTCTGGTGTCGGAACGATATAGGGCGCTTAGAAATCCTTCGCAACGCGCGCTAACGTAACCGTGTCCACGCGCGCCGCACCGGCCCGCGCCGCCGCCCCGGCAGCCGAGGCCAACGTCGCGCCCGAGGTCATCACATCGTCGACGATCAGAACCCGGCGGCCCGACAGCCGCTGCCCGCGCCGAGGGTGCGGGACGATTGCCCCGGCCTGCATCGCGAACCGGTCGGCAAAACTCATCCCCTCTTGCGGTTTTGTCGCCCGCACCCGGACCAGCGCGTCGGCGCACCAGGTCGCCCCGGTCAACTGCGCCACTGCGCGCGCCAGCAAGGCCGACTGATTGTATCGCCGCCGGAGCAAACGGGTCCAATGCGCAGGAACCGGCACCACCATGTCGCCGCTACCGGTGCCGGCCCGCAGACGGCTGACCATCCACCGCGCCATTGGCGCCACCAGATCATGCCGGTCACCATGTTTTAGGGCCAACACCAGGCGGCGTCCGGTCCGGTCATAAAGAAGCGCCGCCGCGCCGGTTTCCCAGGGCCGGGGCGTGACGATGCACTCATCGCACAGCGCCGCCTCGTCGCCCGGTGCCTCGCCCAAAAGCGGAACCCCGCAGGTCAGGCAGGCCGCGCCGTCGATAAAAGTGATGTCGCCCCAACAGCCCGCGCACAGCCCAAAAGCGCCCTCGACCAGCGTTTCGCAGGCCAGACATTGCGTGGGGTAGATCAGTCGCAGCGCGCTTTGCATTGCCCGTCCAGCCGGTTAGAAACCCGAGTATTGAGGAGCCGATGACAGACCTGCCCCCCGACTTGATTGACCGTCGCGCCTTGGACCGGCACCGCGCCCGCGCTGCGCGCGCGCCAGCGCTGTTCCTGCACGAAGCGGCAGCGACTGAGATCAGAGAGAGGCTGAAAGAAGTTAACAGACCCTTTACGCACGCCGCCGTTGTCGCGCCGTTTTCGAAGATCTGGGATGAATTTGGCCAGGTGGTCGCCGATGCCGAGGTTCTGGACCTGGCGCGCGGGCGATATGACTTGACCATCCACGCTCTGGCGCTGCATTGGTCGGCTGATCCGGTTGGCCAGTTGATCCAGTGTCGGCGCGCGTTGCGCCCCGATGGCTTGTGCATCGCGGTGCTTTTTGGCGGCCAGACCCTCCACGAGCTGCGCGCGGCACTGGCCGAGGCCGAAACCGCGCTGACAGGCGGGCTGTCGCCCCGCGTGGCGCCAATGGGCGAAATTCGCGATCTGGGCGCGCTGTTGCAACGCGCCGGCTTTGCTCTGCCGGTGGCCGACGCGTTGACCACATCGGCCGAATACAGCGACCTTGCCCATCTGGCCCGCGATCTGCGCGCGATGGGCGAAACCAATGTGCTGACCGGTCGTTTGCGCCGGTTCAGCAATCGGGCGCTTTTTGAGAGGGCCCAGACGATTTATGCCCAAAGATTTCCGGGTCGCGACGGGCGCATCACAGCCACGTTCGAAATGATTTTTCTGACCGGCTGGGCCCCGGGTCCGAACCAGCCCAAGCCGCTGCGGCCCGGATCGGCGCAAGCGCGGCTTGCCGACGCGCTGGGCACCGCTGAAATAGACCCTAATAAGGCTTGAAACCCATGATCAAGCCGCCCAATCACCCTGCGTTTCCCGACCCCAAGATCGGTGTCCTGCTTGCCAATCTGGGCACCCCCGATGGCTATGATTACTGGTCGATGCGCCGGTATCTGTCCGAGTTTCTGTCGGACAAGCGGGTGATCGATTATCCGGCCTGGAAGTGGCAGCCAGTTTTGCAAGCCATCGTCCTGTCGCGCCGCCCTTTCACATCTGGAAAGGCTTACAAGAAAGTCTGGAACCACGAGGCCGGTGAAAGTCCGCTGATGACCATCACCAAGGCGCAAACCGCCAAGTTCGGGGCAGCACTGGGAGCGGAATTTGGCGATAGGATCATGGTCGATTTCGCCATGCGCTATGGCAACCCGTCAATCGGGTCGAAAGTTCGGGAAATGGTGGTGGCGGGGTGCGATCGGATGCTGTTCTTCCCGCTTTACCCGCAATACGCCGGTGCCACCACCGCGACCGCCAATGACGCGTTTTTCGCCGCCCTTGGTGAGTTGAAATGGGCCCCGGCGATGCGTACCGTGCCCGCCTATTTCGATCGGGCCGAATATATCGCGGCGCTGGCGGCTTCGGTCGAGCGCGCCTTGGACGCGGCCCACGCCCGGCCCGACCTTGTGGTGTGCTCGTACCACGGTTTGCCCGAGCGTTACCTGGCGCAGGGCGACCCCTATCATTGCCACTGCCATAAAACGACGCGGCTTTTGCGCGAGACGCTGGGATGGGGCACCGATCGTGTGATCACAACATTCCAGTCGCGATTCGGGCCCGAGGAATGGCTGAAGCCTTATACGATCAACGAAGTTGTGCGCCTGGCCCGCGACGAGGGCCTGAAAAAAATCGCCGTCATCGCGCCCGCGTTTTCGGCCGATTGCCTCGAGACGCTGGAAGAGATCGACCACGAAATTCGTGCGGCGTTTCTGGGCGCGGGCGGCGAGACGTTCACTTATATCCCGTGTCTCAACGACAGCGACGCGCATATCGCGGCGCTTGGCGCGGTTGTACGGGACAATCTGGCCGGTTGGATCTGAAGTTTTAGACCAACAGCACCTGCGTGCCGACCTGGACAAAGTCGAAAAGTTCGGCGATGTGGCGGTTGTAAAGCCCGATACAGCCGTTCGAAGACCGACGCCCGATCTTGCGCGTGTCGTGGGTTCCGTGGATGCGGTAGAACTGCCACGACAGGTAAAGCGCGTGCGTTCCCAAGGGGTTCTCTGGCCCTGCCTCGACAAAATCAGGCCAGTCCGGGTTGCGGATTTTCATCGCTGGCGTGGGGGCCCAGGTCGGGCCCAGCACTTTGCGGACAACTTTGGTCCGGCCGCGCCGGGTCAGATCATCGCTGACCGGCACCGAGCTGGGATAAAGGCGATAGATGCTTTCGTCTTCCGACCAGTAATGCACCGCGCGCGAGGTCGTGTCGGCCAGAATCGCGCCGCGCCGCAGATTGTCGAAATAGGGCTGCCATTCTAGCGCGCGAAAGCTCGAGATGTTGCGCGGCACCATCTGGCGCGGCTCGCCCTCAAACTCGGTCGTGCCGTCGTTTGCCGACCAGACCGGCGCGCCAAAAACGGTCGCCGCCCCTGCCCCCAGAAACCTGCGTCTGTCCATTGATTTACCCGATTATTAACCTCGCGCGGTTCTTCTAGCCGCAAAGGAGCGTTTCAACAAATCACTAGAGCGTCAAATTGCTGATTGTTTGAGCCAATGCGTTTGCCACGACACAGCAATGCGGCTAGGAAAATGCAAACAAACGGTCCGAGCAGGCAGAATGTCATCTAAAATTTTCGGTTTTTTGGTTTTAATGCTGGCGCTGACCGCCTGCGATGCGCCTTTGGGCAGCGCCAATGCACAGCGTGTCTATTGGATTGGCAGGGCCGACCAGGGTACGGTACAGTTTCGGATGCTGGACAGTGTCAACGCCTTGCGCCAGGCGGTTCGCGCATCGCCGGTTGCGCTCAGCGCCGAACTGACCGCCTCGGCCGCCACCCACGCGCGCGACATGTCGGTGCAAAACCGGCCCTGGCATTTCGGGTCGGATGGGTCGTCGCCAATTGACCGGGCCGCGCGCGCCGGGTTTGCGGGGGTGTTTCTGGGCGAGACCATTTCGGAAACCTACGAGACCGAGCTTGAGACCCTGGCCGCCTGGATGGACCGCAAGGACACGCGCGGGGTTATCCTGGACCAACGCGTCACCCACATCGGATTCGCCTGGTTTCAGGAACGCTCGGGCAAGCTCTGGTGGGTCATGACCCTGGGCACTCAGGCATAGATGGTAATCGGCGTACCGACCGGAACCATCCAGTAAATCTCGCGCATCTCGCTGTTATCCACCGCGATACAGCCTGCGGTCCAGTCGCGCGACAGGGCCCGGCGCGCAAAGCGCGGCATCTGCCCATGAATGAATATGTCACCGCCAGGGTCACGGCCTGCGGCCCGAGCTGCAGCAATGTCGGCGCGGTTTGGATACGATATTCCCAGCGACAAAAAGAAATCGCTCTCGGGGTTGCGGCGGTCAATGGTATAGCGCCCTTCGGGCGTTCGCCCGTCGCCCTCGAATTCTTTACTGCCAGCGGGGGCGAACCCAAGGTCTATTTTGTAGGCCCGCAGAATTTCGCCGTCATTCAAAAGCAAAAGCACGCGCGCGCCTTTTTGCACCTGGACCGACTTAACTTTCGGCCCGGCGTAAAGGCGCGACATGTCGGTCTGCGCGGCGCAGCCGCCCAGCACCGTCATCCCGGCGAATGTCAAAAATTGCCTGCGGTTGGTCATGTCTGCCCGCCCCTGGTTTTGGGGTCTTTCGTCAAGACTATCGCGCAGCACGGTTAATAGACAATAATTTTCGCGCTGGTGGGGGGCTTTACCGCGAAAATGCGCCGACGAGTTCGATATGCGGCGACCAGCGAAACTGGTCGACCACCTGCACCCAATCGAGGCCAAATCCGGCGTCGCTCAACGCCCGCGCATCGCGCGCAAAAGTGACTGAATTGCAGGAAGTATAGGCAATTTTTGCGGGTTTAGACCCACATAGCTGATCGATCTGCGCAGCCGCACCGGCCCGTGGCGGATCGATAACCGCAGCATCAAATCTGGTCAGTTCATCTGCTTCCAGCGGACGCCGGTACAGGTGGCGCGCTTCAGTCGTCACCCTGCGCAAACCCGTGCCACCGCGCCAGCCTGCGTCGAGCGCGGCCAGCAGTTCGGGGTCGCTATCGACAGCGTGGACCTGTGCGAGCCGGGCCATGGGCAGGGCGAATGTGCCGACGCCCGAAAAGAGGTCAACGACCGACTTGGCACCGTCTGTGGCCTCGAGCACCGCCTCAACCAGCGCCGCCGCGCCCTGGCGGGTGGCCTGCTAAAACGCACCGGGTGGCAAGGGCACTATAGCCGCACCCATGCCTACAAAAACCGGACGACGCGCGGCGACAACCTGGCCATTCCAGGAAATCCGCGCGAAATCACCGCGTTCGGCAATGGCGACCAGTGCCGTGATAAGCGCGCGATCCCCATCGCGCCCGCCCGAAACCGCCACATCGATACCGCTGTCCGTCTTCGTCAGCGCAAACGCCAGCTCGCCCCGCCGGGTTGCACCGCATTGGACGATCTCGGCCAGAAATGGTCGGCAGGCGGTCAGGGCCGGGTGAAGAACCCGGCAATCGGGGGTTTCAACCACCACCGTCGAGGCGCGCCCGTGAAAGCCGACTATCGCGCCCGATTTTGTGCGCTTGCCCGCCAGCGTCGCCCGAATGCGCGACTTTTCGGGCGAAGTTCTGATCGGGCGCATCGGCGCGGCAAGTCCGGCGCGGCTTAACTGGTCCCGCACGACGCTGATTTTCCAGTCTGCCACAAAGGCGTCAGACGCATGCTGCAGCGCGCAGCCACCGCAGGTACCGGCATGCGGGCAGGGCGGGCGGACCCTTTGCGGTGACGGCGTGATGATCTTTGGCCGGTCGATACGGTCGCCGCTTTGGGCGCCGGTCACCACCTCTGCGGGCAACGTACCGGTCGCGTAGACCGGTCCAGCGGCCACACCATCGCCCCGAAGTCCGAGCCGTTCTATCGTCAACCGTGCGTTAAATTCAGTGTCTAATTCGGCCAAAACATACTATTCCGCGGCCTCGGTCAACCCGATGAAGCCGCCCGACTGGCGATTCCAGAACCGCGCATAAAGCCCGCCTCGCGCAATCAGCGCCGCATGGGTGCCTTCCTCCACGATGCGGCCCTGATCCAGCACCGCGATCCGGTCCATACGCGCAATCGTCGACAGACGGTGGGCGATGGCCACGACGGTTTTGCCGCTCATCACCTCGGCCAGAGCGGCCTGGATTTCGGCCTCGACCTCGCTGTCCAGCGCGCTGGTGGCTTCGTCGAGAACCAGAATCGGTGCATCCTTCAATATTGCGCGCGCCAGGGCGATGCGCTGGCGCTGGCCGCCGCTGAGTTTCACGCCGCGCTCGCCCAGATGCGCATCATAACCGCTGCGTCCGTTGTGATCGACCAGATCGAGAATAAATTCATGTGCCCGCGCCCGCCTGGCCGCCGCGACTATTTCCGCTGTGCTGGCCCCGGGTCGCCCATAGGCCACATTATCGCGCGCCGACCGGTTGAACATGGCGGTTTCCTGGGTAACCATGCCGATCCGGTTGCGCAGGCTGTTTTGGGTGACCGCGCGCACGTCGCGACCGGCCACCTGCACCACGCCCGCCTCGGCGTCGTAAAGTCGCAGCATCAGGGCGACCAGGGTCGACTTTCCGGCCCCCGAGGCGCCGACAATGGCAAGCTTTTCGCCTGGCGCGACGGCAAGACTGATGTCGGTGACGCCCCCGGTCCTGCGTCCATAGGCAAATGTAACGCCCTCGAAGGCCACCGAAGGCGGGCCATCGGGCAGATCAGCAGCATTGGCCGCATCGGTCAGGGCATGGCTGGGGCTGAGGGTGCGAATGCCGTCCTCGATCTCGCCGATCGAGGCGTAGATGTTCATCAGCGTCCAACTGACCCAGCCGGTCATCTGGGCCAGGCGGATCGACATCGCGCCGACCGCCGCCAGCTCGCCCGCGCTGACCGCGCCCGCCGACCATCGCATCAGCCCAAAGCCGATCAGGCAAACGGGCAGGGCACCGGCAAAGAGGATCAGGGTAAAGCGAAACAGCACCGCCAGCCCGGCCCAATGGGTGGCGGCGGTGCGAAGATTGGCCACCGCATTCAACGCGGCGCGGTCCTCGAAGGCGTCGTGGGCGAACAGTTTGACGGTTTTGATGTTGGTCAACGCATCGACAATCTGCCCGGTGACCAGCGCCCGCGCCCCGGCGCGCGTCTTGGCGCGCACCCGGATACGCGGCAGGAAATAACGCAGGATCATCGCATAGGCCACGACCCAGGCCAGAAAAATCACCATCATACCGGGGTCAATCAGCCCGGCCATCGCGACCATGGCAAATGTCGTTGTGGTGGCAAAGACACCAGCGTTGATCACTTCGGCGGCAACATCGGTAACGCCGCGCGCAGTCTGCATCTGCTTTTGCGAGATACGCCCGGCGAAATCATTGTCAAAGAAGGTGACCGCCTGCCCCAAAGTGTGTCTATTTAGGCGGATCAGCACCTGATTGAACAGATTTGGCGCCAGCGCAATCGACTGGAGCGCCGACGAAAGGCCAAAGGCCAGCGGCCGCAGCATCAGCAAAAGCGCGGCCGAGCCCAACAGCAAAACCGCGTGTCGCGACCAAAAGCCGGGGGGACCGGCGGTGGTCGCGTCGATTACCTGACCCAAAAGCAGGAAGATGAGTGCTTCGGTTATGCCCGCGATGGTATAGCCCAGCGTTGCCAGCCAGATCACCGGCCAGGTACCGGCCAGGCTCCACCCGAAAAAAAGCCGCAGGGTATTTGGCGGCGGGCCGCCGGCGGGCCGCTCGGGGTCGATCATTCCGGCAAATCGGCTGACCCAGCGTTCGAAAATCATTGCGCCGCCTCGTGGATCGGCTGGTCGGTGCGCAGAAAGCCGCCCGACTGCCGCTCCCAAAACCGCGCATAAAGCCCGCGTTGGCGCAACAGGACATCGTGGGTACCCTGTTCCACAATCCGGCCCTGATCCAGCACCAGAATCCGGTCCATATGCGCAATCGTCGACAGGCGGTGGGCGATGGCGATCACCGTCTTGCCCGCCATCATGCCGTAAAGCGTGTCCTGGATCGCCGCCTCGACTTCGCTATCGAGCGCACTTGTCGCCTCGTCCAGAACCAGAATCGGCGCGTCCTTCAAAATGACCCGCGCCAGCGTGATACGCTGTCGCTGGCCGCCGCTGAGTTTCACGCCGCGCTCGCCAACATTGGCGTCGTACCCAACACGGCGCTGGGGGTCTTGCAGATCAAGGATAAAGTCATGCGCCTCGGCGCGGTGGGCCGCCGCGATAATCTCGGCCTCGGTGGCTTCGGGTCGACCATAAAGGATGTTGTCGCGAATCGACCGGTGTAAAAGCGCGCTGTCCTGCTGAACCATGCCGATAACCGACCGCAGGCTGTCCTGGGTCACATGGGCGATGTCCTGGCCGTCAATGTCGATGCGCCCGCGCTCGGCGTCGTAAAACCGCAACAAGAGCTTGACAAGGGTCGATTTTCCGGCCCCCGACCGCCCGACCAGACCGACCTTTTCGCCGGGCAGAATTGTGGTTGTCACGTCTTCGAGCCCGCCGGACGGGCGGCCATAATGGTGGGTCAGCCCAACCAGTTCGATCCGCCCCTGGTCCAGCCGCAGCGGTTTGGCACCCGGCGCGTCGACCAACGTCAGCGGCTGTGCGATGGTCTCCATCCCTTCGGCGACAATCCCCAGCGACCGGAAAAACGTGGTCAGCGCCCACATGATCCAGCCGGTCATCGCCCCCAACCGCAGCGTCAGTGCCGCGGCGGTGGCCACGACCCCGATACTTGCAGTTCCACCCGTCCACAGCCAGATCGCCCAACCGACCACGCCGACCATCAGAATTCCGTTCAAGACCACCAGCGACACGTCCATGATCGTGTAGATCCGCATCTCGGCGGCGAAGGTACGCCTGGTGTTTTCGATGGCCTCGCGCGCATACCCAAGTTCAGTGTCATGGTGGGCAAAAAGCTTGACCGAGTGGATGTTGGTATAGCTATCGACCACGCGGCCGGTGACTTCGCTGCGGGCATCGCTGGCGGCCTTCGAGGCCGGACCGACACGGGCAACGGTCCAGCGGACCAGCACCATGTAAAGCGCGAACCACACCAGCATCGGCAACAAAAGCCTGGGGTCGGCATCGGTGAGAAGGATCGCCGCGCCGACGATATAGGCCAGCGCATAGGTTATGGCATCAAAGACGTGAAACACCGCTTCGCCCGCTGCCGGGGGCGTTTGCATGATCCGGTTGGCGATGCGTCCGGCAAAATCATTCTCAAACCACCCGACCGACTGGCGCAGAACATGCCGGTGCGCCCGCCAGCGAAACAGCGTACCATAGTTCGGCATCAGGGCGTTGTTGAGAAACAGCACATCCAGCGCCTGGATCAGCGGACGAACGAGCAGGATAAAGGCTGCCACCGCAATCAGCTCGGCCCCATGGGCTTGCCAGAACGCGGCCGGGCCGGTCGATGCCAGCAAGTCAACGATCCGGCCCAGGTACCACAAAAGCCCGATCTCGATGGCCGCGACAACAATCGAAAGCCCTGTCGCAATTGCGAAAATCCGGTAGAACGGCCGCGAATAGTCCAGCATGAAAGGCCACAGCCGCCGGGGCGGTGCGTCAACTTCGTCGTATTCGACGAAGGGATCGACCATATTTTCAAATCGCCGGAACATGTGCGTGTTCGTCATGAAAAAGCGGGACAGTCCGCCCGGTATACGCCTGCTTTGACCAAAGGAAAACCGCTTTGGCCGAAGCAATCAGCCGATGAACAAGACCACGACGCTCAGCGCCAAAAGCGCCGCCATCGAATAGTTGAAGGCGCGCCGCCGAATTTCCGAATTCAGCCACCGGGTCAGCGCCTGACCGGCCAGGGTCCACGACATTGCCGAGCCAGCGCCTGCCAGCGCAAAAACCAGCGCGCAAATCAGCGCGGTGCGAATGGGCGCATCGGGCGACACGAACTGTGCCGTGACCCCGATGGCAAAGGCCCAACGCTTGGGGTTGACCCTCTGAAAGGCAGCCGATTGCACAAAGGTAAATGGCCGACGACTTTCCGCCTTGCCGGACCCGCCCGCCGTCGCCGTGCGCTAGGCCATCCACAACAGCACCCCTGCGCCCAGATAGCGCAGGGTTTGGCGCAAAACCGGACTTTGCTGGAATATCTCGCCCAGAAACAGGCCGACCAGAAAAATCATTACCGGAAACCCGATCACGATGCCCATGATATGCGGCATGGTGCGCATTACGCCGTGGATGGCACCGGAAGTGGCGGCCAATGCATTGTTGGGCCCGGGCGTGAAGGCTGCTGTTGCCGCGATTGCGAAAAGGGCGATCAAGTTTTCGGATGGCATCTGGAGGGTGTGCCGTGCAGCCGTCAGACGGTCAAGCCAGAAGCGCCGCGCGCGCAAGCTTGAAATCCGAGGCGGTCCAGCGGTCCTCGAGCGCTTTCAGCCGTTTGCCAAGCGCCGGCCCTTCGAGCGGAGCCAGATCGCGCGCCTTGATGGGAAATTTCGCCGCCGCCCCGCGGGCGATATCGGCCGGCGCGGTGCCAGGTGGTGCCGTCCCGGTCAGCGCCGCCCGCGCCAGAACCGCGTCCAGCGCCAGGTCGCCACCCAACCGGTAGCCCAGCGCCGAAGGTGGATCGCGCTGCGCTGCGGCGGTTCGGATCGCGTCCAGACTTGCAGCTTCGGCCCGGCTGAGCCGCAGGGACTTGGTGGTGACCGAACCACCAAGAACCGCCAGACGCCGGATCGGCGCCGGGCCGGCACCGGCCTGACCCTCAAAATGCACCAGCAGTGCCAGACAATAGGCGTCAGCCCCCGGCAAAATCAGCGATAAAACACCGGTCTGCGCCATTGCCGCAGTGGCCCGCGCAGGGTCGGGTGCGGTCAGAAGTTTCTTGATCTCTGCGCCGACCCTTTCGCGCGAAACAGTCTCTAATCCGTCCAGATTGGCCGAAATTGCGGCCAGAGCGTCGGGGTCTGGCCCATGATCCGGGTCGCCGTACCAGGCATAAAACCGGAAAAACCTGAGGCTGCGCAGATAATCTTCGCGGATGCGGTGACCCGCATCACCGATAAAGCGAATTCGCCGCGCCATCAGATCGTCGTAGCCGCCCATCGGGTCGTGAACCACGCCGTCGGGATAGGCGTAAAGCGCGTTGATGGTCAGATCGCGCCGCGCCGCGTCTGCGTCCATATCGCTGGAAAATTCGACCACTGCGCGACGTCCGTCGGTGGCGACGTCGCGGCGCAGCGTCGTCACTTCGACCACCCGGCCCGCGACTAGTGTCACGGTGCCATGCGCGAGCCCGGTCGGCACCGCCTTGACGCCTTGCGCTGCGGCAAGTGCGAGAACTTGATCGGGGCGCGCGTCGGTGGCAACGTCAATGTCACCTACCTGAAGTCCAAGAATCGCGTCGCGCACGCAACCGCCCACGAACCAGGCGTGATAACCGGCGCGGTTCAGCATCGCCATGATCCCGGCCACGCCGGGGTCGCTCAACCATTCACCTGTTATCGTTCGGGTCATGCCATTCGGTCGGCCAATCCACGCAGAATGCGGGCGGTCGCGCCCCAGATATAGTAGGGCCCGTAGGGTACCGTGTAATAATATCGCCGTCGACCCTGCCACATGCGGCCCTGAACCGAAAACCGCGCCGGATCGGTGACATGGGCCAGCGGCACCTCGAATATTTCGGCCACCTCGCCAGCTTCGGCGATCGGCGCAAAGGCGCGCGTGATGCGGCCCACCACGGGCGTCACCGTGAAACTGGTGACGGTCTCGTGCGGGGCAAGCTGGCCCATCACGTCAACCGCGTCGGACGGCAGACCAATCTCTTCATGGGCTTCGCGCAGCGCCGCTGCGATAACGTCGGCGTCGCCTGTATCGACCTTGCCGCCGGGAAATGAAATCTGGCCCGGATGGTGTTTCAGGCGCGATGACCGTTTGGTCAGCACCAGATGCACGCCGCCGGGCCGTTCGATCAGCGGCAAAAGCACCGCAGCCGCCCGCAGTTCGCGACCCGGGCCGGGGCCGGCGCCGGGGTTGAGATCGAAGTCCGACGACCCCGCGCCGCCGGCCCGCAGCGCCGCCTGAACCCGGTCAAACATCCGGCTCGGCCCTGGTCCCGGGTCCCAGCGTCGCCGGGTCAAATTCATAATGCGCGCCGCAAAACTGACAATCGGCGGTGACGATGCCACCGTCTGTGGTCATCGTGTCTATTTCCTTGGCCGAATAAACCGCCAGACTTTGGCGGACCTTTTCGTCCGAACAGGTACAGCCGAACCGCACTGACTGTGGCATGTACACGCGCGGCGTTTCCTGGTGAAAAAGCCGGGTCAGCAATTCAGTCGGCTGCACGGTCGGGCCGATCAGTTCGAGATCCTCGACCGTGTCCAAAAGGATGTTGGCGCGCGACCAGTCTTCGCCCTGCGTCTCATCCAGAATATCGGCCGCCACCAGCAGCCCGCCGTCACCGCTGCCACCTTCGCCGGTGACATGCGGCGCGGCCGCAGGCATCATCTGCAACATTATGCCTCCGGCGCGCCAGGACTCGCCTTCGCCGTGCAGCGTTGAACGGCCAAAGCTCAGCTGAAACCGGGTGGGCAGTTGTTCGGATTGGGCGAAATAGGTCTCGGCACAAGATCCCAGCGATCCACCAGCAATGGGGGTAATGCCCTGATAAGGCTTCATATCCGGGCCCTGATCAATGAGTATCGCAAAATACCCCGCCCCGATCAGCGAAAACGGCGGCGACCCGGTCATCTGACCCGCGTCAAAGCTGGCATAGGCGCGGATACGCGCCGGTTCACCCTGCTCGGTGGGGGCAAAATAGTCGGTCGAAATCAGCCGCACCGGCCCGTCGCCGCGCACCTGCAACGACAGCTTCCACCGCAACTTGATCGTGTGGCCGATCAGGGCGGTCAACAGACACATCTCGGCCACCAGCGCCTCGATGGCGGGCGGATAAGCGTGTTGCGCCAGAACCCGGTCGAGCACGCCGTCCAACCGCGCCACGCGCCCCCGCACGTTGGACTGATCCAGTTGAAACGGCAGAACCGTATCGTCCCAGGCGATCTGACTGCTTTTCGACATCTGCGACGCCTCGGGGGGGTTTTCTTGCGCGGTTCGGGTTGGCATACCGCGCCTAGATAAGCACTACAACGGCAGCGCCAAGGGGCGGGCATGCGAAGATACGGCGACCAAAGAGATGTTCAGCGGCGCTATACCTACCGCCCCGGCATCTATGCGATCCTGCCGCGCGACGGACAGCTATTGCTGACCCACCAGGCCGAGCCCGAGCCCGAAATCCAGCTTCCTGGAGGCGGCATCGATCCCGGCGAACCGGCGTTGCCGGCGCTATATCGTGAGATCATCGAAGAAACCGGCTGGCACGTGACCCACGCGCGACGCCTGGGGGCGTACCGGCGGTTTGCATATATGCCGGAATACGACCTTTGGGCCGAAAAGGTCTGTCACGTTTATCTAGCCGTGCCGGCCCGCCCCGCCGGTCCCCCGACCGAAGCCGGACATACTGCGATTTGGGCCACGCCTGAATTTGCGCTGAAAGCGCTGGCCTGCCCCGGCAATGTCGGATTTCTGGAACGTTGGCTGGCCGGAGAGTTCGGGCCGCCTAAGCTTTGAATTCGAACATCGCCGCCGAGATGTCATCGCCAAAGTCCGCGCCCTCGGCAAATTCGGTCAGGCGCGCCATCATCAGATCAAAAAACGCCGGACCCCGTTTTTCCACGGCCTGCGCCAGCAGGGCCTCCAGCCCGTCTTCGTCAAACAGCTCTTCTTTGGGGTTGGCGCATTCGGTCACCCCGTCCGAATAGAGCAACAACCGGTCGCCCGGGGTCAGACGCAGTTTGGTTTCCTCATAGGCAGCCTCGGCGAACAACCCGACCGGCAGCCCGCCCTTGCCCGCAAACTCAACCGAACCATCGGCGCGCTGTATTGCCGGATGCGGGTGCCCGGCTTGACACAGCTTGACGGCGCCGGATGTCAGATCAATCTCGGCCAGATTGATGGTAAAGTAATGCTCGGTTTCGATCTCTTCCAGCACCAGGCGGTTGAGCTTGCGCACAACTTCGCGTGGGGGCAGCCCGATATATCCAGTTTTGGTCCGCTTTAGACCCACATTTTGCGCTGGCGTCGACGACGACAGAAACCCCGCCAGCCGCGCGGTCATCAGCGCCGCGGCAATGCCATGGCCAGATACGTCAATCGAATAAAGTCCCAGCCGCCGGTCACCGATTGGATAACTGCCAACCAGATCGCCGCCAACCCGGCCGCTAGACCGCAGGAAAAGCGAAACGTCTCCTGCCGCAAGCGCCTGAAACGGCTCGCGGATCAGCGAATGCTGCAACTTGCGCGCCTCGATAAGATCGCGGTCGATCGCGTCGTAAAGTGCTTGAAGTTCGGTCAGGGTCGACTGCACCAGTTGGTTCTTTTTCTGCAACTCGGCCTGCATGTCCAAAATGCGCTGTCCGGCTGTGATTCGGGCTCGCAATTCATCGGCATTCACCGGCTTGGTCAGGAAATCATCCGCGCCCGCATTAAGGCCCTGGGCAATCTCGCCCTTTTCGCTTTTTGAGGTGAGCAGGATGAAATACGAATAATCCTCGCGCTCCATTTCGCGAAAGGCCCGGCACAATTCCAGCCCGGTCATGCCCGGCATCATCCAGTCCGAAAGCACAAATTCGACGCTTTCGACGTTGAGCACCGCCAGGGCTTCGGTGCCCGATTCCGCTTCGATAACCCGGTGACCGCCGCGCTTCAAAAGCGACGACAGAATGCGCCGTTGCAACCGGCTGTCGTCAACGACCAGCACCGTGCCCGCGCCGGTCGCGGCCTTTGGGTCATCCGCCCCCGCCGCAACGATTTTCCGGTCGATCTGCATGATGCGTCCTTTGCGTGACACTGAGGTGCCAGCTAAGTCTTAAACGCCGGTGAAGGGTAAAATTGGACGAGTCAGCCGCCGATAAATTTCGGGTTCGTTAACCCTCTGCCGCATAATTTCCCGCAGAGCACGGTGGAGCAGGCAGATGATTGATTGGGATCGCGTGATCGAGCTGCGCGAAGAAGTCGGCGCAGAAGACTTTGACGAGGTGGTCGAGCTTTTCATGGACGAGGTCGAGGGGGTGCTGAAACGCTTGCGAGACGCGCCCGACCCGGCAACCTTCGAAGACGATTTCCACTTTCTGAAAGGCAGTGCCCTGAACCTTGGATTCCGGGACTTTGCCGCTATTTGTTTGGCTGCCGAGGTTGCGTCAGCGGCCGGAAACTCGAGCTCGGTCAACGTAACGGCCGCGCTCGATGGGTACGATTCCTCAAAGAAAACATTTTTTGCGGCCGCTGCGGACCATGGATTGGAAACAACGCCAGGGACAATTTCGCTCACTGGACGCGCTTCGTAAACAATCAGTTGAAATTTTCTACTCCGTTCAATCCTGTACCACATACCGGACACTTTTTCGCCGCCTTGCGCGATTAACCCTTTGCCTGGGCGGTCCGCAATCCGGCGGTCAGGAAAGGTACGTGAAAATGGCAATGGCAACGCTGCGGGCCGGCACTGTAAGCGTCTTGCTCGGCGCTTTTGCAACGGTATCAATGTCGGCCGCTGTCACACTTGCGACGACGGTCGTGGCAATCGCAAACGGACAAAGCGAAACAGGTGCCGAAAAGTCTTCGGGCTCGAAAACCAGCGGCAATAAGAGCGGCGCAGCGGCAAGCAACAGCGCTGACAACTCGGCCTTTGGCCTGCTTGGGATACTCAGCCGCCGCAATGCCCCGGCCCAGCCGACGACGGCCGCCAGTGTCGCCAACTACGCGCCCCAGGCCCCTGTTGCCCCGCGCATCCGTCCCGGAAACGGCAAGTTCGCGGCCGAAATCAAGAATCTGAACGCAGCCGGCGCCAGCCTCGTGGCCTACCTTCACGCCCACCCCGACAGCCAGATCGGACGGATCGCCACCTACCGCGAAACGCGCGTCGGCTACCAAGAGCTGAGTGACCAGATCGCCGGTCTGGAAGCCGCGTATATGGAAAATTTCGACACTAAGACGACCCGTTCGACCGAGGAAATTCTGCTCGACATCGATGCCGCCGTGATTGCTGGCGACGAAACGGCGGGTCTCGACGCCGAACATGTGGCGGCGGGCGAATTGGAAAGCCTCTACGACGACCGGGCCACGGCCGAGCATAAATTGGACACTGACCTCGCCGCGGCGGCAGCACCCAATGAGCCCCCTTCAGGCGAGGCGCTGGATTATTTCGTCACGCTTTTGCGGCTCGACGAAGGGTCGCTGTTCAAGGAATAATCAGGTGGCGGCGCGCCGCCCTGGCTTGCCCGCACCCTGAAAACCAAATAAACGCCCCCCGACCAATCGAGTCCGGGGGTGTTTTTGATGTCCAAGCCGAAAAAAATCGTGCTGGCCTATTCGGGCGGTCTGGATACTTCGATCATATTAAAGTGGTTGCAGTCCGAATATGGCTGCGAAATTGTAACTTTCACCGCCGATCTGGGCCAGGGCGAAGAACTGGAGCCGGCGCGCGCCAAAGCCGAGCTTTTGGGCATCAAGCCCGAGAATATCTTTATCGAAGATCTGCGCGAAGAGTTCGTTCGCGATTTCGTCTTCCCTATGTTCCGTGCCAACGCGGTCTATGAAGGCCTCTATCTGTTGGGAACAGCAATTGCGCGACCGCTGATTTCCAAACGTCTGGTCGAGATCGCTGCGGCAACCGGCGCTGACACGGTGGCCCATGGCGCGACTGGCAAGGGCAACGATCAAGTTCGGTTCGAACTCAGCGCCTATGCGCTGAACCCTGACATCAAGGTCATCGCGCCCTGGCGCGAATGGGATCTGTCGAGCCGGACCAAGCTTTTGGAATTCGCCGAAGCCAACCAGATCCCCATTGCCAAGGACAAGCGCGGCGAAGCGCCGTTTTCGGTCGATGCCAACCTTTTGCACACGTCGTCCGAAGGCAACGTTCTGGAAAACCCTGCCGACGAGGCCCCCGATTACGTCTATCAGCGCACCGTGCATCCCGAGGACGCGCCGGATACGCCGGAATATGTCGAGGTCGGTTTCGAACGCGGCGACGCTGTTTCGATTGACGGTGCGACCCTGTCGCCTGCCGGGCTGCTGACCCGCCTGAACGAGCTGGGTGGCCGGCACGGCATCGGGCGGCTGGACTTGGTCGAGGGTCGGTTTGTCGGCATGAAATCGCGCGGCATCTATGAAACGCCCGGTGGGACGATCTTGCTCGAGGCGCACCGCGGCATCGAGGCGATCACGCTCGACCGGGGGGCGGCGCACCTGAAAGACGAGCTGATGCCGAAATATGCCGAATTGATCTATAACGGGTTCTGGTTCAGCCCAGAACGCGAGATGCTGCAAGCCCTTATCGACCAAAGCCAGAACCATGTGACCGGCAGTGTTCGGCTGAAACTTTACAAGGGTCTCGCACGTACCGTGGCCCGTTGGTCTGACCACAGCCTCTATTCCGAGGCGCATGTGACGTTCGAGGACGACGCGGGCGCTTACGACCAGAAGGACGCGACGGGGTTCATTCGGCTCAACGCGCTGCGGCTAAAGCTGTTGGCGGCACGGAACAGGCGCCTAGATCGATAGCCGCTGAGCGGCAAGATATTCGTAGGCAGGCATGGTTTTGTCGTAAAGTCCTGCTAGGTCGTGCGGGACGGCAGGCAAGGCGCCCTCGGCCCCGGCAAAACCGGTGCTGGCGTGCGCGACGGCGTACCAGTGCTTGGCCCAGACGCCATCGCCCGAGTGGCCGCCGCCGGGCCAGGACAGCATGTTTTCGGTAAACGGCAGGCTGATCGCGTCGCAAAGCGCGCGCAGCGCGGTGGACGGGTTGGCGCGAATTTCGGCGGCATCCAGCACCGGCGGCGGCTTGCCGGCCAAGTGGGAAATCTGGTCAAAAAGTTCGACCTGCCGCCGAAACCCCAGATCGGCCTCGGTCGGGCTTTCACGCTTGGCGTGATAACTGGCGATCACGCGCGCCGGGTGTCGGATCAGAAAGACGTTCACACATTCAGCGGCAAAGGACACGTCCATCCCCGGCAGCATGTGCTGGGTCATATGCTTGTGGTAATAATGCGCCTTGCCATCCGGGGCTGGCCCTAACAGCCGGGCGTTGACCACAACGGCGCTGGTCTCGGACGCGGCAAGTATTTCGTCGCGCAGCGGATGGTCCAGACCGGTTCTGGCCAGATAGACCCCGTAAAAAGGTTCGTCCCACACCGCACAATCGCCGCGCGCCGCAAACGAATACATCATCGCCGTCGACAGGTTCCTGGGCCCCGACCACATGGCAATCCGCATTTCGCCCGCTCCTCGCGATATTGCTCAAATCTGCTCATCTTTGCGTGAAAGTCCATGACAATCCTTGCGCGATGCCGCCGTTAGCGACCACATCACCCTGAAACGAGGAGACACCAATGCGCCACTTGAAGATTCTTGCGGTCCTGATCACCGCCCACGCCGCGCCCGCCCTGTCTGAAACCAAAACCGCGATCTTTGCGGGTGGCTGTTTCTGGTGCGTCGAATCCGATTTTGAAAGCGTGAATGGCGTCGCCGAGGCGGTTTCGGGCTATACCGGCGGGACGCTGGAAAACCCAGGTTATAAACAGGTCTCGAAAGGCGGAACCGGGCATTTTGAGGCCGTTCAGATCACCTATGACGACGCGGTTGTGTCTTATGACCGATTGCTTCACCTGTTCTTCCGCTCGATCGATCCGACCGACGCGGGTGGCCAGTTCTGTGATCGGGGCCAAAGCTATGCCACTGCGGTCTTTTACAATGGCGAAGACGAAAAGCGCGCGGCGCGGCGCGCCAAGGGCGACGCAGGTCGCGCATTGAGCAAGCGGATCGTCACCGATATTCTACCTGCGGGCGCATTTTACGAGGCCGAGGATTATCACCAGGACTATTACCTGGGCGAAAACCGGGTGCTGACCCGATTCGGATGGATCAAGCAAACCGACGCATACAAACGCTATCGCGCTGGCTGTCGGCGCGACGAGAAAGTCCTGGCGCTCTGGGGTGACGAGGCCCCGTTTGTCCAGCATTAACCGCGCGAAATCGCTTTTGTTTGTTACCCAGAACGGGTAAACTGGCCACCATATATAGGGGTCAGGCATGTGAACGTCGCTAATGCCGCTGTCACGCCGATGATGGCGCAGTTTCTTCAGATCAAAGCCGATTATCCGGAAGCAGTGCTGTTTTACCGGATGGGCGACTTTTACGAGATGTTCTTTGACGATGCTCGCGCCGCTGCGGCAGCGCTGGACATTGCCCTGACCAAGCGCGGCAAGCACTTGGGCGCAGACATTCCCATGTGCGGCGTTCCGGTCCATGCCGCCGAGGCATATCTACTGACGTTGATCCGCAAAGGGTTTCGCGTCGCGGTCTGCGAGCAGATGGAAGACCCGGCCGAGGCGAAGAAACGCGGCTCAAAATCGGTGGTGCGCCGCGAGGTTGTCCGGCTGGTGACGCCCGGAACCCTGACCGAAGACGCGCTTTTGGAGCCGCGTCGCCACAATTATTTGGCCGCCTGGACCGAGGTGCGGGGCCGGGGGGCGCTGGCCTGGGCCGATATATCGACCGGGGTTTTTCGCGTCGCCGATTGCGCACGAGATCGTCTTGGGTTTGAGCTGGCGCGGCTTGTCCCGCGCGAACTGCTGATCTCGCAGCAGGTCGAGGATGATTTGGCAGAAATAGGGTCTGATGTTGACCTTGCGCTGACCCCGCGCGCTGCGTCAAGTTTTGACAGCGCGCGCGGCGAAGGGCGGTTGAAGGCGCTCTTTTGCGTGGCGGCGCTGGACGCCTTTGGTGCCTTCACCCGATCCGAACTTGGTGCGATGGGGGGGGCTTGTCGACTATCTGGAGCTGACCCAAAAGGGCAACTTGCCGATTTTGCGCCCGCCGCGGCGCGAGGATGCGGGCACCGCAGTTCAAATCGACTCGGCAACCCGGCGCAATCTGGAATTGGCCAAAGCGCTGTCGGGTGGGCGCGAGGGAACGCTGATATCGGTGATTGACCGTACCGTCACCGCCGGCGGTGCGCGGCTTTTGGAGCGCCGGCTTGCCGCGCCGCTCCGCGACATCGCAAAAATCAGCGCCCGCCACGACACGGTGGCATTTTGGCTCGAAAACCGCGCGCTGGCCGATGAAATGCGCCAAGTTCTGCGCCGCATCCCGGATATGGACCGCGCCATGGCGCGCATTTCGCTGGGCCGCGCCGGCCCCCGCGATCTGGCGGCGGTGCGTGACGGCATGACGCAGGCCGCGGCGCTGGATGCGGGCCTGAGGGGCGCAGACCCGCCGACCGAACTGGCCGACCATTGCCCAGCCTTGACCGGATCGGATGATCTTATTGCCCAGCTTGACAGCGCTTTGGTGGCCGACCCGCCGCTTTTGGCCCGTGACGGTGGATTCATCGCGCCCGGATATGATGCCGAACTGGACACCGCGCGCGACCTGCGTGATCACGGTCGTTCGGTGATTGCGGCCATGCAGGCCGAGTATTCCAGGAAAAGCGGCATCACCGCGCTGAAAGTCAAACACAACAATGTGTTGGGCTATTTTGTCGAGACCCCCGCAAAGCATGCCGAAAAAATGCTGTCTCCGCCGCTGTCCGACAGGTTTATCCACCGTCAGACGACTGCCAACGCAATGCGCTTCACGACCATTGATTTGCGTGAAATGGAGACCGAAATTCTGAACGCGGGCGGGCGCGCTCTTGCGATCGAGCTGGCTCATTATCAGTCTCTAACGCGTGCGGTTTTGGCTAAATTCGCGGACATCGGGGCCGCCTCGGAAGCGCTTGCGGTGATCGACGTGTCCTCGGCTCTGGCCGATCTGGCGCGCGGCGAGGTCTGGTCGCGGCCAATTGTGGACGACAGTCGCGCGCTTGATATCACCGCCGGTCGCCACCCGGTGGTCGAGACCGCGCTTGCCCGCGAAGGTGGAACTGGATTTGTCGCCAACGATTGCGCGTAAGGGGGTGACGCCGGTGATGTCTGGCTTTTGACCGGGCCCAATATGGCCGGAAAGTCGACCTTTCTGCGCCAGAACGCCCTGATCGCGATTCTGGCACAAATGGGGTCGTACGTTCCTGCCGACAGGGCACATATCGGTGCGGTCAGCCAGATATTCAGCCGGGTCGGGGCGGCGGACGACCTGGCGCGCGGGCGGTCGACATTCATGGTCGAAATGGTCGAGACCGCAGCGATCCTGAACCAGGCCGACGATCGCGCGCTGGTGATTTTGGACGAGATCGGTCGGGGCACCGCGACCTATGACGGGCTGTCGATCGCCTGGGCGACATTCGAGCATCTGCACGAGGTCAATCGGTGTCGCGCGCTTTTCGCGACCCATTATCACGAGCTGACGGCACTGGCTGACACGCTTGAGCGGGCCGATTGCGCGACGGTCGCGGTGAAAGAATGGCAGGGCGAGGTTGTGTTTCTGCACAAGGTCCGCAAGGGGGCGGCGGACCGGTCATACGGCGTTCAGGTTGCAGCACTGGCGGGCCTGCCCGAGCGCGTGGTGGCGCGCGCCCGCGATATTCTGGCCCAACTCGAGGCCAGTGACCGCGGGACCAAAAGTGCGACGCTGATCGACGATTTGCCGTTGTTTTCGGCGCGCGCCGCGCCGATCCCGCCAAGGATCAGCGGCGTCGAGGAACGGATCGCCGAAATATTTCCCGATGGGCTGACGCCCCGTGACGCGCTCGATCTAGTCTACGAACTCAAGGCGCTTTCGGATCAGAGCACGACCTAAGCCAACCCAGCCTTACTTTTTCGGGTTCGACGACACCCCAACCTGCGCCGGCCTAAGCAGCCGGTCGTGCAACAGGAACCCCGCGGCCGTTACCTGAATAATCTCGCCGGCTTTGGTGTCAGGCAGAGGTGCCTCGAACATGGCCTGGTGCATCTGGGGGTCAAACTTGTCGCCTATTTGGGGTTCAATAATTTCGATCCCGTGTTTGCCAAACACGTTCTGCAGCTCGCGCAGGGTCAGCTCGACACCTTGCAGAAACGCGCCGTGTTTTGCCTTTTGTTCATCGGTGGCCAGATCCAGCGCCCGGGTCAGGGCGTCGTAGGCCGGCAACAAATCGCGGGCCAGACGAGACCCGCCGTATTTCTCGGCCTCGCGCCGATCACGCTCGCCGCGCTTTCGGGTGTTTTCGGCGTCGGCCAGGGCGCGCATAAAGCGGTCGCGCATTTCATCGCGCTGCGCCGTCAGAACCTCGATCTGTTCTTCGGGCGAGTTCAGTTCGACCTCGTCCTCGATGACCGACAGATCGTCTTGAGCAACCTC
Source organism: Brevirhabdus sp. (assembly GCA_047518005.1). GTDB lineage: Bacteria > Pseudomonadota > Alphaproteobacteria > Rhodobacterales > Rhodobacteraceae > JAKZRT01. The sequence continues at coordinate 50,924 of JAKZRT010000150.1, forward strand.
GGCCTCGATGTCGTCAAGAAATTCTTCGTTTTTCGGGTCTGCCATTTCTGCGGCCTTTATGTTCGCTCCGACAATATTCGGCCGACAAGCTGGGCGGTGTAATCAACGATCGGCACGATCCGCCCGTAATTCAGGCGGGTCGGGCCGATCACCCCGACAGCTCCGACAATCTTTCGGTCAGCGTTCATATAGGGAGACACCACCAAAGAGGAACCGGAAAGTGAAAAAAGCTTGTTCTCGGAGCCGATAAAAATGCGCACCCCGTCGCCTTCTTCGGTCAGCTCCAGAAAATCGGCAATATCGCGCTTGCGTTCGAGGTCGTCAAACAGCGATCGGATTCGGTCGAGGTCGTCCGCATCGGCCCCGTCGTCCAGAAGGTTGGCACGCCCGCGCACGATCAGCCGCTCGGTCCGGTCGCCGTGATTTTCCCACACCGCGATACCGCTTTTGACAAGCTCGCTGGCCAGCGTATCGAGCTCGTTGCGGCGCTGGGATATTTCCGCCCGAATCGTCCGGCTGAGCGCGCCCAGCGTCTTGCCCTCGGCGAATGCGTTGATGAAATTCGCCGCCTCGCGCAGCGAGGAAGGCGTCAGCCCGGGTGGCGGGCGAAAGATACGGTTCTCGACCTCGCCATCGGCAAAGACCAGCACCACCAGCGCCCGGTTGGCGTCGAGGCCGACAAATTCGATGTGCCGCAGCGGCGCTTCGTGTTTGGGGGCCAGCACCAGGCTCGCGCCGCGCGTAGCGCTGGAAAGCGCCGATCCGACCCGGTCGAGAATCGCACCCACGTCGCCGGAATTGTCGCCCAGGGTCTGGTCAATTTTCTCGCGGTCCTCGTCGGTGAGCTCGCCCACTTCCAAAATCCCATCGACGAACATCCGCAGCCCGCTCTGGGTCGGCACCCGACCGGCCGACGCATGCGGGCTGCCCAGCAGACCGAGGTACTCGAGGTCCTGCATCACGTTGCGGATGGTGGCGGCCGAGATGCTCTCGGTCATCATCCGGGTCAACGAGCGCGACCCGACCGGCTCGCCGGACGACAAATAGGTCTCGACCACACGGCGAAACACTTCTCGGCTGCGGTCGTTCATCTCGGTCAGGATGTCTTGGGAATCGCTCATCGGTCACATTTCCAGGGTCGCCTCATTAAAGTGTCCTTTGGGCCGGGGTCAATCGGGCTTGCCTTTGGAAAGTCGCCATGGGAATTTGATAGCCACATTGGAAAAGGAATTATTCATGCGGCCTTCGGGACGGGAAACAGATGAAATGCGGTCGGTCGTTATCGAGACCGGCGTGACGCGCCATGCCGAAGGGTCGTGCCTGATCCGGATGGGCGATACCCATGTGTTGTGCGCCGCCACAATCGAAGAGCGCGTTCCGCCGTTTCTGAAAAACACCGGGCTGGGGTGGGTCACGGCGGAATACGGGATGCTGCCGCGCGCCACGAACACCCGGATGCGGCGCGAAGCCAAGGCGGGTCAGTCTGGAAGAACACAAGAAATTCAACGGCTTATCGGGCGCGCCCTGCGGGCGGGCGTGGACCGCGTCGCGATGGGCGAGCGCCAGATCACACTTGACTGCGACGTCATTCAGGCCGACGGCGGCACCCGCTGTGCGGCAATCACCGGCGGCTGGGTCGCGCTGCGGCTGGCGGTGAACCGGCTTTTGACGGCAGGGGATATCTCCACCGATCCGCTGGTTGATCACGTGGCAGCGGTGTCGTGCGGTATTTATGCCGGCCAGCCGGTGCTGGATCTGGATTACCCAGAGGACAGCGAGGCCGGCGTCGATGGTAACTTCGTCATGACCGGCGCGGGCAAGCTGATCGAGGTGCAGATGTCGGCCGAAGGCGCGACCTTCAGCCGCGATCAGATGTCAACCCTGCTCGATCTGGCCGAGGCCGGCACCGCTGACCTGATTGCCGCGCAAGCCGCCGCCACCGCGTGATGCGCAAGCTGGGCGACCATCCTGTGGTCATTGCGTCGCACAATGCGGGCAAATTGCACGAGTTCGCGGCGCTGTTGGCGCCTTTCGGGGTCGGTGTGAAGTCTGCGGCGGATTTCGGCCTGCACGAGCCCGCCGAAACCGAAACGACGTTTGCCGGGAATGCCCGGATCAAGGCCCATTTCGCGGCCCGCGCGACCGGATTACCGGCGTTATCGGACGACAGCGGGATCATGGTTGACGCACTGGACGGCGCGCCGGGCGTTTTCACCGCCGACTGGGCCGAGACGCCAACGGGCCGCGATTTTCCCATGGCGATGACACGGGTCTGGGCCCTGTTGGAAGAACGCCGCGCGCCCGAGCCGCGTCGGGCACAGTTTTGCTGTACGCTGTGCCTGGCCTGGCCCGATGGCGAAGAGGCGTTGTTTGAAGGGTGCGCCGAAGGGCGCCTGGTCTGGCCCATGCGCGGTGATCTGGGGTTCGGATTTGACCCGATTTTCTTGCCCGAGGGCGAATCTCGGACATTTGGCGAAATGGAACCGGCCAAAAAGCACCGGATAAGCCACCGGGCGCAGGCCTTTGCCAAGCTGATCGTTGGCTCCCTTGGCTGAGGCGGGCTTTGGTCTCTATGTCCACTGGCCGTTCTGTGCGGCCAAATGTCCCTATTGCGACTTCAACTCGCACGTAGGCGGTTCAATCGACCACACCCGGTGGAAGGCGGCGTTTTTGAGCGAGATTGCGCGGCTGGGCGGCGAGACCGGCGGGCGGGTCCTGAATTCGATCTTTTTCGGTGGCGGCACGCCCAGCCTGATGGCACCCGACACTGTTGGCGCGATTATTGAGGCGGCGGAAGGGATTTGGCGGTTTGCCAATGACGTCGAGATCACGCTTGAGGCCAACCCGACGTCGGTCGAGGCTGGGCGATTTGGCGGGTTTCGGGATGCTGGCGTGAATCGCGTCTCGGTTGGCGTTCAGGCGCTGAACGACGACGATCTGCGCCGACTGGGGCGGCTTCATTCGGCCGCCGAGGCGCGTCGAGCGGTCGATATCGCCGCCTCGACATTTGAACGTTTCAGCTTTGATCTGATTTATGCGCGCCAGGATCAGACTCTCGCAAATTGGCGCGCCGAGTTGACGCAGGCTCTGGACATGGCGGATGGGCATCTGTCGCTTTATCAGCTGACGATCGAGCCGGGCACGGCGTTTGGTGACCGCCTGGCGGCGGGGCGGCTTGACGGTCTGCCCGACGAGGACATTCAGGCTGATCTATACGCGGTGACCCAAGATATTTGTGCAGCACACGGGCTGCCCGCCTATGAAGTGTCCAATCACGCGCGGGCGGGCGAAGAAAGCCGGCACAATCTGATTTATTGGCGCAGCGGTGACTGGGCCGCGGTCGGCCCCGGCGCGCATGGGCGGCTGACCCTGTCTGGGCGACGGTTCGCCACCGAGACGCCGCGCGCACCTGCGGCCTGGCTTGAGCAAGTCGAGGCCAGTGGAAATGGCGAAGTCGCACGCCGGGCAATCTCGAAATCGGATCAACAGGACGAATTCTTGATGATGGGGCTGAGGCTGGCCGAGGGTGTTCGGTTGGCGGATGCCGATCCGGATTACTTGTTGAAGATCAACAGGTTACGTGAGATTGATGTGGTCGAGCTGACCCAGGACGGCCTACGCCTAACCCAACGTGGTCGCCCGCTGCTGAACGCGGTGCTGCGTGATTTGCTGGGCGATCAGGGGTCGGCTGGCGGACCCTAGGCCTCAGACCTTTCCGGCACCAACGCCCGAACCGAGCAGCCGACAGATATCGTCAAGCTGGTCAAACGATTTGTAACGAATTGTAACTTTGCCGGTTTCGCCCTGCGCATCGTGATCTACCGAGACCGTCAGACCGATCGAGGCGCTAAGTTCGCCCTCCAGCGCCTGCGTGTCCGGGTCTTTGTGGCGCTTGTCGCGCCTTTGCCGCCTTTCAGGTCGCGGATTCTTGGCCAGCCGTTCGGTTTCGCGCACCGAAAGGCCGCGTGATATAACCTCGGTCGCCAGCGCCAGGGCGTCGTGGGATGTGATCAACGCGCGCGCATGGCCCATACTGAGACGCCCCAGCCGCACATGCTGCAACACACCCTCGGGCAACTGCAAAAGCCGCAACATATTGGCGATATGGCTGCGCGATTTGCCCAGCGCCTTGGCCATTTCCTCTTGGGTGCGCCCGTGCAGGTCCATCAGCCGGCGATAGCCTTGTGCCTCTTCCACTGGGTTCAGGTCGTCGCGCTGGATGTTCTCGATTATGGCGATTTCCATCGCTTCGTCATCGGAATAATCCCGAATGATCACAGGCACTTCGTGTAACTTGGCTGCCTGCGCCGCGCGCCAGCGACGTTCGCCGGCGACAATCTGGAACTTTCCCGCGTCCGCGCCCGCCGGTCGAACGATCAACGGCTGCAAAATACCTTTTTCGGCGATCGATGCGGCCAGGTCGGCCAGCGCGTTCTTGCCGAAATCCTGGCGCGGCTGATTTGTACCGGGCGACAACGCCTCAATGGGAACCTGGCGGTCAGTGTGACCCATGACCGCGGGCACCGGGCCCGCGTCGGCCACGCTGATGTCGCCCATCAGTGCCGAAAGTCCGCGCCCCAAGCCACGCCGTTCAAGTTTCTTTTCGGTCATTTTGCCCCCTATGCTGCGGTTGCGCCATGTTTTGCTACCAGTTCTTGTGCCAATGCGCGGTAGGCCGCGCTGCCTTTGGACGCGCTGTCATAGTCCAGCACCGACAAGGCGTAAGACGGCGCCTCGCTTAACCGCACGTTGCGCGGAACGATCGTATCAAACACCAGGCGCCCCAGGTTCTCGCGCGCATCTTGCGCGACCTGCTGCGACAGGCGGTTGCGCCCATCGTACATGGTCAAAACCACGCCCTCGATCCTGAGGCGCGGGTTGGCGGCCGCGCGCACCTCGCGCACAGTCATCATCAGTTGCGACAGTCCTTCGAGTGCGAAAAACTCAGACTGCAGCGGAACCAGCACCGAATCTGCGGCCACCATCGCGTTGACGGTCAACAGGTTCAGCGATGGCGGACAATCGATCAGGACATAATCCAGACCATAGGCCGCAATATCTGGGTGTCGAAGCGCGTCGTGCAACAAAAAGCTGCGTTTTTCGTTGGCAACGAGTTCGATATCCGCGCTGGACAGATCGGTCGTCGACGGCGCAAGCCAGAGACCTTTCGACGCGGTCTGGTGAAAAACCTCGGACACCGGCGCCTCGTCCAAAAGCAGGTCATAGGTGTTGGCGCGGCGCTCCGCTGGCGCGAAACCAAGCCCGGTCGAGGCGTTGCCTTGCGGGTCAATATCGACAATCAGAACCTCAAATCCTGATTCCGCCAGCGCCGCGCCCAGATTGATGGCTGTTGTCGTTTTGCCCACACCGCCTTTTTGGTTCGCCACGGCTATGATGCGGGCGCTCTGGCGGGTGAAATCAGGCACGCTCGATGTCTCCGATCCTCAATATGACCCCGCGCGGGTCGGTGTCGCTGGGTATCTTTTCAACGCTGAAGCTCCAGGATGCAAGGGCAACCTCGACCTCAGCCATATGTCTGGCGCCCTTTAGAAACAACGCCGTCCCGCCAGGGACAAGGTGACGGTGAGCATAGGCAACGAGGCGCGGCAGCGGCGCCAGCGCCCGGGCGGACACAACATCTGCTTGTAATGTTGGTATTATTTCGACCCGATCTGCAACGACCGTTGCGCTCAGGCCCAGCTCGCGGACGACGGTTCGGCAGAATGTTGCTTTTCGCGCATCGCTCTCTACCAGGGTTACGTGCAGCGCCGATAATTTTTCTTGGGCCAGAATTGCCACGACAATGCCGGGCAATCCGGCGCCTGTGCCAAGGTCACCCCACCGAGCGGCATCCGGATTGACGAGGTCAAAAAGCTGGGCGCTGTCCAGAATGTGCCGATCCCAGAGATTGTCCAGGGTGGACGCGGCGATCAGGTTGATATGTCCGGTCCATTTTCGAATCAGCGCCGCATAGGCGCGCAGGCGTTCCTCTGTTTCACGTGAAACATTCATCCGTCAGGCAGTAAGCCGACGTTTGCTGCGCTTGATCTTGCCCAGGATCAGCGTCAGTGCCGCCGGGGTCATGCCGTCGATCCGAGCCGCCTGAGCCAAGGTCCGCGGGCGAATATGGCCCAATTTCGCTGACAGCTCCTTGGACAGGCCATCCAGGACTGTAAAGTCATAATTCGATGGAATTTCAACGGCTTCGTCGCGCAAAAGCGCCTGCGCGTCGCGTTCTTGCCGTTCGATATAGGTCGCATAGAGCGCGTCGTTGGACAATTGCCGCCGGATCTCGGGCGCGATGCGGCCCAGCGCCGGATCGAGGTCGATCAGGGTATCAAAATCAACATCCGGAAACGCCAGCAACTGAACGCCGTTCCGTTTGCTGCCGTCCTGGTTTATCCGAATTCCGCGTCCGGCCAGCGCTTTTGGCGTCCAGGCCCGCGCCCCAAGCGCCGCTCGGCCCTGTGCCAACGCCTCGGCCTTGGCCTCAAAGACCCTTGCGCGACCTGTCCCGACCAGCCCCAGGGCATTGCCCATGGGCGTCAGCCGTTGGTCGGCGTTGTCGGCGCGCAGAGACAACCGGTATTCAGCGCGCGATGTGAACATGCGATAGGGCTCGGTGACCCCGCGGGTTACGAGATCATCAATCATGACGCCGATATAACTGTTGGACCGCGAAAACCTTGCCGGTGGGCGGCCCTTTGCGGCCAGCGCCGCATTCAGGCCCGCCACCAACCCCTGGGCCGCTGCCTCTTCGTATCCGGTGGTGCCATTGATCTGGCCCGCCAGATAAAGTCCTGGAACATCAAGTAGTTCCAGCGTCTCGTCAAGGACATGCGGGTCGACATAATCATATTCAATAGCATAGCCGGGCTGCAAAATTTGCGCCCTTTCAAGACCGAAAATCGATCGCACATAGGCTTCTTGCACATCTGGGGGCAGCGATGTTGAAATGCCGTTGGGATAGATCACCGGGTCGTTCAAACCCTCCGGCTCGAGAAAAATCTGGTGCGATTGCTTGTTGGCAAAGCGCATGATCTTGTCTTCAATCGATGGGCAATATCGTGGCCCGACGCCGTCAATATGCCCCCCATACATGGCCGACCGATCTATATTTTCCCTTATGATATCGTGGGTTGCGGGATTCGTGTGGGTAATGCCACATCGTACCTGCCGCAACGGTGCACGGTGCGACAAAAATGAAAACAGCGACGGGCTGTCGTCGCCCGACTGCATGTCCAGGTTCGCCCAATTGATCGTTCGGCCATCCAGCCGGGGCGGGGTTCCGGTTTTCAGGCGACCAAGCGGCAGCCCGAAATCATCGATGCGCTCGGCCAGCCGAACCGACGGTCGGTCGCCCATGCGCCCGCCCGGCGTGGCGACATCGCCGATATGGATGACGCCGCGCAAAAATGTCCCGGTCGTCAACACGGTCGCCTTTGCCCGCAATACCGCGCCATCCGCCAGCACGACACCGGTAACCGCACCGCCAGCGATCAGAAAGTCGGCCGCTTCGCCCTCGATGATCTTCAGGCGTTCTATGCCCGCCAACTCGGTCTGTATTTTCTTGCGGTAGACCCGACGGTCCGCCTGGGCACGCGGCCCTTGCACGGCGGGCCCCTTGCGACGATTGAGCAGCCGAAATTGTATCCCCGCCGCATCGGCGGCGCGCCCCATGATGCCGTCAAGCGCATCGATTTCGCGCACCAGATGGCCCTTGCCCAGCCCGCCAATGGCCGGATTGCAGGACATGACGCCGATCGCATCGGC
>JAKZRT010000151.1:0-10163 GCA_047518005.1 Brevirhabdus sp.
CAGACCGCGGCCCCTTGGGCGGCGTTCAAGAACGACCCGGCGCGGGCCGCGGCGATTGTGCGCTTTGCGCTGAACCTGATCCCGCTCTACGCCGCCCTGTCGGCCCCGTTCATCCCGTTCACAGCCGCCAAGATGGCCGCCGCGATGAAAGTTGACTGCACATGGCCAAGCGATGTTGACGCGGCTTTGCGACGCTTGACGCCAGGCCATGCATTTGAGGTGCCCGAAAACCTATTTGCCAAAATCTCGGACGATGACCGCAATACCTGGCAGCAAAATTTCGCCGGGACCCGGTAGCTGACTTTTCCGGTGCGATCATCGCTCCGGCGGGCAGGTGCCGCGCGCCGGTTCACAGAACCCGCGATTGCACCGGTATTTGACGAACACATTGCCTGAGTTTCGGCCCAATTCTGGCGCCGGCCGCCGGTTTCGGACCGCGCCGAAAACCGCGCGGCACCCTGTCAGGCCGCGGGTAATTCCGCTTCACTAAGTCTGGACAAATTCGCAAAATTCGGCACTTTGTCGGTATTCACTCTTGTCACCGGGTCCAAGCGACTCACAGGGACACACAGGGACAATGAATTTTAGCATTGAAGACGCCGCTTCGGAACTGAGCCGAAATGCCCAAGACGCATCAAGTTACCTAAAAGCGCTCGGCAATGAAACGCGGCTGATGATATTGTGCCATCTGACGCCCGGTGAACGGTCGGTGACCGAGCTCGAGCACCTTTTGAATACCAGGCAGGCCACGGTGTCGCAGCATCTGGCGCGCCTGAAACTCGACGGGCTGGTGCAAGTGCGGCGTCAGGGCAAGGCCGCCTATTATTCAATTGCCGACCCGGATGCGCACGATCTTATGCGCGTGTTGTATCGAAAGTTCTGCGCGCCGGGTTAGGGTCAGGACCCGTGCGGCGCACTGCTCTAACCGCGCCCCAGCCTTTCACCGACACCATCGCGATTCTGCAGCGCGCGCCACCATGGCTGGTTGGCAAGATACCAGTCGACCGTGCGCGCCAGCCCCTGGTCAAGGGTGACCGAGGGCCGCCAGCCGAGCTCGTCGCGGATCCGGCCCGCATCAATGGCATAGCGCAGGTCGTGGCCGGGGCGATCATCGACGAAGGTGATCAGCCGGTCATGCGGTGCGCCGTCAGGGCGACGGTCGTCGAGGATCGTGCATATCTTGGCCACGATGTCGATATTGCGCGCCTCGTTATTGCCGCCGATATTGTAAGACCGGCCCGGCCTGCCCTTCCGGCAGACCAACAACAGCGCCTCGGCGTGATCCTCGACGTAAAGCCAGTCGCGGATGTTTTCACCCGACCCGTAGACCGGGATCGGCTGACCCGCAAGCGCGTTCAGGATGACCACCGGGATCAGCTTTTCGGGAAAATGATAGGGCCCGTAGTTGTTCGAGCAATTCGACAGCACCACCGGCAGACCGTAGGTCCGCGACCAGGCGCGAACCAGATGATCTGACGCCGCCTTGGACGCCGAATACGGGCTGCGCGGGTCATAGGCGGTCACTTCCGAAAACTGACCCTCTGGGCCCAGCGACCCGAACACCTCGTCGGTAGAAATATGGTGGAAACGGAAATCTTCCGGGCGTCCCGATGCCGTCCAATAGGCGCGCGCCGCTTCCAGCAGCCTGTAGGTGCCGATGACATTGGTCTGCATGAAGGCACCGGGGGCGTCGATGGACCGGTCGACGTGGCTTTCAGCGGCCAGATGCATGATCGCATCGGGGCGGTGGCGGGCCAGAACCGCGTCGATCGCCGCACGGTCGCAGATGTCTGCCTTTTCAAAGCTGTAAAGGTTGCTCTGCGCGACTTCGGTCAGGTTATCCAGACATGCGGCATAGGTCAGCGCATCAACATTGACCACCGCGTGTCCGCGGGCCACGGCCAGCCGCACCACCGCCGATCCGATAAATCCGGCCCCACCCGTGACCAGCAGTTTCATTGGCACAAATCCCGAACTTGCGGCATTGGTCCCGTTCCTACGCGACCGGGCTCAGCCACGCCAGTCAAAGGGGCTGGCCCAATCATCGAAATCGGGTGCGCCGGCATCCTTGTCCGAAAGCTGCGGCGGCGCGCCCGGCGGCCAGTCGATGCCCAGAGTCGGGCTGTTCCAAAGCACCGACCCATCGGATGCGGGCGCGTAATAATCGGTGCATTTATACAAAAGCTCGGCGTTGTCGGTCAGGGTGGCAAACCCGTGCAAAAACCCTTGCGGAATAAAAAGCTGGCGACCGTTTTCCGCCGAAAGCTCGGCCCCGACCCACCGGCCAAACGTCGGGCTGCCGCGCCGCACGTCGACCGTGACATCCCAGACCGCCCCGGCCCCGCACCGTACCAGCTTGGCCTGAGCATCGGGCGGGGACTGATAATGCAGCCCGCGTATCGTGCCGCGCGTGGCCGAAAGCGAATGGTTGTCCTGGACAAATTCGGCATTGATCCCTGCCTCGGCAAGGGATCGCGCATTCCAGACCTCGCTGAAATATCCACGGGCGTCGGCATAACGCCGTGGCGTCAGGATCAAAACCCCCGAAAGCGCGGTCTTTTGAACATCCAATGTCTCGATCCCTTTGGCACCAACAGGTATCGGGTTAGCTGTGCCGACTTTCTATATCAATAATTCAAGCGAAATTCGCAACAGTCGCCGCGACCGGCGTGACCGAATTGGCTCAGGGTCCGGTCTGACGATTTGACCCCGCGCCGTTTCGCGCCAAGACTGGGCGCAGGCAGACCGAAGGGAACGGATGAATGGCAATCTGCGCGTTGGGCTATCTTGGCGTCCGCTCGGACCGGTTGGACGACTGGTCCGACTTTGCGGGCTCGCTTTTGGGGATGCAGCGGTTGGACCGCGGCGGTAAGGCGGTTGCGTTTCGCATGGATAATCAAGAACAGCGGCTGTTGGTCTCCGACGAACCGGGCGAAACCCTGGCCTTCATGGGCTGGGAAGTTGCGGCGCGCGACGACCTCGATCGCTATGGCGCGCGGCTGGAAGATGCCGGGGTGCAGGTGACGCCGGGCCAGGCGGCGCTGGCCGACCGGCGGTATGTGCGCGATCTGATCTGGTTCAATGACCCGGCAGGCAACCGGGTCGAGCTGTTCTGCGAGCCGATGACAACCGACGATCCGTTTCGCCCCGGGCGTCCGATCGACGGCTTTCTGACCGGCCCCTACGGCATGGGCCACGCCGTGCTGCATGTGGAAAATATCCAAGCTATGCTGCCGTTTTACCGCGACATCCTCGATTTTCGCGTCTCGGATTATGGCCTGACCCCTTACGGCCTCTACTTTTTCCACATCAACGGCCGCCACCACAGCTTTGCCATGGTGGGCTCGGGCCAGGCCGGGTTTCATCATTTCATGGTCGAGTTTCAGAACCTCGACGATGTAGGGCAAGGCTTTGATCTGGCGCAGGCCGACGCGGGGCGCGTGGCCTATACCCTGGGGCGCCACACCAATGATCACATGACTTCGTATTATGCCAATTCGCCGTCGGGCTTTTTTGTCGAAAGCGGCTGGGGGGGCGTGATCGACCCCGCGACCTGGGAACCGCACGAGACCACGGTCGGCCCCAGTTTCTGGGGGCACGAGCGGCTTTACCTGACCGAGGACGGCGGGCGCAAAGCGCTGCGCGACCTGCGCCTCAAGGCTGCCGCTGACGGGCACCGGGCACCGCCGGTGGCCGATTGCCCCTGGCTTTACGGCGAATTGGCGCGGGCGGCGCGCTGAGCCCATGGCAGGCGCGTCCAGGCCCGGGCTTTATGACGTGGCGATCGTGGGCTTGGGCCCTGTGGGGGCGACGCTGGCGCATTTGCTGGGCGTGAGTGGTGTCAAAACGCTGGTTCTCGAACGCCAGGCGGCGGCCTACCACCTGCCCCGCGCCGTACATTTCGACGACGAAATTATGCGGGTTTTTCAATGGATTGGAATCACCGATGCGCTTTTACCCCTGGTTCGCATCAATCCGGGCATGCGCTTTGTCGACCGCGATGGCGCGCTGCTTTTGGACTGGCCGCGGCCGCAGGTCGAAAGCGCGCACGCCTGGCACCCGAGCTGGCGTTTTCACCAGCCCGACCTCGAGCGGGTGCTGCGTGACGCAATGAGGGACCGCACCAACGTCACCCTGCGCACGCACTGCGAGGTGACCGGGGTCAGTGACGCAGGCGACCACGCGCTCCTGACCTTTGAAAACCGGCGTGCCGGTCAAACCCGCCAAGCACGCGCCCTTTACGTGGTCGGCTGCGACGGCGCGCGGTCGCTGGTGCGCCAAGCCATGGCTACCGGGATGCGCGACCTGGGCTTCCACGAACGCTGGCTGGTAGTCGATGTCCTGCTCAAACGCGACATGCCCGAGCTGGGCGACCACACGGTCCAGTATTGCAATCCGGCGCGCCCGGCCACTTATGTCCGCAGCCCCGGCCGTCGGCGGCGGTGGGAAATCGCCGTGCTCGCCGACGAGACAAGCGATGCAATTTCAGCCCAAGCGCGGGTCTGGGACCTTCTGTCACGGTGGCTGACGCCCCAGGACGCCGAGCTCGAGCGCGCCGCGGTCTATTCGTTCCATTCGCTGATTGCCCAAGACTGGCGGCGCGGCCGGCTGTTCATCGCCGGCGACGCCGCCCATCAAACCCCGCCCTTCATGGGCCAGGGCATGTGCGCGGGCATCCGCGACGCGGCGAACCTCGCCTGGAAGCTGGCAGCAGCGGTTCACCACGGGGCGGGTGACACCTTGCTTGACAGTTATGGTTCGGAACGGGCGCCGAACACGCAGGCGTTTATCGAAACGGCAATCCGTCTGGGCCATCTGATCAACGCCGCCGAGCGCGAAAGCGCGCTGCGCGCCGCCGTGTCGGGTGTCGACGTGCCGCGTGCCGACGGGTCGGCGCAAATGGCATCGATCTATCCGCCCCTGGGGCCCGGTATTGGACTGGGACCCGCTGCCGGTCGCCAGTTCGGCCAACCGCGCTTGGCCGACGGCACGCGGATGGACGAACACTTTGCCTATCGACCGGTTGTGGTTTGCGATGAAGACCTGATCACCGGGTGCAGGCTGTCTGGCGGCATCGGGCGACTGTCCACCAAGCAAGCGCCGCTGGCCATTCGGCATTTGGAGGCGTTCAAGACCGGCGCGGTGCTGCTGCGCCCCGACCGCTATGTCTTTGGAACCGCAAATACCCCGGGCCAACTGGGCGAATTGATCAAGGCCTACGATGCAGTTGTCCGCGCGGGCTGACCCAGGCGTTCAACCCTGGCCATCGATACGCACGGCGGCCAGCGCCTGGACCGATTTTACCCGGCCAACCCATTGGAAACACGGAAAATACCCAAAAATCTGGTGCCGCAGGGGAGGATTGAACTCCCGACCTCACCCTTACCAAGGGTGCGCTCTACCACTGAGCTACTGCGGCTTGGGGCGGGTCTGGCGGCATTTAGCTGCAATCGCCCTTTCGCGCAAGCGCAATCTGGACCCCGGTCGGGGGCTGGGATAGAGAGTGTCAGATGACGTCACCGCAGCAAAAAAACCCGAAAAAATCGGCCAAACCGGACCGCGAAGCGCGGCTGAAGGCGGCGTTGAAGGCCAACCTCGGGCGGCGCAAGGCCCAGGCCCGGGCACGGGCCGACAAGAAAACAAAAAAACCATAAGGCAACAGCAGGTTATGGATAGTATCATCGTAAAGGGCGGCGGCGAACTGCGCGGGCAAATCCCGATCGCTGGGGCGAAAAACGCCTGCCTTGCCCTGATGCCCGCGACCCTTCTCAGCGACGAGCCGTTGACGCTGATGAACGCCCCGCGCCTGGACGATATCGCCACCATGTCGGCGCTGCTCAGCTCGCTTGGGGCCGAGGCCACGGTCCTGCAGGACGGGCAGGTCATTGCGCTTTCCAGCCGCGGCGCCGACACTTTCACCGCCGATTACGACATCGTGCGCAAAATGCGCGCCTCGAACCTGGTGTTGGGGCCGCTTCTGGCGCGCCACGGACAGGCCATAGTGTCGCTGCCTGGCGGCTGCGCCATCGGGGCCCGGCCCATGGACCTGCATATCGCGGCGCTCACCGCGCTCGGCACCGAGATCGAACTGAAGGACGGCTATCTGCACGCCACCGCGCCGCGTGGCCTGAAGGGGGCCACGTTCGCGCTTGGCTTTGCATCCGTTGGCGCGACCGAGAACTTCCTGATGGCCGCGACGCTGGCCAAAGGCACCTCGGTCCTGAAAAACGCGGCGCGCGAACCCGAAATTGTCGATCTGGCGGTGTGTTTGCGCAAGATGGGGGCGGCAATCGACGGCGAAGGCACGTCGACCCTGACGATCGAGGGCGTCGACCGGCTGGGCGGCGCCACGCACCAGGTCGAAACCGACCGGATCGAGCTCGGCACCTATATGCTGGCCCCGGCCATCGCGGGCGGCGAAGTCGAGCTTTTGGGCGGCCGGTTGTCTCTGGTCGAGACTTTCGCCGAGCGCCTGGACGCCGCCGGGATCGCGGTGAGTGAGACCGCAAGCGGCCTGAGCGTCGCGCGCAAGAACGGACGGGTGCGCGCCGTGGATGTGGTGACCGCCCCCTACCCGGGCTTTCCGACCGATCTGCAAGCCCAGATGATGGCGCTGATGTGTACGGCCACTGGCACCAGCGTTCTGGAAGAACGGATTTTCGAGAACCGGTTCATGCACGCACCCGAACTGGTGCGCATGGGCGCCGAGATCGACATTCACGGCGGTAAGGCGACGGTGACCGGCGTCGACGGGCTGAAGGGCGCGCCGGTGATGGCGACCGATCTGCGCGCCAGCGTCTCGCTGATCCTGGCGGGCCTGGCCGCCGAGGGCGAGACGGTGGTCAGCCGGGTCTATCATCTGGACCGCGGTTACGAACACGTCGAGACCAAACTCAGCGCGGTCGGGGCGCGGATCGAACGGGTGGCGGGCTGATGGGCGATGCACGGTTCCAGGATGGGTCCGGGGGCCCGTTGCGCCTGATCGCCGAAGATGCCGATGATCTCGCGGTGATCTCGACCATGGTGCAGGATGCGGTTTTCCCGTCGTCCGAGATGTCGTGGCGACCGGCGATGCGCCGGTTTGGGCTGCTGCTCAACCGGTTCAGGTGGGAAGACCCGGCCGGCGCCGGCCACCCGCCCGCGCGCGTGCAGGCGGTCTTCGAGATCTCGGACGTTATCGCGGTGCGATCGCAAGGTATTGGCCGCAAAGACCAAGACCTGGTTCTGTCGCTGTTGTCGATCGACTGGCAGCAGAAAGCCGACGGATTGGGGCGGCTGACGCTGACCCTTGCGGGCGACGGGGCGATCGCGATTGACGTCGAATGCCTGAACGCGACCCTGACCGACGTGACCCGGCCCTATGTCGCGCCCTCGGGGCAACGCCCAAGGCATCCCGATTAGCCCCGACAGCCCCTGATTGCGCCGCGCTGGCGCGCGTCGCCCGCGTAGCGAGGGGCGCTGCCCCTCGCGCTCGCCGGAGTATTTATCGCAAGATGATAAACATCACATTTCGCCAAATACTCTGGGGTGAATTCGCGTCCATCGCGCGACAACGGGCAACGCCCCTCGATCGCACGCAGTGCCGAAAAGACTGCGCCGCACCCGGCGGCGCGATAATTGTCTGTGCCCGCCTAACCGCTTGTCGCGCGCGCCGTGCGGGGCTATGTGACGCGCGGCGAAAGGAAGGGCGGCATGCCGGTATATCTGGCGACCAGCGACGCGGATTTCGAAGCGGGGTTTCAGGCATTGCTGAGCCCCAGGCGCGCCGCCGCGCCCGATGTGGATGCCGCCGTGGCCGCGATCATCGACGATGTGCGCACCCGCGGCGACGCCGCCCTGATCGAACTGACCGCGAAATATGACCGCCTGGACCTAACGCCCGCGACCCTGGCCTATTCGGCGGCCGAGGTTGACGCGGCCTGCGCGCAGGTGCCGGGTGATGACCGCGCAGCGCTCGAACTGGCGGCGAAACGAATTCGGGCCTTTCATGACCGCCAGATACCCGGCGACGCAAGCTGGACCGACGCGGCGGGGGCGACGCTGGGCTGGCGCTGGACACCGGTCGCGTCGGCGGGGCTTTACGTGCCCGGTGGGCTGGCCTCGTATCCGTCCTCGGTTCTGATGAACGCCATTCCGGCGGCAGTGGCGGGGGTGCAGAACCTTGTCATCGCCGCGCCCTCGCCCGATGGCCAGACCAATCCGCTGGTGCTTCTGGCGGCGCGGCTCGCCGGGGTCGCGACGGTCTACCGTATCGGCGGTGCCCAGGCGATCGCGGCGCTGGCCTACGGGACCGAGACGATTCAGCCCGTCGACAAGATCACCGGCCCCGGCAACGCGTACGTGGCGGCGGCCAAGCGGCAGGTTTTCGGCCAGGTCGGGATCGATATGATCGCCGGACCGTCCGAGATACTGGTGATCGCCGACGCCGACAACGACCCCGATTGGATCGGGCTCGATCTCATCGCCCAGGCCGAACACGACCCATTGGCGCAGGCGATCCTGATCACCGACGACGCGGCCCTGGGCCAGGCCGTCGCAGCCGCGATTGCGGCGCGGCTCGAAACGCTCGAGCGCAGGACCATCGCGCGCGCCAGCTGGGCCGCGCATGGCGCCATCATTGTGGTGCGCGACCTGGACGAAGCCGCCGCACTGGCCGACCGGATCGCCCCCGAACATCTGGCGCTCTGCGTGGCCGACCCGCAAGCGCTGGCTGACCAGATCGCCAACGCCGGCGCGATCTTTCTGGGCGCCCTAACGCCCGAAGCCATCGGCGATTACGTCGGCGGCCCCAACCACGTGCTGCCCACCGCCCGGTCGGCGCGGTTTTCCTCGGGCCTCGGCGTGATGGATTTCCTCAAACGCACCACGCTGACCCGCCTGACCCCCGCCGCCTTGGCCGCCATCGGCCCCGCCGCCGAACGGCTGGCCATATCAGAGGGCCTGCAGGCGCACGCGCTGTCGGTGCGCGCCCGTCTTGACCGCCTGAACGAGGGCGGCACGTGACCGGCACCCGCCTGACCCATGTCCAGATCGACGACGCCGGCCTGCCCGCGCCGACGCCCGAGATCGAGCAGGAACGGCGGGTCGCCATATTCGACCTGATCGAGGACAATTCCTTTGGCCTGCCGCCGCGCGGCGGCCGCGCCGCACCCGACGGCCCTTACCGCCTGACGCTGGCCATCCGCGGCGGGCGTCTGGTTTTCGACATCCAGACCGAAGCGCTTGAAACGGTGGCGGAATTTCACCTGTCTCTGGGCCCGTTCCGGCAAGTCGTCAAAGACTATTTCCAGATCTGCGAAAGCTATTTCGATGCCGTCAATCGCCTGCCCCCGGCCCAGATCGAGGCCATCGACATGGGCCGCCGCGGCATCCACATGGAAGGCGCGCGGGTGCTGCAGGAACGGCTGACCGGCAAGGCGGTGATCGACATCGACACCGCGCGCCGACTGTTCACGCTCATCTGCGTCCTGCATTTCGGGGGCTGACGCATTGGCCGACTTCCCCCAGTCCGTACTTTTCTGCTGCGACCACAACGCCGTGCGCTCGCCGATGGCCGAGGGCATGATGAAGAAATTCTACGGCCAGGCGTGCTATGTGCAAAGCGCCGGCGTCTTCAGCGACCTCGAGATCGACGGGTTTTCCATCGCCGTCTGCGCCGAAGCGGGGATCGAGTTGCAGCGCCACCGGACCCGGTCCTTCGACGAGATGCAGCAATGGGGCGACGATCTGTCGGGCTTCGATCTGGTGGTGGCGCTCAGCCCCGCCAGCCAGCGCCGGGCCCTGGATATGACCCGCATCTACCACCTCGACGTTGAATACTGGCCCGTCCTCGACCCCACCGATCTGGGCACCTCGCGCGACGACAAACTGGGTGCCTACCGCCAGGCGCGCGACCAGATCCGCGCGCGGATGCTGGGCAGGTTTGGGGACCCGACCGAGGGCTGAGGGCGAGCGGGAGCTCATTTTCGGCGCGATACGGTCGCGGTTCAGTCAAAACTCACCTGCTCGGGCAATTGCGAGCGATCCCGGTTCCAGTTTTTGACACAACAAGGGCTAAATTTTACGCCGCACCCAATATCAAAGTCCCTTGCTGGGTTCTAAATAAGTAGCACGCGCTTTTGCCATCAGATACCCGCAAGCATGTGCTCGGTTTCATGCCAGAG
>JAKZRT010000152.1:0-4036 GCA_047518005.1 Brevirhabdus sp.
AAGTGCGCCAGATCATCCTCCGGGATCCAGTCCCGAAGATCGGGCGGAAGCAGAAACGCCTGGTTCCGCTCGCAGTCGATAAATTTGCTCATGGCGAGATTCTAACCGAAAATCTCCCCAAAGTCCGACACACTGCTAGCCCAAAACAACTGTTATTCTGTGCCTGTGCCGGCAATACGACCTGCGGGCAATTTATTGGGGACGGATTTTCGCGCTATTCCGGCGTGCGGCTTCTGAGCCCCGCATCCGTTCCTCGCATCGGTCAATGATACCAGGACAGCGCACCTTTGCGAACCGACACGGAAAGCGACGCAAATCGTTTCGCATCTCAGCCACGAGCTGAATGATTGCCGAGAAACTGGCGGGTCCACGACGACCGTGGGGGTGTGTCATTCCCGAGGACCTGAAAGTAAAGGTGGGCACCGGGTAACCGGACCACGATCCGGACAGAGCCAGCTCCCTCGGAGTTGATTAAGGCCACCGGAATAGAACCCGTCACGCAAAGCGCAGAGCCCGCCAAGGCCCGAGATAGGCCCAATCGGTGGATCGCGCAAGCGATCGCGGATCAATCTTTGGAAAATTGTCTAATCCGCTAGCGTGGTTTCAACCTTGGAACTTCGTTCAAGTGTTTGGTGAACAGGGCATTTATTGGCGATTTCCTTCAGGCGCAGACGCTGCGCGCTGTCCAGGTCGCCCTCGAGCACAATTTCGCGACGGAAGGTATCGACCTTGGAAGTACCGTTTTCGCCCGCGTCCTGGGCGTGCACCTTGTCGTGGGTCACGTCGACGCGCACATGGGCCAGCGGCCAGCCTTTGCGGTGCGCGTACATGCGGATCGTCATCGACGTGCAGGCCCCCAGCCCGGCCGCAAGAAACCCATAGGGCGTCATGCCCCGGTCCGTGCCGCCATAGGCCGCTGGTTCGTCGGCCAGTGCGTGGTGAAACGGCCCGCCGTTCACGTCCTGCAGAAAACCGCTTGGGTCGGCCTCGCTGACCCGGACCACGCCTTCGGGTGCGCCCGGCGGCGGGGCCGGTTTTTTCAGATCAAGGTACCGCGTCGCCCAGGCGGCAATCACCTCGGCGGCGTATTCAGCGTCATCGGCACGGGTGATCAGATGATCCGCGTTATCGAGCGTCACAAAACTTTTTGGGTGGCGCGCGGCGTCAAATATTCGCGCCGCATTTTCGATGCCCACAGTTTCGTCGCGCGGCGCGTGCAGCACCAGAAGCGCTCGTTTCAGCGCTGCAATCTCGGGTGCGAGGTTGGCGCCAGCCACATCACGCAGAAACGCTCGGGTGATGGTAAACGGACGCCCCGCCAGATTAACCTCAGCCGCGCCCTTGGCTTCGATTTCTTCGAGCGAATCGGCGAAATTGAGCGTTACGTGATCGGGGTCAAATGGGGCACCGAGCGTGACAACCGCCTTGACCGAAGCCATTTGTCCCGCCGCTTTCAAAACTGCCGCCCCGCCAAGCGAATGGCCGATCAAAAGCCCTGGCGCGCTGCCCCGCGCCTTGAGATATTCAGCTGCAGCCACCAGATCATCGACGTTCGACGTGAAATGCGTGTTGCCAAACTCGCCCTCGGAATGGCCGAGCCCGGTGAAATCGAACCTGAGAACGGCGATCCCCATAGCGCAGAGCCGCCCCGCGATACGCCGGGCAGCCGGAATATCCTTCGAGCAGGTAAAGCAGTGGGCGAAGAGCGCGGTGGCCAGATGCGGGCCTTCGGGCAGATCAAACCTTGCGGCCAGCATGTCGCCTGAATGGCCAGGAAAAGTAATGCGTTCGGTGGTCATGTGGGTCCCCTTTAGGTCTGCGCCCAAAATGGCGGCAGGTGCCTACATTTCAAGGTCAAAGACCCCGCCGTCACGCGATGTTGAGCGACGGCGATGCGTCAGGATCGGTGGGCCTCAGGCCTCGACCAACAGCCTCGCGTCAAACGGATATGTCGTGAGGTTCTCGAAACCGTCCTCGGTCACCAGCACCTGATCCTCGAGCTTGATCGAAAAATCGCCGCCTTCGCGGCTGACCAATGCCTCGACGCACAGAACCATGCCCGCCTCGATCGGGTAGTCAAAGGCCCCCGCGACCGCCTGATCGGAGTAGGAAACCAGCGGCCATTCGTCGCAAAGCCCGACCCCGTGCATCTGGCATCCGTATTTCTGACGCTGAAATTCGGGTGCCAGACGGTGCGTCATTTCAATAAGCTCTGGGATCATCAGGCCGGGTCTCAGATACGACATATTGGTGGTGATGTGCTCGTGCGCATGCTGCATCGCCGCCACCATGTCGGCGCGCGGCTTCGCGTCGCCGACCCACCAGGTGCGAGAGATGTCAACGCAAATGCCATAGCTGCCCACCAGATCGGTATCAAACGCCACAATCTCGTTCGGCTGCACCACCCGCGGCCCGCATTCCTGAAACCAGGGGTTGGTGCGAGGGCCCGAGGTCAACAGCCGCGTCTCGATCCATTCGCCACCGCGCCGGACGTTCTCGGCGTGCAGGACCGCCCAGATATCATTTTCGCAGGTCACCCCGTCGCCGGCGTTGGCGCGGGTGAAATCCTCCATGGCGCGAACCGCGGCCTCGCAGGCATTGCTGGCGCAGCGCATCGCTTTGATCTCGTCCGGGCCTTTGATCGACCGGGCTTTCTCGGCCACCTCTTCGCCATCAAAAATCGCGAAATCCTGCGCCTCGAGCGCGCGCATCCCGTGCAACATGACCTTGTCCACGGCCAGACGCATGTTGCCCTGCCCGTGTTCGGCGATCAGATCGCGCACTTGAACCGCGAGCGCGTCGGCGGCAACGTCAATTTTGTCACCCCGGTCAAAATAGAACAGGTCAGCGCCAGCGCGGGCCTCGCGCACCAATGGGTTGAAGCTGGTTAGAAACGGCGCGCTCTTGTAGTCCCAGATCACCATATAGCCGTCGGCGCAGACCAGCAGCGCGCGAAACGGGTTGTGGGCGTTCCAAAGCTGCATGTTGGTGCTGTCGGTGGCATAGCGGATGTTCAGCGGATCAAAGACCAGCAACCCGCCATAGTCGCGCGCCGTGATCCCTTGAACCAGCCGCCGATGCCGATAGGCGCGCATCGCGGGCAGATCAGGCAGTTCAAGCCCTGCCGCCGCCCATTCGCCAAAGGCCAGCCGGGTTGGTCCGATCTCCAACCGGTCATTGTCGTTCGGCGAGCCATCGCCCAGAGTGGCACCGCCACTGGGGTCGATCTTGCGATGCTCGCGATAATGGCTGTCCATTGGGCTCTCCCGGTCTTGGCGTAGCATGAGCGCGCGCGGCGGTTGGCGTCCTGCCTGATACCGACATGGGCATGTCGCGGATTGCGGGGGCCTGGCGTATTGCGAAAACGGACGGGCCCGTGCTAGCTCCGGCTGATGATCGACCCCACCGACATGACCGAGGCCAATCTGGGCCTTGGTCCAATTCTGCAGAACCGATTGCTTGATCCACCCTGGATGGCCGCGCGGACGCGCCGTCTGCCGGGGGTTGGGCCGCTGGATATGGGCGACTGGCTGCGTGTGGACGAGGTCTTTGCCGCCCAGATGACCCTGCGCGACAGCTGATTGCGGATCAAAGGGACAAAGTCCGTGCGGCGCTGCCCGGAACGGACAACGCACTGGACGAGCTGCTGGAAATTGCGTTGGCAGCACTGAAATCCCGCGATGATTATGCTATCACGCACGGCCGGATTACGCGCCCGGACGGCATGACAATTTCAACGGCTGGCGATCCGCTGCTGGTGCTGGGACGGTTGGTGGTCGAGGATTTCTGCCTGCTGCAAAGCGGAGCAGGCGAAGATCAGCACCGCCTGACCGCGGCGGTCCTGTGCTTTCCGTTTCAGTGGATGCTGGCTGAAAAACTTGGCCGCCCGCTGACCGACTTATACCAACGGCCCCCAGATTTGACTCAAGGGGATTCCCACGAGCGGCGTGATCTGATTCAGTGGCATCAAGGCAAGGGAGGCTTTGATGGCAGTAAGGATTACGCGCAAAGACAAGTCCGCAGGCGAGCTTCGCCA
>JAKZRT010000153.1:0-16906 GCA_047518005.1 Brevirhabdus sp.
GCTTAGGGCCGCGAACGCAAAGTTCACGAGACGATTTCAGGGGGTCGAGGCCCTGCTTGCCGAGACCGGCACGCGGCCCCAGGACAGCAATCTGGCCGAGATGGATTTGCTTTGGGATCAAGTCAAGGAAGCCGAAAAATCAGCGAAGTAGATATTTCGTGCATTGACCTGACTAAAAGACTCAGGCATTGCGCGGTCAGTGACCTTCCGGAGACGCCGACCATGGTATTTCGTTCGATTGTCTTGATGTTCCTCGGGCTTTGCACCGTTTTGGCGGCACAGGCAGACGAAGTGAATGTCTATTCCTACCGCCAGCCCGAACTGATCGAACCCTTGTTCGATGCATTCACGCGGGCCACGGGCATCACGGTCAATACTGTATTTCTGAACAAGGGCATGGTTGAACGGCTGAAGGCCGAGGGAAAACGGTCGCCCGCCGATTTGGCCTTTACCTCGGACATCGGGCGATTGGCAGCGCTGCAGGCGGCGGGTGTGCTGGCACCGGTCGAGAGTGATTATCTGACCACGCAGATCCCGGACGCCTACCGCGGCCAACACGGTACCTGGTTCGGCCTGACAACGCGGGCGCGAGTGATCTATGCCTCGAAAACGCGGGTACAGGACGGCGAGATTACCACCTACGAAGACCTGGCCGACCCGAAATGGCGCGGGCGCATTTGCACGCGGTCGGGAATGCACGCCTACATGCTGGCGCTGACCGCCGGCATGATCGAACATACCGGCGAAGCAGCGACACAGGACTGGTTGTCCGGGCTGAAGGCCAACTTGGCGCGCAAGCCGCAGGGCAACGACCGGGCCCAGGTCAAGGCGATCTGGGCCGGCGAATGCGACATTTCCATCGGCAACACCTATTACATGGCCGCCATGCGGCGCGACCCCGAACAGGCGGCCTGGGCCGACGCGGTGCGCATCGAATTTCCGGTGTTCGAGGGCGGCGGAACCCACGTGAACGTGTCGGGCGTGGCGCTGACCAAAGCCGCCCCCAATCGCGACAACGCGGTGCGGCTGATGGAATATCTTGCCTCGCCCGAGGGTCAGGGGCTTTATGCCCGGATCAACGACGAATACCCGGTAAATCCCGATGTGCCGCCGCTGGATCAGGTGGCCGCCTACGGGAATTTCCGGCCAGATACAGTGAACCTCGAACGTCTGGCCGCGCTGCGCGGTCGTGCCATCGCCTTGACCGAGGCGGTTGATTTCGACGGATAGGGCCGGGCTTCGCGCTTGCCTCCGCGCGCCGGTCGTGGGACCCAGCGCAATGACGCGAAAAATTATTATCGACACCGATCCGGGCCAGGACGATGCGGTTGCCATATTGCTGGCACTGGCCAGTCCCGAGCTTGATGTCCTCGCCATTACCACAGTTGCCGGGAACGTGCCGCTGGCGCTGACCACCAGGAATGCGCGCATCGTGTGCGAATTGGCCGGGCGGCCCGATCTGCCGGTCTACGCTGGCTGCGACAGCCCGCTGGCGCGCAATCTGGTCACGGCGGAGAATGTTCACGGGAAAACCGGGCTGGATGGCCCTACGCTGCCAGACCCCAAGATGCCCGTGCAAGATGTCCACGCCGTTGACTTCATCGTCGAGACGTTGCGCCAGGAACCGGTCGGCAGCGTGGCGCTCTGCCCGCTTGGACCGCTGACGAATATCGCCACGGCGCTGACACGCGCCCCAGAAATTGCCAGCCGCGTGGCGCAGATCGTCCTGATGGGCGGCGCCTATTTCGAGGTTGGCAACACCACGCCTGCCGCCGAATTCAACATATACGTCGACCCGGAAGCCGCTGATATCGTGTTCAAATCGGGGATAGATATTGTGGTCATGCCGCTTGACGTCACGCACAAGGCGTTGACAACGCGCGCCCGCGTCGACGCCTTTCGCGCGCTTGGAACACCTGTCGGACGGGCCGTGGCCGAGTTGACTGATTTCTTTGAACGCTTCGACAAGGAAAAATATGGGTCCGAGGGCGCACCGCTCCACGATCCTTGCGTGATCGCCTATTTGCTGGACCCCACGCTGTTTTCAGGGCGGTATGTCAATGTCGAAATCGAGACCGGCTCGACGCTGACCCGTGGCATGACTGTGGCCGATTGGTGGGGCGTCACCGACCGACCGGCAAATGCGCTGTTTATCGGCGACGTGGACGCAGACGG
Source organism: Brevirhabdus sp. (assembly GCA_047518005.1). Lineage (GTDB taxonomy): Bacteria > Pseudomonadota > Alphaproteobacteria > Rhodobacterales > Rhodobacteraceae > JAKZRT01. Next base: position 2,176 of record JAKZRT010000153.1, read on the forward strand.
GTTCTATGGGCTTTTGACCGAGCGGCTGGCGCGGCTATGAGGCAATGCGCCGGGCTGGCGCGTGGTGCCCAAAGCGAGGGGCCAGCCCCTCGGACTCGCCAGGGTAATATGCCAGGATGAAGGTGGCAGGGGCGCTTGGCCGTGCTTAAGTGGGCCTAATGACGCTGCACATACCCTTTGACAATTCCTATGCCCGCCTGCCGGATCGATTTTTCGCCCGTCTGGACCCGACACCAGTACGTGCGCCGAATTTAATTGCGTTCAACGACGGGCTGGCCGAAGAGTTGGGGCTGGATCCGCAGGCGCTGACCAGCGACGAGGGGCTGGCCGTTTTGGCCGGTAACGGGCGCGCCGAAGGGTCTGATCCGCTGGCCATGGTCTATGCGGGCCATCAGTTTGGCGGCTGGTCGCCACAGCTGGGAGACGGGCGGGCGCATCTTTTGGGCGAAGTAATCGACACGCAAGGGCAGCGGCGCGACATTCAACTCAAGGGTTCGGGCCCCACCCCGTTCAGCCGCAATGGCGACGGGCGCGCTTGGCTGGGGCCGGTGATGCGCGAATACCTTGTCTCGGAAGCCATGCACGCCCTTGGCGTCCCCACCACGCGGTCGTTGGCGGTTGTATCCACTGGCGAGGTCGTCCAGCGCGAAGCAGCCTTTCCAGGCGCAGTTCTGACGCGCGTGGCGTCGAGCCATATCCGTGTGGGCACCTTTCAATATTTCGCCGCGCGTCAGGACCTTGAGGCCATCGACGCGCTGATGGATCACGTGATCGAGCGCCATTATCCAGACCTGGCGACCAAAGCCGACCGGGCGTTGGAGCTGATCCGCGCAGTGGTCGACGCGCAGGCGTGGCTTGTCGCGAAATGGATGGGGCTGGGGTTCATCCACGGGGTTCTGAACACCGACAACACCGCCATTTCCGGCGAGACAATCGACTATGGCCCCTGCGCTTTCATGGACGGCTTTCATCCGGACACGGTTTTTAGCTCGATCGATTCGTTCGGGCGATATGCCTACAAAAATCAACCCGATATTCTGGTCTGGAACCTGGTTCAATTCGCCGGCACCCTTTTGCCGTTGATCGACGGTGATGGCGATGTCGCGGCCGAAAACGCGACCGAAGTTCTGCGCGGATTTGCCCCCGCTTATCGCGCCGCTTACTTGGCGGAGTTTCGCGCCAAACTGGGGTTGGCGGGCGAGGACGACGGCGACGCCGCTTTGATTGAGGAATTATTGGGCATCATGGCGCGCGAACGGGCTGATTTCACCAATACATTCCAAGGGCTTGGCGATGGATCGGCGCGCGACCTGTTTCACGATCCGACGCGATTTGAAGACTGGTGCAGGCACTGGACGGCGGCCCGAGAGGGGCGCTCTGTACCGCCCAGAAACCCGGCTCTGATCCCGCGCAACCACCGCATCGAAGAGGCAATCCAGGCAGCCTTGAAAAACGACTTTGTACCCTTTGAGCGCCTGGGGACCGCACTGGCCATCCCGTTTGAGCTGAGCGACGATGACGCCGAACTGGCCCTGCCGCCCAAACCCGAAGAGGCGGTAACGCGCACGTTCTGTGGCACCTGAGACGTCAGGCCGACCGTTTCCGGTTGATAAGTATCAAACCGAGCGCCACCAATGTCAGCGCGCCAAAGATAGCCCTGCTCGGGGCCTCGCCCAGAAGCCACCAGCCCAGAAAAACCCCGAAGACCGGGGCGAGAAAGCTGAATGATGCCACCCCCGAGGCGGGGTAAATGCTTAAAAGCCAGAGCCACAGCAGAAAACCGCCCGAGGCCATGATAAATATCTGAAATCCCATGCCCCAAATGTGAATCGGCTGAACTCCGCGAACCAATGGGCCAAAGAAGGGGCTGACGGCCAACAAAAACACCACCGATATGGCCAGTTGTACGATCAGCTGAACATGCGGCGCTGCTTTGCGCGCGCCGGTGCCCCGCGCCGCAAGACCGATGCCGGCCCAGCAAACCGCGGCAGCAAGCGCGCAAAGATCTCCGATCAGCGAGACCTGACTTTGCCCCTGAGGCCGGTCAAGAATTGCCCATGCGACACCCGACATCGCAAGCGCCAAACCAAGCGCGCGGACCCGTGTCAGCCGGTCGTCACGCAGCCACAGATGCGCGCCAAGCGCCATCCAAATTGGCATGGAATAAAATATCACCGCCGCACGCGAGACGTCGGTCAGATCGAGGGCGATAAACAGAAACACAAATTCGATCGAGAAAAAAGCGGACATGGCCAAAAGCCCGCGCCAGGCACCCGGCGGGACCGACAACGAGCGCCGCATAAGCCTCATGACCGCCCAAAGCACCAAGAATGCCCCAAGCGACCGCAGACCGGCCGAGAACACTGGCTGGAAGCCGCCGTTGACCACCTTGATAACCACATTGTTGAACGCCAAAAGCCCGGAAAATCCGGTCAGCGCCAGCGCACCGGCGGCGTCAATTCGATCGCGCTGCGTCATCAGTAAAGACTATGCACGGTAGCCATCAGCGGTTGCGTTGTGATCATTTCGCTGCACCCTCGGGATTGCATTCTTCGGGCACTATAGGTGGTGGCGCGGGGATTGCCATTGTCCGCAATCCGCCCGGATGTCATGGTTAAACGGCAAGTGAAAGGACCGGAAAAAATGGCTGAATATGTGGTCTATGACGTCTTTACCGACACAGCCTTTGGCGGCAATCCGCTGGCTGTGGTGACAGGTGCAAATGACCTGCCCGAGGCCCAGTTGCAACGCATCGCGCGCGAATTCAATTTCTCGGAGACCACGTTCGTGTTTCCGCCGGACGATCCGGAAAATACTGCCCGCGTGCGGATATTCACGCCCGCCTCTGAACTGCCCTTCGCCGGTCATCCGATCGTCGGAACAGCAATCGCGCTTGCCGATCTGGGGCGCGCTGCGGGGGATATGGTTCTGGAGCTGGGGGTGGGGCCAATCCCGGTTACGCTGGCTGCTGGCAGGGCCACATTCGAGACCCGTGTGCCGCTGACGGTCGCCACAGGACCTGGCGCGGCGGCTTCGGCGGGGCTTGTGGGCCTTGGGGCCGAAGATATTCGGACCACGACACACTAGCCCGTCAACGCCGGCGTGGGTCTGCCGTTTCTGATCGCCGAACTTCGCGACAGGCAAGCGCTGGCAAGCGCCGTGCCCGATACCAATGCTTTTCGGGCGCGCATCGACGAAGGCGCGATTCGCATGGGCGTCTTTGTCTATGTGCGCGAGGGATCGTCTATTCGTGCGCGCATGTTTGCGCCGCTTGACGGCATGCCCGAGGACCCGGCAACGGGCAGCGCAGCGGCGGCCCTAACCGCTCTTTTGGGACAACTTGAGGGGCGCTCGGGCGCATTCGAGATCATCCAAGGGGTTGAAATGGGTCGCCCCAGCCTGATCGAAGCGGCGGTCGAGGTCGACGGCGGCAAACCTTTCGCGGTCAGCATTGGCGGCGGCGCGGTCAAGGTCATGGAGGGCCGGCTGACATTTTGACGCCGACGCGCGGGTTTTCCGGGGCTTGGCTGACCCGCATCGCATGGGGTACCCTTGGTTGACGCGGGGCTGACGGAATGAAGATGCCAGAAAAGATTATCGAACGTTGCGAGGCCAAGGGCCTGCGCTTGACCGAGCAGCGGCGGGTGATTGCCGATGTTTTGGAAACCTCGGCCGACCACCCGGATGTCGAGGAACTTTACGCCCGCGCCTCGGCCCGCGATCCGAATATTTCGATTGCTACCGTCTATCGTACCGTCAAGCTATTTGAAGAGGCCGGGATTCTGGACAAGCTCGAGTTTGGCGACGGGCGCGCGCGTTATGAAGACGCCGAGCGCGACCACCACGACCACCTGATCGACATGAATTCGGGCGAGGTGATCGAATTTGTGGATACCGAGATCGAGGCGTTGCAAGAGCGGATCGCGGCCAGGCTTGGGTACAGGCTTCGGGGTCACAAGCTGGAACTCTACGGCGTGCCGTTGAAAAAAGGCGGCTGAAGCATTCTGGCGCGGATCGGCAAGATCGAGGTCTGGCGCTTTTTGGAATCTGTGACGTGCTGCATTCGACCCTGTAACGCGCTGCCCGATCTGAGTTCGGTGGCCGAAGTCGACCCGGTCCTTGCCTTTGGCGACGGTATTTTCAGCCAGAAGAAATTGAGTCGCAGGTTTACCCCAGCACCGAAAAGCTGGATTCCTGGTTGATTTCGCGGTTACGCGAATAGAAGCCCACGTTGATGTCGTGGTCGATGTAGGGCAGGCGGAATTGCAAGGGCACGCTGTCGTGGTCGGCCCCTCCTTCGCAATATCCAATCAATGCGGCCATCATCTTTCCGGCGATCGGCGCGTTTTTGTACTGGTTGCCGCTGGTTCCGCAGGCCATGTAAAAGCCGCCGAGGCAGGACTTGTCATAAATCGGGATCCAGTCGGTGGCGGCGTCGTAAAGGTCGACCACGCCGCGCATTCTTGACGGGATGCCCAGGCTGGGTACGCGCTGGCCATAGCGCATGGCCTGAGTCTGCCATTGATCGGTGAAGTTGCGGTTGTAGTGCTGATCGTCCTCGGCCCAGTCGTGCGGGTCGCACGGCGGGTCTTCAGAGCCGACCAGAATGTGGTTGCCATGCTCCGGCCGGCAATAACACCCGATATCGCCGTCGCTGACGATTGTGCCCAGGTTCTCGAAATCAAAACCTTCCGGGGCGGGCACGTGCACGACCTCTTGGCGCAGGGGACGGGTTTTGATCGTCATGTCATCCAGAACGCCGGCCATGCCGTTGATGATCGCCGATCCGGGCCCGGCGACGTTGACCACCACCGGCGCGTGAAGTTCTTCGCCCGAGGCAATCTTTACGCCTTTGACCCGACCGGCTGATTGCAGGATTTCAGCAACGTCGACCCCCATGCGAAACTCGGCCCCATGCTGCCGCGCGGCCTGGACCAAATTCTGCGCCGACAGCGCGGGGTCGGTCACATAGCCGCCGTTGGGCCAAAAGACCGCGCCGGTCATGCGCCCGCCCGTGGGTTCGCCAAACCCGTCGTCGGTGGCGCGTTTGGGTGGGAAAAAGCGCTTGAGATCATAAATCGGCAGGCGCGCGGTGATCTCTTCGGGCGACAGTTTCAAGGTTGGGCACCCAAGTAACCTGCTGTTTTCTTGGTGTTTTTCCAAAAAACCGTTGTGTTGGGATTTCATCACCAGGCAGCCGCATTCGATGAATTTTGCCAGTTCGGTATTGGTGGGCAGGCCCAGGTATTCGGCCCAGTCGCGCCAGTAGTGATAGCCCTCCCAGGCCAGAGCCGTGCCGTCGAGGGTCGAATAATGCATTCGGATGATCGCGCAAGACCCGGCCGTAGAGCCCTGCCCCGCCATCGACGTGCGGTCGACGGTCAGGGTCTTCCAGCCAGCCTTGGCCATCTCGAAAGCCGTGGCCGCGCCGATCACGCCGGCACCGATGATGATTGTGTCTGCGGTTTGGGCCATCCTGTCGTTCCTCAGCTTTCCGGGGGCGCGCCGCCCCTGGCGGTCTGCGTGGCGATATAATCTTCCAGCGCGGCGACCCGCGCAGGGTCGGTCGCGGGCGGCGTCGCGGTGATGCGGTCCTGCCAGATTGCCGTGGCGCGCGTGGTGGCGTCGGGCGACCCGCGCTGGGACCAAGTGCCAAAATTGGCGTAATCATGCACAAGCGGCTCGTAGAATTCGCTGTCGTAGCGGTCCATTGTCTGCGCCGTCGCAAAGAAATGCCCGCCGGGTTGCACTTCGCGCAGGGCATCCAGCCCGATCTCGGGCGCGCCCGCCAATGTCGGGGTACAGAGTTCGCCGATCATCTGAAGAACCTCGGTATCGGTCACAAGCTTTTCATAAGACACTGTCAGGCCGCCCTCAAGCCAGCCCGCGGCATGAACCACGATGGTCGCGCCACCCAATATGCACCCCCAGGTGCCCAACTGGGTTTCATTCGCGGCCTGCACATCGCCCGAGTTAGCCGCTGACCCGGAGGCCGAGCGCCACGGCAATCCGATCTTGCGTGCCAACTGGCCGCCGACCAGCGAGGCGGTGAAATGTTCGGGCGTGCCGAAGACGGGCGCGCCCGACTTCATATCGACGTTCGAGGTGAAGGTCCCGTAGGTCACCGGCGCGCCGGCGCGGGCAAGCTGCGTCAGGGCGATGGCGGCCAGCGCTTCGGCGTGGGACAGCGTCATCGCGCCCGCGACGGTGATCGGAGCCATCGCACCCATCAGGGTGAACGGCGTGACGATCGATACCTGCCCGGCGCGGGCAAAGTCGATCAGTCCCATGGCCATCGGAATGTCGATCTGGCGCGGCGAATTGGTGTTGATGATGGTATAGCAATGCACGCCCGTATCGAAGTTTTCATCCGAAAGCCCGCGAAATACCTTCATCATTTCAAAGCTTTGCGCGACCTGACCGCGGCCACGCGAATAGATGAACGGCACCTTGTCCGAATAGGTCAGCATCGTTTGCATCATCCGATAATGGCGCAGGTTCGGTGCGATATTCTGGGGTTCCACCAGCGGCGGGACCATGTGGAGAACATCGAAGCTTTGAGTGAGACGCACAAGTTCGACAAAATCCTGGTCCGTGCCGGGGCGGCGGCCCCGGATCAGGTCGGTCGCATGGGGGCAGCCCGCGCCGGGCTGAAAGACCAGTTTGCCCAGCTCGAGCGTCAGGTCCCGGTGCCGCGCACCCGCCGTCAGGGCAATCGACTTTGGGGCGGTTGCCAGCGCTGCGGTGACAATTTCACGCCCGATCCAGACCATTTCGCTGGCCTCGTCGACCCGCGCGCCTGCCGCCCGAAAGAGCGCGCGTGCCTCGGGCAGCAGGACCTTAACCCCGAGGTCTTCCAGCGTGACCAGCGCCGCCTGGTGCATCGCCTCGATCCGGTCATCGGTGAAGGCGTTCATCACCGGAAAGGGGTTTTTCAATTGCCGGTAATTTGGCGTACGCTTGCTGAGCGGCGCGGCGGTGCGGACCGTTCGCCGTCGCCCGGAACGCACTGGCCGTTTGCCGCTCATCCGCGCATGGCTTTGCCGGTCGGATCATGGGGCGACGGCGAGAGAACCCGCGCGGCGCATTCCTTGCCGACCACGTGAACGCGCAACGCGGTGCCCGGTGTCGCCAGATCGGTGTCGATCAGCGCCATGCCAAGCGATTTTTCGACCATACGGCCGTAGCCGCCCGAGGTGATGAACCCCACTTTGCGCCCGCCCGACCAGACCGGTTCATAGCCGCTGACATCGGCATCCGCGCTGTCGATCTCAAGCGTGATCTGGCGGCGCGCAGGGCCATTGCCGTCGCGTTCCTGGATCGCCGCCGCGCGCCCGATAAAATCGCCCTTCGACCAGTCGATCCAGCGGTCCATCCCGGTCATGCCCGGCGTATATTCCTGACGAAATTCGGCCGACCAGATGCCGAACGACTTTTCCAGCCGCAGTGAAAGCATCGCGTTGAAGCCGTATTCGCGAATTTCCTGATCCGCGCCCGCTTCCAAAAGCAACCGGCGCAACGCGATATGGTCGCCATAGCGGCAGTTGATCTCGTACCCCAGCTCGCCCGTGACTGACATCCGGGCGACGCGCGTGCGCATCAGGCCAATGTCGAAGTCACCGCAGCCCATGAACGGCAGCGCACCGATATTTGTATCGGTCAGCTTTTCGATGACCGCGCGCGACCGCGGGCCGGAAAGCGAAAAGCCACAGTAGTCTTCGCCAAGATCGCGGACCGTGACGCCACCATCCAGATGGTCGTTGAACCAGCGCATGTGCCAGGCGCGCAGGTAATATGATCCCATGATCCAAAAGGTCCCGTCGCCCCAGTTGAGCAGGGTCAGATCACCCTTCAACCGCCCGTTTTCGGCCAGCATTGGGGCCAGTCGCGCGCGGCCCGGACCGGGAATTTTCGAGGCCATCAGCCGGTCAAGCCAAGCCGCCGCATTGGGACCCGAAACCTGGTACCGCGAAAATCCGGTGATATCGAGAAGCCCAACCTTGGTCCGCACATGGCGGCATTCGTCGCCGACAATTTCGAACGCATTCGACCGCTTCAGCGTCGGCGTTTCCTCAAACCCCTTGGGCGCGAAATAAAGCGGAGTTTCCAGGTCCCAACTGACCCCCCATTTGGCACCCGCGTCGCGCATCGCATCGTGCGCCGGGGCCATTTTCAAGGGCCGCCCCGCCCAAAGCTGTTCGTTGGGATAGGTCATCACGAACCGGCGCGAATAAAACTGTCCGGTGGTCGCTTTGATGTACTCCTTATTCTCAGCAAAACGCCCGTAACGCGCCACGTCCATCGGCCAGGCGTCCGCCTCGGGCTCGCCCTCGATCATCCATTCGGCCAGCGTCTTGCCGACCCCGCCGCCCTGCAGGAACCCGGCCATCACCGCGCAGGCGCACCAATAGCCGCGCTTGCCCGGCACCGGCCCGACCAGCGGGTTGCCGTCGGGCGAAAAAGTGAAGGCCCCGTTGACCCAGGTTTTGACGCCGACCTCCTGCAACGCCGGATAGCGGTTGAACCCCATGATCAGCTCGTTCTCGATGCGATCCGTGTCCTCCTGAAACAGCTCCATCCCATAGTCCCACGGCGCGCCGTCCATCGCCCAGTGTTCGTGGTCGACCTCGTAGATGCCCAGCAACACGCCTTTCTGGTCCTGGCGCAGATAGGTGAACCCCTCGAGATCAACAGTAAGCGGTATCTCGAAATCCAGCTCTTCCAGAAGCGGGATCGTGTCCGAGATCAGGTAATGGTGCTTGAGCGGGCTGACCGGCAGTTCGACCCCCGCCATCCGACCGACCTGCTTGGCCCAGAGGCCCGCCGCATTGACCACGTGTTCGGCGTGGATCGTGCCGTTCTCGGTGACAACTTCCCAACCATCGGCGGTCTGGTTCAATTCGAGCACGCGGTTGTGCTCGATGACCTCGGCCCCGCGTATTTTTGCCGCCGTTGCATAGGCATGCACCGTCCCGGTGGTATCGACGTACCCCTCGCGGTCGGCCCACATCGCCCCAAGAACGCCCTCGGTCGACATGATCGGACACCGCTTTTGGGCTTCTTTCGGGGTCATCAGTTCGCAATCATCGATGCCGATGGACTGGAAAATGCGATAATTCGCCTGCAGCCACTGCCACCGCTCGGGCGTGCCCGCCAGGGTCAGGCCCCCGGTCATGTGCAGGCCGATGTCCTGGCCGGATTCCTTGCTGATTTCCTTTAGCAGATCAAGGGTATAGGCCTGAAGTGCCGCCATGTTCGGGTCAGCGTTCAGCGCGTGCACACCGCCCGCCGCGTGCCAGGAAGACCCTGCCGTCAGCACCGAGCGTTCGATCAGGGCGACATCTTTCCAGCCAAATTTGGCCAGATGATAGAGCACCGAGGCACCCACCACCCCGCCGCCGATCACGACACCTCTGTAGTGCGATTTCACGGCTGCCTCCCGCGCCCGGTCCCCTGCAAAGCCTATGGGCGCACCGACTGGCGCGGTGCTCTGTCCGCGACAGATTGCGGCCCACCCGCGCCCAGCAACCGCGACATGTTACCGCTAACCGAGGCGTTGATATGGCGCGCGCGCCTGATATAGAGGCCGCAAACCTGCCCGGAGTACGCCATGAGCACGATCATCGACATCCACGCCCGCGAAATTCTCGACAGCCGCGGCAACCCGACCGTCGAAGTGGACGTGATCCTGGAAGACGGGACCATGGGCCGCGCGGCGGTGCCTTCGGGGGCGTCGACAGGCGCCTACGAAGCAGTCGAAAAGCGCGATGGTGACCAGCGCCGATACAAGGGAAAGGGCGTTCTGGCGGCGATTGAGGCTGTCAACGGCGAGATCGCCGAGATGCTGGAAGGCTATGATGCGACCGAACAGGAAGCCATCGACGCCGCGATGTGCGACCTGGATGGCACCCCCAACAAGGCGCGCCTTGGGGCCAATGCGATATTGGGGGTCAGTCTGGCCACGGCCAAGGCAGCGGCGGATTTCTCGATGCAACCGCTCTACCGCTATGTCGGCGGCACTGCGGCGCGGGTGTTGCCGGTGCCGATGATGAACATCATCAATGGCGGGCAACACGCCGACAACCCGATCGACATTCAGGAGTTCATGGTCATGCCGGTGGCCGCTGCCAATATCCGCGAGGCGGTGCGGGTGGGGGCAGAGATTTTTCACACACTCGAGGGCGAACTCAGCGCCGCCGGACTGGCCACCGGCATCGGCGACGAGGGCGGATTTGCCCCCAACATCGCCTCGACCCGGCAAGCGCTGGATTTCGTGCTGCGCTCGATCGAAAAGGCCGGTTACAAACCCGGCGACGAGGTGATGCTGGCGCTCGATTGTGCGGCCACCGAGTACTTCAAGAACGGCGCTTATGTTCTTGCCGGAGAACACAAAACACTTACGCCAGATGAAAATATCGCCTATCTTTCTGCCCTCGTTGACGACTATCCTATCGTCTCGATCGAGGACGGTTGTTCGGAAGATGACTGGGACGGATGGAAGGCGCTGACCGACAGGCTTGGCGACCGCGTCCAGCTGGTCGGCGACGATCTTTTCGTCACCAACCCCGAACGCCTCGCGCGCGGCATCGAGCAGGGCTGCGCCAACTCGCTATTGGTCAAGGTGAACCAGATCGGCACGCTTTCCGAGACCCTGCGCGCCGTCGATATGGCGCACCGGGCGCGCATGACTTGCGTCATGTCCCACCGGTCGGGCGAAACCGAAGACGCCACCATCGCCGATCTGGCCGTGGCCACCAACTGCGGCCAGATAAAAACCGGATCGCTCAGCCGTTCGGACCGACTGGCGAAATACAACCAGCTGATCCGCATCGAAGAAATTCTGGGCGAAAGCGCCACCTACGCGGGCCGGTCGATCCTGCGCTGATTGCGTAGAACCCCGTCTAATCCAGCCCATGCAGCGGGGCCTTTCAGGCCAAAACTCGCCAAACGCGAACTTCCGGCTTCGCGATTTCGGCTTATGCGTGTAATATTCCAACGTTGAGAAAATTCAGGAGGCGAGGCAATGCAATTTTGTCATGTAGTCCTGACGATTGTTGAAGTCTTTATTACAGCCGTCATTCAGGTCGTTCGTGAAATTGTCCGGACCGTCTGCGAATGGGTCACAGCGGTAATTCGCACAGTTCGGGAAGTTGTCGAAAGGGTTTGCACCTGGCTGCCCTGGCCGCTGAGTGCGCTTTGTAATCTGGTCACAAGACTTATCGAAGTGATCGAGACCATCACCGAATGGGTCTGCCGCGAAATCATCGACCGCATCTTTGAATGGATCGAGATCATCATTCGCTATGTGTTCTACATTTTTCGGTGGATTTGCTGGATTATCGACTGGATTCCCCGGTTTGTGCTTGATCTTTTGCCCTGCCTTATTGGCGTCAATGTCCCAAAAGGCATCCGCATCCAGGTGAAAATTTTAAGATACGGCGACGAAGAGGCCGAGGATCTGACAACCGTAGAACGTCAAATAGCGGTCTCGGACCGGGTGCTGCGCGCTGAATGCAACGTCCGTCTGGTGGTCACTGGCATCGAATTTCTCAATGCGCCGAACCGAATGCGCACTTTCGACTGCGGCGCCGGTGGCCTTTTTTCTGCCCAGCACGTGTTCTTTGAACGTAATGCGCGCCGGGGGATCGGGCGGCTGTCGCCGACAATCACGGTCTATTACATCGAAGACATCACCAACGCGCGCGGATGCCACATTCCACGTACCGATTACGTCGTGCTTGACCGCGAAGCGTCGGACGATTCGCTGGCGCACGAACTGGGCCATGCCGGTGACCTGACCCACAGCGAAGACACCACCAATCTGATGAACACGCCGTCGCGCACTGCATCGAACCTGACCCGCTGGCAATGTTGTCTGATCCGCTCATCGCGGATCGCCAGCATTCTGGAAGGCTAGGCCGCGAACTGCGGGCCCGGGCCCCGCAAAAAGCGGTCCGGGCGCGCCGCAACCAGGTCACACCCGGCTCAGCGTCCCCCCCGCCACCGGGGCAGGCACACCGGTGGTGCTTGGTGCCGAAGTAGGCAGTCCGCGCAAGACCCGCACCGCCAGATGGGCAAACGCCTGCGCTTCCAGCATATCGCCGTCCAGCCCCGCCGCCTCGACCGGATCAACCGGACAATCCGCCCCCGCCGCCAGCATGTTCATCAGCGTCTTGTTCAGCCGCCCGCCGCCCGAGACCAAAATCCGCGCCGGCGGGGCGGGGCAGTGGGCGAGCCCCTGAACCACCGCCCCGGCGCTGATCGCGCACAGCGTCGCCAGAGCATCGGGCGTGCCAAGAGGCGAAACCGCCAACGCAAGATCCTCAAAATCAGATCGGTCCAGCGATTTGGGCGGAACTTTCAGGAAATATCCGCGATCGAGTGCGGCTTCCATGATCGCCTGATCAACCCGGCCCCGCGCGGCCAATACCCCGGCCTTGTCATAGTCCTGCCCTTCACGGCCGCGCATCAGGTCGTCAAGCGGCGCATTGGCGGGACCGGTGTCGAATGCCATGAGCGCGCCTGCCTGGTCAGGCCGATCTTTGGACGGGTCAACCCAGGTCAGATTTCCGACCCCGCCGAGGTTCAGAAACGCCAGCGGAGCGGACGCCCCCATCCACAGGGCCAGCGCAAAGTGATAAAACGGTGCCAGCGGTGCGCCCTGCCCGCCAAGCGCAACATCCGCGGTGCGAAAATCCCAAACCACTTGCACACCGAGCGCTTCGGCCAGCGCGCGGCCCTCGCCCGCCTGATGGGTGCCGCGTCCATGGGGTTCGTGGGCCAGTGTCTGGCCGTGAAATCCGACCAGTTCGGACCCCTCGAAGCCCGACAAAAGCCCGATATGGACATTTTCAACGACACGCGCTGCGGCCTCGGCACGGCTGTCCCCGGGCCAGGTGCCCTGCGCGGCCCGCAACACCGCGCGCTCGGCCTCGGAAAACGCCGCATAACCGGTTGATCCGAAACCAAAAATCCTTTCGCCATCGGTCTGTAACAGGGCCGCGTCCACCCCGTCCATCGACGTGCCTGACATCGCGCCCAAGGCCCAGATTGCGCTGCCGCTCTTCATCTCTTTCCCTCGACCCGGCCCGCCGTTATAAGGCCGCGCAAACATCATGGACGACCCCGGCATGACCTACCACCCGAAATCAGATTTTCTGGCTGTGATGATGTCGCGCGGCTTTCTCGCCGATTGCACTGATTATCAGGGCCTGGACGAGGCGTTGCTGAGCGGTGGCCTGCCTGCCTACATCGGGTTTGATGCGACCGCCCGGTCGCTGCATGTCGGCAGCCTGATCCAGATCATGATGCTCAGGTGGCTGCAAAAGACCGGCGGCAAGCCGATTGTCCTTATGGGCGGCGGCACCACCAAGGTCGGCGATCCCAGCTTTCGCGCCGACGAGCGGCCGCTGATGACACCTGACCAGATCGAGGCCAATATCGCCGGTATCCGCGAGGTTTTTTCGGCCTATGTTAGCTTTGGCGACGGGCCAGCCGACGCGATCATGGTCGATAACGCCGAATGGCTCGACGATCTGAACTACCTCGATTTTCTGCGCGATATCGGGCGGCATTTTTCTGTCAACCGGATGCTGAGTTTTGAGGCGGTCAAATCGCGGCTCGACCGCGAGCAATCGCTGTCGTTTCTGGAGTTCAACTACATGATCCTTCAGGCCTATGATTTTCTCGAGCTGAACCGTCGGTACGGTTGCCGCTTGCAGATGGGCGGGTCGGACCAATGGGGCAATATCGTGGGCGGGATCGACCTGACCAGGCGGGTGCTGAACCACGAGATTTACGGGCTGACCTCACCGCTTTTGACCACTTCGGACGGCGCCAAGATGGGTAAGACCGCGGCGGGCGCGGTTTGGCTGAATGCAGAGATGCGCAGCCCCTACGAATTCTGGCAATTCTGGCGCAACACCGCAGATGCCGATGTCGGCCGGTTCCTGAAGCTTTATACCGAGATGCCGGTCGACGACTGCGACCGGCTCGGCGCGCTTGGCGGGGCCGAGATTAACGCCGCAAAAATCAGGCTGGCAAACGAGGTGACGACGCTACTTCACGGCGTCGAGGCGGCGGGTGCCGCCGAAGCGACCGCGCGCGACGTCTTTGAAAGAGGCGGTGTTGGGGATGACCTTCCCACCCTGGCGCTGACAGTGGAAGATGTCGGTGGCGGGATCTCAGTCGTGCAACTTTTTGTTCGCGCCGGGCTTGCCGCCTCGGGCAAAGAAGCGAAACGGCTCATCGACAGCGATGGCGCAAAGCTCAACGACACGCTGGTAAAATCCACGGCTCAGATGATCCGGCTCGGCGATCTGCGAACCGCGATCAAACTCTCGGCCGGCAAAAAGCGTCACGCGCTGGTGCTTTTGGAACGATAATTGTTTTCGCACGCCGTTTCGTGATATTATCGGGCTGCTTGGGAGAGGGTGCAAAGATGAGCGGAACTGAATCCACCGACGCCTATCAAAAGCAGGTGCAAGAAAAATTCGAAGCCCGGCAAAAGTCTTTTGTCAATCAATTCTCAATTCTCAGCGCGTTCGTTTTTGGATTTGTGGCCTTCATTCTGGCGCCGATGCTTGCGCTGACTTATACCAACGGCCCTAGTCGTTGACCGTTTTGGCCCATTGTCTGGTAGTGATTGACGTGATTGCGGTTTTGTCGTTTGCAAAGAAGTTCCATGCTTCGCAACACCTGTCGACGATCTGCTCATAATTGTCGAAGACGG
>JAKZRT010000154.1:0-11305 GCA_047518005.1 Brevirhabdus sp.
GTTTACGAAGGTGGCGGGCATCAAAGTCGCGACGAAGCGGAACACTGGCTGGCATGGCGATCCTCCTTTGCCAACCTTGAATCAGATCAAAACCGATTTGGGAATCCCCACAGAGTCAGAAATTGATGCCGTTGGTATTACACCCGGAAATTCGCCGCCGCGATCACGGCGGCCAGTTCGGTGATTGGGCCGATTATTCCGCCCTCGGGCATCATGATCATTTACGCCTACGTGATGGGCGAAAGCGTCGCCGCGCTGTTTCTTGCGGGGATCGTGCCGGGCATTCTGGTAGGGCTTGGGCTGATGACAGTGGTGCGGCTGATGGCCGACCGGTACGACCTGCCCAAAGCAGAGCGCATTGTTCGCAAGGACCAAACCATCTCGCCGCTCGAGGGATGGGTTTCGTTTGTTCTGCTGCGTATCAACCTGGCCGGGGTCCTGGCGGCGCTTTACGCAGGCGTGGCGGCCTTGCTGAGGGCATTTGCCAACGTCGAGATTGGCCTGAGCGGATGGCTGATTTTCCTGGTGTTTCTGCCGATTGCGCATCTGTTGCTGATGCGTCTGCGAAAAGTGGTCTCGCCAGCGTTTCGGGTGATTTGCAAAAAGGCGGTTGCCCCTTTGCAAACTCCGATAATAATCCTGGGCGGCATATTGGTCGGGGTCTTCACCCCGACCGAGGCATCGGCCGTCGCGGTTGCCTATGCGCTGCTCATTTCATTTGTTGTTCTGCGCTCGATGCAGGTTGGCGACTTGCCCGGCGTATTGATACGCGCGGCGCTTTCGGCATCGACCGTCCTGCTGCTGGTCGGTGCGGCTGTCGCGTTCAAAACCGTGGTCAGCCTCAGCCATGCGCCCGAGCAAATGGCCGACTTCATGCTGGGTCTCAGCAACAACCCGCTGGTGCTCTTGTTCCTGATCAACATACTTTTGTTCATCGTTGGAATGTTTTTGGACGCCGGACCTGCTATTATCATCCTAGGTCCGATCCTTGGCCCGATATTCGTCGATCTCGGCGTTCATCCGGTGCATTTCGCGATTATCATGTCGGTGAATTTGACGGTAGGTCTGGCCACGCCGCCGATGGGATTGGTTCTGTTCGTGGCGTCGTCGGTATCCGGCGAAAAAGTTGAAACAATCTCGAAGGCAATTCTGCCGTTTCTCGCGGTCGAGGTGGTGGTGATCTTCCTGATCACATACGTCCCGGCCATCTCAATGACGATCCCGCGCCTTACGGGGTTTGTTAATTAAGACATAAGGCAAACCATCCAAGGAGGAGGTATCTATGTTAAAATATACGCTTACAGCGCTCACCACCGCGGCGATGCTCGCCGCTTCGGCGCTGAGTGCGGCGGCGGCCGATTACACCATCCGCGCCACCGCGAACTCGAATGAAAACGACGAAGACTATGACGGCCTGATCGTGTTCAAAAGCTTTGTCGAAAGCGCGTCTAACGGTGCGGTCGAGGTCGAGCTTTTCATTGGCACGCAGCTTTGCGGAAACGGTGCAGAATGCCTGCAGGGCGTGGCCGATGGGTCGGTCGATGTCTATATATCTACATCCGGCGGCGCAGCGGGCATTTTCCCTTATGTTCAAGTGCTTGATCTGCCCTATCTGATGTCAAGCGACCGCGTTGCCGAGGCTGTCCTGTCAAGCGACTTCACCCGGCAGATGCGCGCAATGGCTCTGGCCGATTCCGATGGCAGCATTCGTCTGATGACCATCGGTAACACCGGCGGATGGCGCAATTTCGCCAACACCAAGCGTCGGGTTATGTCGCCTGCCGATATGAAGGGCCTGAAGATTCGCACCGTTGTTGCCGATCTTCCGCAGGAGCTGGTCCGCGCGTTGGGCGCGTCGCCGACCCCGATTCCGTGGCCCGAGCTTTTCACATCGTTCCAGACGGGCGTTGTCGAAGGTTCCAAAAACGGCATTACCGATATCATGGGCATGAAGTTCCCCGACGCCGGTTTGCAGTATGTCACGCTTGACGGTCACGCCTATATGGGCGCGCTGTGGTGGATGAACAACGACAAGTTCATGTCGATGCCCGAAGACATCCGCCATGTTATAGTTGATGGATTTGCGGCACTTCAGCAGGCGACCTTTGCCTCGCCCAAGCGAAAGTCAATCCAGGCTTACGCCGATTTCATCGCTGGCGGCGGCGACCTTTACGTGCCGAGCCCGTCCGAGAAGGCGCAATTCCGCGAAGCGGCTGCACCTGTCTATGACTGGTTCAAAATCAATATTAAGGGCGGGCCGGAAATCTTTGACGCTTTGACGTCGGCTGTCGCCGACGCCGAGGCCGAGGCCGAGGCCGAGGCCGAGATTGCCGCCGGTTCTGCGCTAGACGTCAACTAGCTGTACCGATAATTGAGGGGCCGTGCATCGCGCGGCCCCTGATCCTTATCGGAATGGGTAGAGCCAGGTCCGGTAGTCGTCAATCATATTATGGGCTTGATCGATTTGCGCTTGCGTCATCTTTTTCACCACTTCCTCTTGGGAAATGGCGGCATCGGGGTCCCCTCCGATGGCGGAAAGGACGTACCACATATAAGCGCGCACCAGGTCTGGTGCAGGCATGCCGCGACCGACTTCGTAATACCACCCAACACCGGATTGCGCGCCGGGGTGGCCCTTCATCGAGGCTCGCAAATACCAATCAAAAGCACGAACATCGTCGCGCTCGACGCCAAGGCCCGACGCGTACATGACGCCGATCAATTCTTCGGCTTCGGCATTTCCGGCCCGCGCTGCCGGCAAGAGCTCGGCCATCGCGGCGACAAAGTCGCCCGCATCCATCGCGACGCGCGCGGTCTCGATCTCGGCCAGGGCCGGCCCGCAAAGGCAAAGAAAGACAACAAGGGCAACTGGTTTCATCTGTGGCCTCTTTTCGTGGTGCTTGGTTGTGCGCCAGCCTATGGGACCGACCTTCCGCGCCCATTGCAACCCTCTGACTTTCAAAGTTTCGACGCGCGGCAGGTCAAACTGGGTCAACTGCTGTTTTTCGACCCGATCCTGTCGGGCAATCGTAATATTTCCTGTGGCACTTGTCACAGCCCCGATCACGCCAGCGCCGACGGCCTGTCGCTTGGAATCGGTGAGGGGGGGATGGGTGTTGGCCCGGACCGGACGCCAGGTACGGGCGCGGAACGCATCGCCAAGCGCATCCCGCGCAACGCGCCGGCGCTTTGGAACCTGGGGGCCAAAGAAATTGACACGCTCTTTCACGATGGCCGGGTCACAGTGTCGGACATCTACGAAAATGGGTTCAATTCGCCTGCTCAGGAATGGCTTCCGCAGGGTCTCAACAGCATTCTTGCCGTTCAGGCCCTGTTTCCGCTGACCTCGCAGTTCGAAATGGCGGGCGATCCAAAGGAAAATCAGGTGGCGGGCGCGGCTTACGACCGGATCGATGCAGTCTGGCCGATCCTGGCCAAAAGGGTCCGAATTATCCCGGAGTACGCCACGCAATTCGTCGCCGCCTTCGATGATGTGGTCGACCCGCTCGACGTCGATATCTCGCATATTGCCAACGCCCTGGCTGCGTTTCAGGCGACCGAATATCAAAGCATTGACAGCCCCTTTGATGCGTATCTTGCGGGCGAGCGCTCGGCGCTGTCGACCGGCCAATTGGCCGGGCTGGAGCTGTTTTTTGGTAAAGTCGGATGCAGCGGCTGCCATTCGGGGCCGCTTTTGACCGATCAAAAGTTCCACGCGTTGATGCTGCCGCATTTCGGACCGGGACGAACCCGCAAGTGGGACCCGGTGGTCAGGGACCCCGGTCATATGGCGGTGTCGGACCGACTGGAGGATGCCTATCGGTTCCGCACGCCATCGCTTCGAAATGTCGCTCTGACCGGCCCTTACGGCCACAACGGAGCCTATCCCACGCTTGGCGGCATCATCCGGCATCACCTTGATCCGACGGCCGGGTTCGCGGAGTGGTGCCCTGGGCTTGCCGCACTGCCCGATGTGCCCTGGCTGTCCGAAAAGGATTTCCTGCCATTCGCCGATGCCTATGAACGGTCGCGTTTGGCGTCGCGCCTCGATATCAGGCCGGTGCCGCTGTCCGAGGCCGAGGTTGATGACCTCGTCGCCTTCCTGCACGCGCTGACCGGAACCAGCTCGATCAAAGGGCGTCTGGGGCGCCCGGCCAGCGTTCCAAGCGGGTTGAGGGTTGATTGATGGCGCGTATTCTTGTGATCGGTGTGGCGGTTGAAGATTTCGTTTTTCAGGTCGAGGCCCTGCCAAGCGAGGCACGAAAGTACCGCGCAACGGATGCACAAGTAACCGGCGGCGGATGCGCCGCCAACGCGGCGGTGGCGATCGCGCGCCTTGGTGGCAAAGCGGTGCTGGGCGCGCGGCTGGGGTCGGATCATCTGGGCGACATCATTTTGTCTGATCTCGCGCGCGATGGTGTTGACACCGATCTCGTGCAACGGACCGAGGGCGCGAGGTCATCGTTCAGCTCGGTCTATGTGGACACCGGCGGCGAACGGCAAATCATGAATTATCGCGGGTCGGGCCTTGGAAACGACACCTCGTGGATCGCCAAAGCCCCGCCCGTCGATGCGGTTCTCGCCGACACGCGCTGGACGGATGGCGCGATGGCGGCGCTGGCTCTGGCGCGTGATCGCGGGGTTCCGGCCATCGTCGATGCCGAGGCGCCGATGGATGAGCGGGTGCTGGAAATGGCCAGCCATGTTGCGTTTTCGCGCGACGGTTTGTTGTCCTTCGCATCTGGATCCGACATCCCGGCGGCGCTGAGCGATGCTGCTGCGCGGCTTGACGCCTGGGTCTGTGTGACCGACGGCGAAAATGGTGCCTGGTATTTCACCGCGGGTGGCACCGTACATGTCCCGGCGTTTGGCGTCGATGTGAAAGACACGCTTGGGGCCGGAGACGTCTGGCACGGGGCCTTTGCCCTGGCGCTGGCCGAAGGCTCGGCGGCACCCGAGGCGGTGCTATTTGCCAATGCCGTCGCGGCGCTCAAATGCACCGAATTTGGCGGGCGCAATGGCACACCGACCCGCGGTGAAGTTGAGAATTTCCTGAAGGAGAAGTCGCCATGAACCTGACGCCGGGAAAGTTGTGGGGGTTGCGCCGCATGGCGGACGAGCGCGGTATCTTCAAGATGACCGCAGTCGACCAGCGCCCGCCGATCAAGGGCCCGATCTCGAAACACCTGGGCGTTGAGCAGGCCCCCTGGGACCAGGTTGCGCGGTTCAAGGGGCTGCTGGTTGAAACACTGCAGGCACAAAGCACCGCGATGCTGCTTGATCCGCATTTTGCGATCCCCCATTCGATTGGCACGCTGTCACCAACCAAGGGTCTGATTATAACCCTTGAAGACAGCGTTTTCCAGGAAACCTCGCGTGGCCGACTTTCGTCGGACATCGACGATTGGTCCGTGGGAAAAATCAAGCGAATGGGCGGAGACGCGGTCAAAGTTCTGGCCTGGTATCGGCCCGATGCAGGCGCAGAGGTGAATATCAGACAGCAGGATTATGTGAAACGCATCGGCGAGGAATGTGCGCGTTTCGATATTCCGTTTCTGTTCGAACTGCTGGTCTACCCGCTGGCCAGCGACGCGCATCAAACCAGTGAATATATCGAGATGCGAAGCAATAAGGCCGATCACGTGCTGGCCTCGGTCGATGAATTTGCCAAAGCCGACTATGGCGTCGACGTTTTCAAGCTTGAAAGCCCGGTGAACGCCGCAGACGCCGATGGATCGAACGAAGTGCAGGCGCTTTTTGACGAAATGGGACGGCTTGCGGGGCGTCCGTGGGTGATGCTCTCGGCAGGGGCGGGCAAGCCTGAATTCAAGCGGGTTCTGAGCCACGCTTTCGCGGCCGGGGCGTCAGGGTTTTTGGCAGGCCGGGCGATTTGGCTGGATGCATTCTCGGCCTATCCCGATTGGGCGACGATCAAAGTCGAGCTGGAGACCGGCGCCGTTGCCTATATGACCGAAATCAGCTCGTTGGCCGATGGTCGGGCTGCCAACTGGGCTGCGCATCCGTGCTTTGGGACCGACGGGGCGGGATTTTTGCCGTCCGACGCGAGCTTTCGCCATGCTTACGCCGATCTTGGGGACCATTGAATGAAGCTTGGCATCCTGCCACTGGCGCGGCCAACATTCGACGTGCCGTTCGCCGAGCTCAAGCTGAAGGCAATGTTGCGCGAGCTTGATGGCACCGGGCACGAAATTGTTGGCCCGCGCGGGCTTTTGATGGATGCGGCATCGGCGCGCCGGGCGATTGGCCAGCTTGACGCGGCCAATGTCGATGGGGTTCTGGTTCTTCAGGTAACCTTCACAGATGCCGGCATGGCGGTTGCGGCTGCAACTGCGCTGGATAAACCGCTTTCGATACGGGCCGTGCCCGAACCGCGGGTCGGCGGCAGGCTGCGTCTGAATTCGTTTTGTGGCCTCAATCTGGCCAGCCACGCCCTTGGCCTGAATGGGCGCGAATTTTCGTGGCTCTATCGAGATCCTGATCACGACATGGGCAATCTGATCGAAGACCTGGTGTCGGGAAAATCTGTGAGCCGACGCCTGAAAGCGTCGCCCGTGCCCGCGCCAAGTAACGAAGGTGAAAGAATTGCCCGCGCCATTCAGGGCCGGAAGATCGCGCGGATCGGCGAACATCCGGCGGGCTTTGATACCTGCGCGTATCGACCCGACGCTCTCAGCGCGCTGGCGGGCATCGAAGTCGAAGCGCTGGAGCTGAGCGATCTGTTTGACGCAGCGCGCGCCGCACCGGCCGAGACCACCGGCAAGCTGCGCGCAGAAATTGCCACGCAAGTTTCTGGACTTGATGCCGTCGATCAGGCCGAACTTGACCGTTCGCTTCGCCTGAAAGTCGGTCTTGAGACCCTGCGGGCGCAAGGCGGCTATGACGCTTTTGCCATTCGATGCTGGCCCGAGACCTTTACCGAATACGGCGGCGCGGTCTGTGGCCCGGCAGCGCTGATGGGCGAACAGAAAATTCCCTGCGCCTGCGAGGCCGATGTCTATGGTGCGCTGACCCAGATGATATTGCAGGAGGCCGCGGGGGCGCCGGTTATTCTGACCGATCTGGTCGATATCGACCTGGGAGACAACACCGGCGTGATCTGGCATTGCGGACAAGCCCCATATTCGATGCGCGACCCGCAGGCCGAAGCCACCGCGACGATCCACACCAACCGAAAAGCGCCGCTTCTCTATCAGTTCCCCCTGCGGCCGGGGGTGGTTACCTATCTGCGCATAAGCCAGGCATTCAATACCCAGCAAATGGTCCTTGGTTACGGCGAAATGCTGCGCCGCCCCCTGGCGTTCGCAGGAACCTCGGGCGTGATCCGATTTTCGCGGGACGCCGGCGACGTGATGCACGACGTTATCTCTGGCGGTTTGGAACACCATATCGCCATCGCCTATGGCGACCATCGCGCAACGCTTCGCGGCGTTGCCGGGGCCTTGGGTCTGCCGATCGTGGAGCTGTGATATGACGCTTCGCTATGGTGTGATCGGCGGCGGCATGATGGGCCAGGAACACATCCGGAATATCGGCCTGGTTGACGGCTGCGAAGTCACCGCGATCGCCGACCCGGATGCCGCCATGCGCCAGGTATCGCTTGCCGCAGCAGGCGGCGCTGCGAAGGCGTACGCCGATCACAATCGAATGCTATCGGCAGAAATCTGCGACGCGGTGGTGATCGCCGCGCCAAACGACACGCACCATTCGATTTTGCTGGATGTTATGAAATCCGAGCTTCCGATCCTCTGTGAAAAACCACTTTGCACCACCTCGGCGCATTGCCGCGATGTTGTTGCCCGCGCAAAGGCGCGGACCGCGCCCATTTGGGTCGCGATGGAATACCGGTTCATGCCGCCGGTGCAGCGCCTGCTCGACGAACTTGACCGGGGCACGGCGGGCACCCCGAGGATGATGTCGATCCGCGAACACCGATATGCGTTTCTGGAAAAAGTTGGCGACTGGAACCGGTTCAATGAGCGGACCGGCGGCACGCTGGTCGAGAAATGCTGTCACTTCTGGGACCTGATGCGACTGGCTCTGAAAAGCGACCCGGTGCGGGTCTTTGCCTCGGGTGGCGTCGATGTGAACCATCTGGGCGAAATCTACGCCGGCCGCGTGCCTGACATTATCGACAACGCTTATGTCGTCGTCGATTTTCAAAACGGCACGCGCGGCATGCTCGATCTCTGCATGTTCGCCGAGGGGTCATACTGGCAAGAGGTGATCTCGGTCACCGGCGACGCGGCGCGCATCGACGCCAAGGTGCCCGGCCCGGCACGGTTTTCGACCGACGGTCAGGAACGCGCGTCCGAGATTGAAATATCGCACCGGGCCAGCAAGGCGGTGGTTCGCGAAGCAATCGAGGTTGACCCGGACCTGCTTTCGGCCGGCGATCATCACGGATCGACCTATTATCAACACGAACGCTTTCGCGACATGGTACGGGCCGGGACGGGCCAGCCCGAGGTCAGCCTTCTGGACGGTCTGTGGTCGGTTGTTGTTGGTGAGGCGGCCGAGGAAAGTGCGCGGACCGGGAAATCAGTAGAGGTGCGTGTCTAGGCCATGATACTGATCACCGAATTTATGGATGACGGCGCGGTGGCTGCCCTGTCGCAGGCGCATCCGACGACCTACGCGCCCGATCTTGCCGACCGGCAGGCCGATATTGCCGCGCTTTTGGGTGGTATCCGCGCGTTGGTGGTGCGAAATCGGACGCGCGTGACGGCCGAGCTTGTGGCCAGCGCACCGGACTTGCAAATTGTTGGACGGCTGGGCGTGGGGCTCGATAATATCGACCTTGATGCTTGCAGGCAACGCGGTGTCGAGGTGGCTCCGGCAATTGGCGCCAATACGCATTCGGTTGCCGAATATGTTGTGACCAATGCGCTGGTGCTTTTGCGTGGCGCCTATCAGGCCAACGCCCTGATGATGTCCGGTGCCTGGCCAAGGGCCGCCTGTTCGGGACGCGAGGTTGCGGGCCGGGTGCTGGGGCTTGTCGGCTTCGGGGCAATCGCGCAGGCCACCGCAAAGCTCGCGCGCGGTCTGGGGATGACCGTGGTTGCCTACGATCCGTTTCTTGCGCAAGACCACGCCGCCTGGAACGAAGCCGAACCCGCGGATCTTGCCAGCGTTCTGGGAACCGCCGACGCCATCAGCCTGCATGTTCCCCTGACCAATGCAACGCGCCACATGATCGATGCCCGCGCGCTGGCTGCGATGAAGCCTGGTGCGGTCTTGATCAACGCAGCGCGCGGCGGCGTGGTTGACGAGGCCGCACTTGCCGCCGCGATCAGGTCGAGACATCTGGCCGGCGCGGCGCTGGATGTTTTTGAGATCGAGCCGCTGAGTGAAGATGCCGCAAAGCTTTTTGGCGGCATTTCAAACTTGATCCTGACACCGCATATTGCCGGGGTCACGCAAGATAGCAACGTCAGGGTCGGCAAGATGATCGCCGAGCGCGTTCTGGACCGATTGAGGAAAATCTAATTCGAATTGCACCCAATGTGGCCCACCCCGCGTCCCAGGCTTGACCCGGGACCTCAACCGCAAAAAGCGAGGCCCCGGATCAGGTCCGGGGCGCGAATGGCGCAGATAAAACGCCAACCGCTCTACCGACGGTCGGTTGCGGTTCAGCGGCAGACATTCCGCCGTTGCTGATGGATGAAATCAGCCGTTGACGGCAAGATCGAAATTCTGATCGGGGAAATATTTCCTCAGCCGGATGTCAGCGGTGCGGGCATGGCCTTCCATCCCCTCAAGGCGCGCAATTCGTGCCGTAGCCTCGGCGACGGATTTGCTGCCTTCACGGGTAGATCGCTGCCAGGTGACAATTTTCATGTACTTGTGGACGGACAGGCCGCCGGTGTACCGCGCCGCCCCCGAGGTGGGCAGAACATGGTTGGTCCCCGACGCCTTGTCGCCAAAGGCAACGGTGGTTTCCTCGCCCAGGAACAAAGACCCATAGCAGGACAGGCGGTCGAGCCACCAATCCAAATCTTCGGCCTGAACGGTCAGGTGCTCGGGGGCATAACGGTCTGACGTTGCTGCCATCTCCTCGCGATCCGAGCATAGGATCACTTCGGCATTGTCGCGCCAGGCCATGTCGGCGTTCCGGGCGTTCACCTCGGGCAGATCGGTGATCAACCGCGGCACCATCTGCATGACCTTTTCGGCCAGCTCACGGACGTCTGTCACCAGCCACACGGGCGAGTTGTACCCGTGTTCGGCCTGCCCAACCAGATCATTCGCCACAACCGTCGGGTCAGCAGTGGCGTCCGCAAGGATCAGGCTGTCGGTTGGACCGGCAATCATGTCGATGCCCACGCGCCCAAACAGGATGCGCTTGGCTTCGGCCACAAACTGGTTTCCGGGGCCAACGATGATGTTTGCCTTGGGTTGTCCGAACAACCCAAACGCCATGGCAGCGATGCCTTGAACGCCACCCATCGCCAGTATTCTGTCAGCGCCGGCGATGTGCGCTGCGTAAACGATTGCCGGAGCGATGCCGACACCCGGGCGCGGCGGCGACGCGGCCGCGATGTGTCTGCACCCCGCAACTTTGGCTGTGGTGACTGTCATGATCGCCGACGCGATATGCGAATAGCGACCGCCCGGAACATAGCACCCCGCCGAAGCGACAGGGATCGCGCGCTGACCCACGATCAAACCCGGAACCACCTCGTATTCGATGTCTTGCAGTGAAGCCTTTTGCACCTCGGCAAACCGCCGCACATTGTCGTGGGAAAATTGCAGATCGTCTTTCAGCTTTTGCGGAACCAAATCGCATGCTGCATTTATCTCGTCGGTTGTCAGTTCGATATTGCCGTCGTATCGATCCAACTTCCTGGCGTATTCAAGCGCCGTCGTGTCGCCGCCCTTTTCGATTTCGTCCAGCATAAATTGAACGGTCTCGTGCACGTCACCTGCATCGCTTTTGGCGGTTCGCGGTGCTTTTTTCAGATACTCGGGCGGCATCTTGTTCTCCAGACATGTCGTTTCGCCAGAATTTGGTTGCCCGGCGGCGTGAATCGCCCCGGAAGCGCTTGCCTGATCTGTTATTTGCATTATTGAGACTTTTAGTCTCGTTTTCGCGGCATTTTCGTCTAACATACAGACAATGGTGACTCTGGCAACATGAGATTGACGTGATGTCGGTAACACGCGATATGTCCGGTTTATGTACCAGATGATCTGTCCGGTTTTAGAACGCCTCCAAGCCATGGAGGGAGGCGATGCGTCGGACGGAGCAGGTACAGGGACTGAGATTGATGAAGTTCGAGGAGGT
>JAKZRT010000155.1:0-35388 GCA_047518005.1 Brevirhabdus sp.
CCTTCGGTTTCCACGAACGAGAAGATGCCGACATAGCGCTTGGTCGCCCCGCGCACCGGAGTGACCCGGTGGAGCGCATAACGGCCCTTGAATATTTGCAAGTCACCCGGTTCCAGCACCAGCCGTTGAACCCGATCCGACCGGTCCTCCAGCACAGCCTGCACCGCGTCAAAGCATTCGTCGGTCGAGGTTCGCAGGTACGGTACATATTCGAAATCGCCGCCCGTCGCGCCATTCTGGATCGCCAGTGTCACGGTGTAATTGTTGGTGTCGAAATGCCAGGGAAAGCCATCGCCGTCGTCGACCATGTTGATGATCACATCTGCAAGCGGATCGTCGTAACGGAAAAACCGGGTTTCAGGCTCGCCAAGTGCGGCGCGGACAAAGGGCATGAAAGCGGGCCATTGGTAGATGGCGCGCAGCGGGCTGTCGGCACCGAAATTATCGGCCGGGATGAAGGCGTTCGAGCGGTCATAGAACCGATTGACCGGGTGATCGTCCGGCAGCCTCGCGTCAGGCTGCGAGAAATACGGGTTGGTGCGGCTGCGGCTGGCGTGGCTCTGATGCGCGACGCAGTCGGCTTCGGCGATCAGTCGGGTCAGCCCGGACGGCGTGACAAAGCCTTTCAGCACCGCGCAGCCTCTGGCCTCAATATCCGCGCCCAAACCGGTGATCAGGTCACGAAATGCCGGACACTCGGGCCGACCGATTGGAAAGCGTGTCAGGTCGATCAGGTCGCCTGCGTCCACAGCTTCCGTCTGCGCATTTTTCAACGTCACGAAACGCCCTCGGCAACGCGCCGGTCGCGCACCACCGTGACGCGATTCATCGACCGAAAGGCAGGCATATAATCAGAGATCGCATAATGCATGGTCACGCGATTGTCCCAGATCGCCACATCGCCGGTCCGCCAGCGCCAGCGCATCTGAAATTCCGGCTGGTTCATGTGGTTTGCCAGAAAAATCCGCAGAGCATTCGACGCATTGGTGGTCATGCCGACGATATGACTGACGAAGGACTCGTTGAAATTCAGGAACTTGCGTCCAGTCGCCGGGTGTTCGCCGATCAGCGGGCGCAGCGCGTGGCCGAAACGGCTTACCGCGTCGTTCAGACGCTCGGCCCCGGTTTGGTTTCCAAGCGAGGGGGCAAATGAATTGCGGAAATCACCCAGATCGTGAACCGCCTCCAACCCGGCCAGATCAGCCTTCATGCCGTCCGGCAACCGGTCATAGGCGGCATAGGTGCTGGACCACATGGTGTCGCCACCAATGTCGGGCACGTCGCGCGCCACAAGGACCGAGGCAAAGGGCTGTTCGGCCTTGTAGGTCAGATCGGTGTGCCAGGAATTGGTGTCGGGCGGCGCGTCGGGGCCGTTTTCTAGCAGGACAATGGTCTCGTGCCCGTCCACATGGGGATAGAGGGGGTGCGGATCGTCAAGCTGGCCAAAACTCTGGGCAAGCGCAAGATGCGCGGTTGGGCTAACGTCAGCGCCGCGAAAGAATATCGCCAGATTATCCAGAAGCGCGTCGTAAATCGCCTGAAACTGCGCGGCAGAAAGGGGTTGCGAAAAATCCACGCCGTCGATCTCGGCCCCGATTGCCGGAGTGATCTTGCGAATTTCCATGGGCGGGCTCCTGTTGGATACCTTTTCCTAGGACCACGCATGGCCCGGGTCTTGCACAGGGGCGACGGCGGCCTGCGTCGCAATCAGTCTCTGATCTCGTCGATCCCGACGCCCCAAAGCGCGGTTTTCAACACCCAACCCTTGTGCCCGCCTGCGGTGATCATGCACCAACTGGGGTCGCATTTGCCCAGCCTTGCGACGACCCCCAGCTCGGCCCGGGCGCGCACGGTGCCGTCGGTCACTGGCTTGGCGCGCAGGGCGATCATGTCCTGCTCGATCATCACGGTGCGAAGCCCGGACAGAAGCGCATAATGCATCCATCCGGCGGCTCCGTCGCGGTCGCGCACACGCCGCCAGTGGCCATATTCCGCGGTCACCTCAAGCGGCATTTCGCGCAGCTTCAGCACCCAGTCGATCCGGTGCCCCAGCCCGGGCCCGCGCCGCAGATTGCCTTCGGACGCTTTCAGCGACACGAATCGGGGCAACGGCAAATTGGTCACCGGGCCGCGCTCGCCGCCGGTGGAAGGGTCCGCCACGGACCCTGTCGCCAACATCGCAGCGACAAGCGCGCCCAGCGCTATTCTTAGAAATGCCGCCGCCATACTGCCCTTTACCTGCAAATTCGCCACCTCTTGCGCCCCAAGGGGCATACGGGTGCTTGTGCCTTGCCCTTGCTTTGGGCACTTTGACAAGAAGCGACGCTATTGCAAAGAGGGGATCACACGCCATGCCGGGTCAGCGGTTGATTGTTGTCGTCACGCGACGCCTGCCCGAGGCGGTCGAAACGCGGATGACCGAGCTTTTCGACGTTACCCTGCGGACCGACGATGGGCCAATGGACCACGATGCGCTTGCCGCGGCAATGCAGGGCGCCGATGTGCTGGTGCCCACGATCACCGATACCATCGACGCCGGCCTGCTGGCGCAGGCGGGCGAGCGTTTGCGGCTGATCGCCAGTTTCGGGGCCGGGGTTGACCACATCGACGTCGCCTCGGCCCGGCAGCGCGGCATATTGGTGTCAAATACACCCGACGTGGTCACCGAAGATACCGCCGACATGGCGATGGCGTTAATTTTGGCGGTCACGCGCCGCATCCCCGAGGGCCTTGCATTGATGCAGTCGGGCGATTGGGCGGGCTGGTCGCCGACCGCGCTGATGGGCGGGCGGCTGGCCGGACGGCGGCTGGGTATTCTGGGCATGGGGCGGATCGGTCAGGCGGTCGCCAAACGGGCGGCGGTCTTTGGCATGCAGGTGCATTACCACAACCGCAAGCGCCTGCGCACCGAAATCGAGGACCAGTGCGCCGCTACCTATTGGGAGAGCCTCGATCAGATGGTGGCGCGAATGGATGTGATCTCGATCAACTGCCCGCACACACCGTCAACCTTTCATCTGATAAACGCGCGGCGACTGAAGTTGATGAAACCATCGGCGGTGATCGTGAACACCTCGCGCGGCGAAGTGATCGACCAGAACGCCCTGACCCGGATGCTGCGCACCGGCGAGATTGCCGGGGCGGGCCTGGATGTCTATGAGCACGGCACCGACGTGAACCCGCGCCTGCGCAACCTGAAAAACGTGGTGCTGCTGCCGCACATGGGCTCGGCCACGCTGGAGGGCCGAATCGAGATGGGCGAAAAGGTGATCATCAACATCAAGACATTCGCCGACGGCCACCGCCCGCCCGATCAGGTCGTGCCAGCGATGTTGTGAGGCGGACGAAGGCTTGATATTAGCTCCAGCTCTGGCCCGGTTTAAGTCCAGAATGAGAATTTCGAACGCGCGCGCTTGACCCGCCTGATCTCGCGTTCGATCCGGGTGCGGTCCAACCAGAAAGCGAAGTAGAGCGGGTCAAGCTCTGTCAATGCGGCTAGTTGTTCGTCGATCACGTCGATCTCGGCCTCAAGCGCCAGAATCTCCTGCGTTAGGTCATAATATCTTAGGCCGTGAACATGAGGGGCAACCATGGCAACCTCGGCCAGAGGCGGACAAACTGGGTTGATACGGCTGCCCAGACGCCCAACGCGATAGGCATTCTGCGGTGTACAATAGCTCAGAAGTCCACGCTCGCGGCCGTCGAGCCACTCTGACTTGTCAGCCGTCAGCCCATGCTTGGCGCAGGCTTTGACGTGGCGATCAAAAAATGACGTCAGCCGCCCTTTCGCACCGTCTTCCAGACCCACCGAATACCAATCGCCCGCCGCGCATTCGCGCTCGGTCAGCGTAGCGCAGGCGGCCAGGACACCAAGGGCTGCAATGCAGATCAACAGACGAAACATGGCACTTTTCCTTATCACGCGCCCCCAGTGCCAGACTGCGCGGTGCGCGTTTGATAAGCAATGAACGCCGCATGTTATTGGAAAACAGCCGGTCCCTTTCGGCCGAATGAATTTCACTCTGTGCGCGCGGCAGGCCCGTAACTTTTCACTTGGGGCACTCGGCCTAGCTCAGCGGTGCGGGCGAAAAGAGAACCCCGAATTGTTCACACCAGATCACCAGCGAATTGTAATCCGCCGGGTTGGCGCCCTCGGGCAAACGATAGGCCTGATCACCGATATTGCCTTTGAGCTGACCCAGCGCCAGCCAATCCGCACCCTTCACATCGGCCGACTTTTGCGGGTCCGGGTGGGCCGACAACCAAACCTCGAGGTCTGGACCGTTGGTCACTTCGAACATAGTGAGCTGGACCTCGAATCCGCCGTCCGCCAGCGCCACCAATAGAACCTGACCGGTGCCGCGATGTACCGCATCGGCATCGCGCAGGGTGCCGGTTGCGATCACTTCGGCACCTGTTGCCTCGGTGGTCTGGGTCAAGGTCTCGCTGACCACCTGGTCGATCCAAAGCGGCGAGGCGAGGTACCAGAATGCGGCACCAAAGATCGCTCCCAATGCAAATGTCGGTAGGGCAATTATCAAAAATCGTTTCATCAATTCCTCCGTTCAGGCGTTGTCCTGCTTGGTGCACCGTCGCGCGCGCCGCGTCCACGCCATGTCACCATTCTATCATGCTTGTGTCTGGCCGTGAGGAGGGGTCGTTTTTTGACCCATTATGTCGGCTGAACCTCGTGCCCGGGGCCATGATCAGGTTAGATACCGCCAGATTTCTGCCCAAGGAGGGCGCGGCGATGAAAACCCATGTCAAAGCTCTGGTCGTCGGCGGTGGCGCTGTCGGAACCGGCATCGCATATCATCTGGCACGCGCGGGCTGGGATGACGTGATGCTGATGGAGCGTGACGAGCTCACATCCGGGTCAACCTGGCACGCGGCGGGGCTTTTGCCGCTTTTCAACATGTCCTACGCGACCACGCACATCCACAAGTATTCAGTGGATTTCTACAAAACGCTCGAGGCCGAGACCGGGCTGAACGCGGGGTTTTCGGTGGTCGGCAACCTGCGCATGGCCCAGACCCGCGACCGCATGGACGAATATATGCTTTATGCCTCGACCGCCGAAACCTGCGATGTGCCTTATGAATGGCTGAGCCCTTCGGGCATCAAAGACCGCTGGCCGCTGATCCGCACCGACGATCTGGAGGGCGCGATTTATCACCCCACAGACGGCTATATCAACCCTGCCGATGTGACCATGGCGATGGCCAAGGGGGCGCGCCAGCGCGGTGTGATGATCGAACGAAAATGGCAGGTCGATGGCTATCATTGGACCGGCGACCACTGGGATGTGACCTGCACGAAGATGGGCGAAAAAGGCGGCAACCTGGTGGCGACCGACGAACAGGTCGTGATCCACGCCGAACATGTGGTCACCGCGACGGGCAACCACGCGCAACGCACGGCCGGGCTGTTGGGTATCAAAATGCCAGCGATCCCGGTTGAACATACCTTCATCGTGATGGACCAGGACGCGGCGCTGGTGGACTGGCGCAAGACCAACCCCGAGCACCCGGTGATCCGCGATGCGGACGCGCAATCTTACGTGCGCGAAGAACGCGGCGGCTGGATATTGGGCGTTTATGAAAGGGGCGCGCCGGCGCGGTTCGCCCACGGCGTGCCCGACAGCTTTCGCGCCGATCTCTTCCAGCTCGATCTCGAGCGCATCGAAGACCAATACGCCGCCATGATCCACCGGGTGCCATCCTGCGAAGACTGCGGCCTGAAAGACGATTTCAACGGCCCGATCTGTTACACGCCCGACGGCAACCCTCTGGTCGGCCCCGCACCCGGTCTGCGCAACATGTGGCTGGCCGAGGGGTTTTCGTTTGGCATCACGGCAGCGGGCGGCGTGGGATATTACATGGCCCAGATGATGGTCGAGGGCGAGGCCGAGATCGACATGGCGTCGCTTGACCCCAAGCGCTACGGGTCGTGGATGACGACCGAATACGGCGCGCGCAAGAACGAGGAATGCTATTCCCATGTCTATGTCTTGCACCACCCGGATGAGGAACGCCAAGCGGCGCGGCCGCTTCGCACCGCACCAGCCTATGACCGGCAAAAGGCGCTTGGCGCGCAGTTCGGGCAGGTCAACGGCTGGGAGCGCCCCAATTACTATGGGCCGCTTGATGCTCCTGACAGTTTCGACCACGACGCTCGGTCATTCCGCCGCGGCGGCTGGTGGGAATACACGCAAGCCGAGGCCAAGGCGATCCGCCAAGGCGTGGGCCTGATCGACGCAACTGCATTCACCAAGCACCTGGTGCGCGGCCCAGGGGCCACGGCATTTCTGGACTGGTTCACCTGCAACAAGCTGCCGCGCGTGGGCCGGATCAACCTGACTTATGCGCTGACCGCAGCAGGTACCACGCGCACCGAATATACAATCGTGCGGCTGGCGGCGGACGAATATTATCTGGTCTCGTCTGGGGCCCTGACCGCTTACGACGGCGACTATCTAAAGAAAGCCGCCAAGGACAAACGCGCCGATTTCGGCTGGATCAACATCCACGACGTCACTAGCCAGTGGGGTGTCTTTGCCATCGCCGGACCCAAATCGCGCGACGTTCTGGGCGACCTGATCGTCGACGCCGATCCGGCCACAGCGCTTTCCAACAAACGCTTCCCCTGGCTAACGGCGCGCCAGATCGAACTGGGGATGTGCCCGGTCAACGCCATCCGCGTGGCTTATACGGGCGAGCTGGGCTGGGAGCTGCATCACCCGATCGAGATGCAGGCCTACCTGTGGGATCAGCTTCTGAGCGCTGGCGAGAAGCACGGGCTGAAGCTTTGTGGGGCGCGGGCGCAAAACTGGCTGCGGCAGGAAAAATCCTACCGCGCCTTCGGGACCGAACTGGGCCGCGATGCCACGCCGCTTGAGGCGGGGCTGGACCGGTTTGTTGACCTGTCCAAAGAATTCCACGGCAAAGCGGCCATGATAGACACTGGTATCAGGTCAAAATGCGTAACCCTGCTGATCGACGGACCGCAAGACGCTGACCCTTGGGGACGCGAGGCGATCTATGCGGGCGACACCCGCACCGGACGCCTGACCTCGGGCGGCTGGTCGGTGCATTTCGAACGCCAGATCGCCATGGGCTATGTCAAACCCGAGCACGCAGAGCCGGGAACGAAGCTTCAGGTCAAAATGGCGAATCGGCTGTGGGACGCTGAAGTGAACGAGGACAGCCCCTATGATCCGACGAATGCGGTGATCCGTTTGGATGGCTGAGGAATTGCGCCGCGGGCAAGCCCCCGTCGCGCAGGTTGGGGCGGGCGCCGCCCCTCCCCACACCCCTCCCCCAAGTACTTTTGAAACGATGAAATCGGAGGCGTTTTCCGTGATCGACGGACCGAGTACTTTTGCATGTTTGGCTAGATTTAGTTATCCAACTCAGTAAGTTAGCCCAATTCTGAACCTTGAGAGCGTGGCTTATTGCCACGCCTTGCGATTCCGGG
The DNA here is from genome assembly GCA_047518005.1 of Brevirhabdus sp. Lineage (GTDB taxonomy): Bacteria > Pseudomonadota > Alphaproteobacteria > Rhodobacterales > Rhodobacteraceae > JAKZRT01. The sequence continues at coordinate 7,477 of JAKZRT010000155.1, forward strand.
TCATATCCGCACCAGTGAAACCAGCATCGAGCGGCCCATGTCAGACCCGTTTTTCACCCCCGTTTCAGGACTGGACTTGCCCCGGTTCGCCGGGATCCCGACCTTCATGCGCCTGCCCCTGGTGCCGCTGGATCATCCGCGTCTGGCCGAGGTCGATATCGGCCTGATCGGCGTGCCCTGGGACAGCGGCACCACAAACCGCCCGGGTCCGCGCCATGGTCCGCGCCAGATGCGCGATGCCTCGACCATGATCCGGGCCGCCAACGGGGCCACGGGTGTGCGCCCGTTCGCGCTGAAAAACTGTGCCGACTTGGGCGACGTGGGGCCGAACCCGGCTGATATTCCCGACACCATGAACCGGATCACCGGGTTTTATAACCAAGTGATGGACGCGGACATCCTGCCCCTGACAGCGGGCGGCGATCATCTGTCGAGCTTGCCGATTCTGCGTGCCGTGGCGCGGTCAGGTCCGGTCGGGATGATCCATTTCGACGCCCATACCGACCTTTTTCATTCGTATTTTGACGGCATGATGTACACCCACGGCACCCCCTTTCGCCGTGCGGTCGAAGAAGGATTGCTGGACCCTAAACGGGTTTGCATGATCGGCATTCGAGGCACCGCTTACGACAGCGAAGACCGCGATTTTGCGGTCGCTGAGGGCATTCGGGTGATTGCGATAGAAGAATTTCACGCGCGTGGCGCGCAAGATGTGATGGTCGAGGCGCGCGCGATTGCCGGCGTCGGCGACACTTACGTGTCCTACGACATCGATTTTGTCGATCCGGCCTTTGCACCGGGCACCGGCACGCCCGAGGTCGGCGGACCAAACTCGTGGCAGGCACTGCAGGTCGCGCGGCTGCTCGACGGGGTGGTCATAGTGGGTGCGGATCTGGTTGAGGTCTCGCCGCCGTTCGACCCCTCGGGGGCCACTGCATATCTCGGCGTCTCAATAATGTTCGAAATTCTTTGCGCGATGGCCGCGCGCGAAATCTAGTCAGGACTTATGTCGCGCCGCATCCTTACCCGTTTTGCGCTGCCTGTAATGGTGCTTGTCACGATTTATGCGATTTTCCAGACCAGGGGCGGCACCGGCGTACATATTTCCGGTGATCTGGCCGCCGATCTGCGCGCATCTCTGGAAAGTGCGCTTCCCGGCCTCGACGATGCAAGGGCGCCCGATGCGGCCCGGCTCGAGGTCATTGCGGTCACCGAATGGTCAAAACTTGCCTTTGTCCCTGATGCTTTGCGTGCATGTGGCGCGCCCTGTTCGCCCGAAAGCCCTTTGAGACTTGTCCGGGTGATCAACCTGGCCCCTGGCAGGTCACGCAAGCAGGTATTTCTGAACATCGAAGCTGCGCTCGATACTAAGGCCACCCAAAGCGGGGCATTCGCGCTGTCAAGCGATGGTGCGGCTTGCCTGGGCCGCGTTCTGGCCAGCGAGGCGCAGCATATTCGCGGGGACAAGGATCTGGAGTTCAGCTGTCTGTCAGCGGATCAACAACTCACCCGCTGGAGATTCTTGGGCCTTTAACGCGCTGTTAGGGCCCCCCCGCTATTGTCAACAAATCCGGCAAGTTGCGCGGATGTAAGGGGGGGTGTTCCAAGTCTGCGAACATTTCGCATTTCTGCCCCCGCTTCGCCTCATTTCAGTCAGTTTTATGGCGAAAATTAACCATGGAGGGGGCGTGCTTTCATGGGGTAGCACGCAAATGACAGTATTGACCAAGATCGAAGGGGTCGCGTCGTTAGACGCCAGCCTTCCGCTTTGGTTGGCCCCCGAGACCAATGTCCGCACACCATGTGGACCGCGGCGGGTTGAAAATCTGCGGCCTGGTGACCTGATCGTGACCCGGCGCGACGGGCTGCAACCACTGCGCATGATCTGGAAGCGCACCATCGCAGCATCGGAAATTGCCGCTGATCCGTCGTTGGCCCCGGTTGCTATGAAACCGCGGGCGGTCGGCCCGATGATGCCGCAGACCGAACTTCGCCTCGCTGGTTCGCACAAATTGCTGGTGCCGGGCTATCGGCTTGAAGGCCTTGAAGATACCGACGCCTGCCTGGTGCGCGCGCGCTGGTCAACACCACCGACGACGTATGGGTCGACCGAACAAATCGCGACATCACGTATTTCAACCTTGTGTTTGACTGCCATCAGATTTTTGCGGCCAACGGCCTTCCGGTTGAAAGCTTTCTGCCCAGCCCGACATCGGTGTGCAGCCTGGAAGACGCCGTGCGCGAAGAACTTGGGCGGGTTCTGCCCGATCTGGGTGCCGACGGCACCGACTATCCGGTGCCGATGTATCCGGTCTGGGATAACGAGGTGCACTTATCGGCGTAGGCCGACCCTGGCCCATTTGTCGCTGCAGGCGCGCCCCTGGTGGCGCGCTTTTTCATTTGCGCAGGCGATCGGGCGATGTGGCGGCCACGATCTCGGGGCCCAGGCCCGCCGGCGCGCCGGTGATGGCCGACGCCAGTAACTCGCTGGCCGCAGGCGCGGTCTGGAAGCCATAGCCGCCCTGACCCGCCGTCCAGACAAACGATGGCTCAAGCGGGTCGCGTCCGATCACCAACGTGCGATCGCGCGCAAATGTCCGCAAACCCGCCCAGGATGTCTCGACCCGCGTCACCTCTTCGCTGACAAAGTCCTGGTACCGTGCGATGCCTTTCGCCAGCACCATGTCGTCGGCCCAGGCGTCGTGCGCGTCGACCGGGTCTTCGTCGGCAGGCGAGATCAGCCATTTGCCAGCATCGGGTTTGGCGAACCAGTCTTCTTCCACGCCCATCAGCATCGGCCAGCCGGTCACATCCAACCCCGCCGGGGCAGGCGTTCGGGCGATCGACCTGCGACACGGGTTCAGCCCGATCGGCGGTAGTCCGGCCAGGACGGCGATATTGTCACCCCAGGCCCCGGCGGCGTTGACCAGAGTGAGCGCCCGAATTTCCGCCTTCGCGGTGGTGACGCGCCAGCACCCGCCATCCCGCGATATGGCGGTGACGGCGCAATCGGTCCTTGTCTCGGTGCCCGAGGCCTTGGCCGCGCGCAGAAAGTCCTGGATCAGCAAGTCGGTATCCAGATCCAGGCCATCCGAGGTCAGCGCGGCACCCGCGCAGGCATCGCGCACTAGGATCGGAACCAGCGCGCGCGCTTGGTCAAACGAAATTTGTTCGGTTCCCGGCGTCGCCAGGATTTCGGCAAAGGCACCCTGCTGCCCCATGCCTGCCAGCGTCAGCAATCCGCGCGGCGTCAAAACCCCCTGGCCGCCCGAGCAGGTGCTGAGATGCTCAAGGCTGGCCCGGTTCAGCACCTGTATCGCGTCATTGCCGTAGTTCTCGAAATACATCGCCGCCGACCTGCCCGAGGCGTGATAGCTGAGGTTGGGCTCGGCCTCGACCAGCAGCACGCTGCCAAGCGGCGCCAAACGGGCCGCCGCCGAGACACCGGCAATACCGCCGCCGATGATGAGAAAGTCGAACACACTTGCCCTCGTCCACTTGTTCCGTTTGCCCCGCAATGGGTCGCAATTCATGCGCAACGACGCAAGCCACAGAAAAAAAGGCCCGCCGGGGCGGGCCTTTCTGTAACTTTTGGCGTCCCTTAGTTGGGGATCGAACCTTCGACGCCTTCGACATAGAACCCCATGCCGGCCAGCGTGCCGTCGTCGGCGGTTTCGCCGTCGCCCAGCCAGGCCGATCCGTCCTGCTTGTTAATCGGGCCGGTGAAGGCGTGATAGCTGCCGTCTGCAAGCGAGGCCTGCAAAGCCAGAGCCGAAGCTTTGACGTCGGCAGGAACCGCGTCCGAAATGTCGCCAATGCCGACCATGCCAGCGCCGATGCCGTCCCAGGTGTTCACGCTTTCCCAGGTGCCATCCATCACCGCCTTGGTGCGTGCCACATAGTAAGGTGCCCAGTTGTCGATGATCGAACTGACGCGCGGCATTGGCCCATATTCGGACATATCCGAGGCCTGTCCGAAAGTCACAACATCGCCCGCCTTTTCAGCCGCCGCCTGAGGCGCGGTTGAATCGGTGTGCTGAAGGATCACGTCAGCGCCCTGTTCGATCAACGCCGTGGCAGCGTCAGCCTCTTTGGCCGGATCAAACCAAGTATAGGCCCAGATGATCTTGAACTGGACGTCCGGGTTGACCGCGCTTGCATGGATATAGGCCGAGTTGATGCCCCGGATCACTTCGGGGATCGGGAACGAGGCGATATAGCCGATGGTGTTGGATTTGGTCATGTGGCCCGCGATGTGGCCCTGAACCGCGCGACCCTCATAAAAGCGTGCCGAATAGACCGACACGTTGTCGGCCTGCTTATAGCCGGTCGCATGTTCGAACTTCACGTCCGGGAACTTGCTTGCCACGTTGATCGTCGGGTCCATGTAGCCAAACGAGGTGGTAAAGATCAGGTCGTGGCCGGAAAGCGCCATCTGGGTCAGCACCCGCTCGGCGTCCGCACCCTCGGGCACGTTTTCGACAAAAGTGGTCTCGACCGCGTCGCCGAACGCCTCTTCCACGGCCAGGCGACCCTGGTTGTGCTCGAAAGTCCAGCCGCCGTCGCCGACGGGGCCGACATAGACGAACCCGACCTTGATTGTATGGCTGCCCGCCGTCGCGGCGCTTGCCAGCCCAAGCGCCAGGGCGGTGCCGGTTAGGATTGATGTTAGTTTCATGAGTGTTCTCCCTGTTAAGCGTTTATTATGGTTGAACCCGCCCTAAGACGAGGCATGGAAACTGCGAGCCAGCGAGGCAGGTGCCCCGAGGGACGCGCGATTCTTGTCCGCCGACATGAAAACTAGCACGGCGATGGTGATCACGTAAGGCGACATGGACAAGTATTCGACCGGAATGGCCAACCCCGCGGCCTGCAAGTTCAGCTGCAAGACCGTGACCCCGCCAAAGAGATAGGCGCCCAGCAGAACCCGGCCCGACTTCCACGAGGCGAAAACAACAATGGCCAATGCGATCCAGCCGGACCCGGCGGTCATGCCTTCGGTCCATTGCGGCACCCGCACCAGGCTGAGGTGGGCGCCGCCGAGACCGGCGCAGGCGCCACCGAATGCGATTGCCATGATCCGGATACGGACGACCTTGTAGCCCAGCGCGTGCGCGGCATCGTGGCTTTCGCCGACCGCGCGCAGGATCAGTCCGGCACGGGTTCTTTTCAGCGCCCAGCCAACCGCGAAAACCAGCGCGATGCTGAAATAGATTAGCGGGTCATGGGAAAACAGGATCGGCCCGACAACCGGCATTTCTGACAGCACCGGAAGGTCCAGTTTGGGCGAGGCCGGTGGCTTGATACCGACGTACCCCTGACCGATCAGCGACGAAAATCCAAGCCCGAACAGCGTCAACGCAAGACCAGTAGCCACTTGATTTGACAGGAAATACTGGGTCAGGACCGCGAAAATCAGGCTCAGCGCCGCACCCCCGACGGCCGCGCCGACAAAGCCCAGAACCGGCGATCCGGTCTCGACCGCCACGGCAAAACCGCAGATCGCGCCGGTGATCATCATGCCTTCGACGCCCAGGTTCAGGACGCCTGACTTTTCGGCGATCATTTCGCCCATTGCGGCCAGCAAAATCGGCGTGGACGCCGTCATGAGCGAAGCGATCAATAGGACAGGACTGATGGCTGAGAGGTCCATGGATCAGGTTCCTTTCGCGGCTTCGGGCGACCCGAAGAGAATGCGGAAATTGGTCAGCACATCGACGGCCAGCAGGAAGAACAACAGCATCCCCTGAAAAGCCTGAATGGCGGCTGACGGCAACTCGAGCTGGACCTGTGCGGCCTCGCCCCCGATATAGGTCAGCGCCATCAACAGCCCCGCCAACAGAATGCCGACCGGATGCAAGCGGCCCAGAAAGGCCACGATGATCGCGGTAAAGCCATAGCCTACGTTGAAATCGATCGATATCTGGCCCGCGGGCCCCGAAACCTCAAAGAGCCCCGCCAGACCGGCCAGCGCGCCCGAAGTACCCAGACAGAACAAGACCAGCCGCGTGGGGTTGACGCCCGCGAATTTCGCCGCGCGCGGGCTTTCCCCGGTCAGGCGGATGTTGAAACCCACGATGTGGCGGTTCAGCAGGATATAGGTGAATATCACGGCGATAAAGGCGGCAACCACACCCCAGTGCATTCCAGTTCCGGCAATCAGCTCTTGGTTCGATACCGCGTCATAGTCCCTGAAATTCCGTGATCCGGGGAACCCCTGGCCTTCGGGGTTGCGCAGAAAGCCAAGCGAGGCTTTTGCCAAAAGCTGTTCGGCCACATAGACCAGCAACAGCGAGACCAGAATTTCGTTGGTGTTGAACCGGGTTCGCAGGATGCCGGGGATCATCGCCCAGGCCCAGCCGCCCAAAGCCCCAGTAATCACCATCAGGGGAAAGATGAAAAAGGCATCAAGCGGATAGAATGCAAGGCCGACGCTGGCACCACAGATTGCGCCGATGATGTACTGACCCTCGGCCCCGATGTTCCAGACGCCCGCGCGAAAACCCAGGCTGAGCCCGACCGCGATCAATATCAGCGGTCCGGCCTTCACCAGAAGCTGTCCGCGATAATAGAACGCAAATTCGCCAAAAAGCGGCTCCCAGAAGATCACGCGGATCGCCTCGGCCCCGTTCTTTCCAAGCAGGGCGAACATAATCGCGCCTGCGATCATGGTCAGGACAACCGCCAGTATCGGCGTCGCATAAGACCATGCCCGACTGGGCGCGGGGCGTTTTTCCAGCTTAAACATGGGCAACCTCCATATCGTGGGCACCGCCCAGCATCAGTCCGATCTGGTCCACCGTCAGGCCCTGCGCGGGCAACGGGGCCGAAAGGCGGCCCTCGTTGAGCGCCGCAAAGCGATCGGAGATCTCCATCAACTCATCAAGGTCCTGGCTGATGCAGATCACTGCCGCGCCCTTGGCCGCCAGATCCAAAAGCGATTGCCGGATCGACGCCGCCGCGGCCGCGTCAACGCCCCAAGTAGGCTGGTTCACCACCAGCACCGACGGGTCTTGCAAAACCTCGCGGCCAATGACGAATTTCTGAAGGTTACCGCCCGACAGCGACCGCGCCGTATTGCCCGGCCCGGGCGTACGCACATCGAAAGCCTCGATCACCTCTTCGGCGAAGACACGGGCGGATGCCCAGTCAAGAAAACCGTTCGACGACAACCCCTTGCGCACGGCGCCCGTCATCAACGCATTTTCTGTCAACGACATATCGGGGGCCGCCGCATGGCCCAGCCTTTCCTCGGGCGCGGCCAGCAGCCCAATTTCGCGACGCGCATTGGGGCCCAGATGGCCAATCGGCTGGCCATCTTTTTCGATCGCATCAGACGTCACAATGACTTCGCCCGACAGCACCGACAAAAGCTCGTCCTGGCCGTTGCCGGCAACGCCGCCGATCCCTAGAATTTCACCCTTGCGCACGGTCAGATGAACGTCCTTCAGCGCCGTGCCAAACGGCGTCGCCGACACCTGGCTCAGCCCCAAAATACTCAGCGCGGTTTCTTGCGAAGCGGTGCCTTCGCGCTTGGGCGTCTGAAGGGTCGATCCCACCATCAATTCAGCCAATTCGCGGGCTGACTTTTCGCGTGGGTTGGCCTCGCCCACCACCTTGCCGAGGCGCAAGATCGTCGCGTGGTCGCACAATGTCCGAATTTCTTCCAGCTTGTGGCTGATATACAGGATCGACGTGCCTTCGCTGGCCAGTTTTTTCAGCGTGTCAAACAGAATGTCGACCTCTTGCGGGGTCAGCACGCTGGTCGGTTCGTCCATGATCAACAGCTTGGGGTCCTGCAGCAGGCACCGGATGATCTCGACCCGCTGGCGTTCGCCGGCGCTCAGATCACCCACCATCCGCTCGGGGTCCAGCGGCAGGCCGTAATTTTCGCTGACAGTGCGGATTCGGCGCGATAGTTCGCCCATGGGCGGTGGTTTTTCCATGCCAAGCGCCACGTTTTCGGCCACGTTCAGCGCGTCAAATAGCGAAAAGTGCTGGAAAACCATGGCGATGCCACTTCCGCGTGCCTCACGCGGTTCGGCGGGGTGGAACGCCGCACCGTTCAGCGTCATCGTACCGCTGTCGGGTTTGACCAACCCATAGATCATCTTCACCAGCGTCGATTTCCCGGCACCGTTTTCGCCCAGAAGCGCGTGCACCTCGCCTGCGCCGATGGTGAACGATACGTGGTCATTGGCTACCACACCGGGGTAGGCCTTGGTCAGCCCCGCGATGCGCAGAAGGTCGTCAAATTGTCCGGCCATCAGCAGGCCTCCTGGGTTTCGGCGGTTTGGGTTGTCACGCGGATCAGGTCGGCGGCAACCCCAACCGCGATGGCCTGCGGATGTTTGCCCAGTGCCGGATCACCGATTGGGCACCGGATTCGGTCGACTTGGGCAGGGCCGTGGCCAAGCGCCAACAGCCTTTTACGGAACCGTGCCCATTTTGTGGCTGATCCGATCAGCCCAACCGAGCCGAATCTGCGGCCCAGCACAGCGTGGCACAGGGCAAGATCGAGGTCGTGGGCATGGGTCATGATGAAATGGATCCCATCATCTGGCGCCGCCGCAAGGGCTGTCTGAGGATCATCCGAGATTTCAACGCCCCGTGGATGTGAATCCAACATCTCGGCCCGTAGATCGGCCAGAACCACGGCAAAGCCAGGCATCGGTGCCAGCACCTGGGTCAGAGCGCGGCCAACGTGGCCCGCACCATAGATCACCACCTGCCGTTCAGACCGCCAAAGCGGCTCGACCAGCCAGCGGTCGCGCAAGCTGACCGAAACCGGCGTGCCAAGAGCACGGCTGCGATCAATGACACGCGCCATTGCCGCGGGCATTTTGCCGGCATCGCGTTCAACCGGGCGGGCCAAGGCCACGTCACCCGCAATGTCGCGCAACGCTTCGCTATCAAAAACTTCGGTCACCAGGGTCACGGCCCCGCCGCAGCACTGGTTCATGGCCGGCCCCAGCGCAGCCCGGACCACCTGTGGCGCGCGCGCCCCGGCCAGCATGGCCAGCGCCCGCTCTACGGCCTGATATTCCAGCCGACCGCCGCCAATGGTCCCACTCTGCCCGCCCGCCCAGACGCAGACCGATGCCCCAACTTCGCGCGGGGTCGAACCCTTGGTGCCTGCTACAACGACACGGGCGACAAGCCCATGCGCAGCCGTCAGGCGTTGAAGCCGGGCAATATCGAACATCACCGACCCTCCTGCGCGCGCACGGCGGCCAGTACGCATTCAGGCGTGGCAGGCGCATCGAGATCGGTATAGCCCGACCCGTCCCCGCAGGCAGCGACGGCATGGCTCAACGCCATCAGCACTGAAATTCCGTGCATGAACGGCGGCTCGCCCACGGCCTTGGATCGATAAATCGTGTCTTCGCGGTTCTCGTTGTCCCAAAGCGAGACGTTGAAAATGTCGGGCCGGTCCGAACACGCCGGTATCTTGTATGTCGACGGCGCATGCGTGGTCAGCCGCCCCTTGGCATCCCACATCAGTTCCTCAAAGGTCAGCCAGCCCGCGCCCTGAACAAAGGCGCCCTCAACCTGGCCGATGTCCAGCGCCGGGTTCAGCGACGATCCCGCGTCGTGCAGAATATCGGTGCGCAAAATGCGATTTTCGCCGGTCAACCGGTCAATCACCACTTCCGAACATGCCGCGCCATAGGCGAAATAGAAAAACGGCCGCCCTTCGCCCTTGATCCGGTCCCACTGGACCTTTGGGGTGGTGTAATAACCCGTCGATGACAGGCTGACACGGCCCTGATAAGCGGCCGTCGCCACCTCGGAAAACGGCGTTGCCCGGTCGCCCAGATGTACCATGCCGCCTTTGAACCGAACGTCAGAGGCATCGGCCTGATGCGCTGCGGCCCAGAAACCGGCAATCCGGTCGCGGATGGTATCGCAGGCTGCTTTGACCGCCATGCCGTTCAGATCCGAGCCAGACGAGGCAGCGGTTGCCGAAGTATTTGGCACTTTTGCAGTATCCGTCGCGGTGATCTTGATCGCCTCGGGCGCGATGCCGAACCGGTCAGCCGCCACCTGTGCGACCTTCTGAAACAGCCCCTGTCCCATTTCGGTCCCGCCGTGGTTCAGGTGAACCGATCCGTCCTGATAGACATGCACCAAGGCACCGGCCTGGTTCAGGTGGGTCAGGGTAAAGCTGATCCCGAATTTCACCGGCGTCAGCGCGATGCCCTTTTTGAGCACTTCGCTTTTCGCGTTCCAGTCGGAAATCGCTGCCCGACGGCGGGAATAGTCGCATTGCTCGACCAGGTCAGGAACCAGTCGGTCGAGCACAAAGTCCTGAACTTCCATGTGGTAGGGCGTTGTCTGCCAGGATTTCCGGCCCTCGGACTTGCCAGCGCCAGAGGAATAGAAGTTCGCCGCCCGCACCAGCAGCGGATCGCGACCGACCTCGTGCGCGATGTGGTCCATCACGCGCTCGATCCCAAGCATCCCCTGGGGGCCACCAAACCCGCGATAGGCGGTGGCCGATTGTGTATTGGTCTTCAGCCGGTGCGAAGTGATGCGCGCATGCGGCAGGTGATAGGCGTTGTCGGCGTGCAGCATCGCCCGATCAGCGACCGGCAGGCTCAAATCTATCGACCAGCCGCAACGACAGTACTGGTCGAACTCGATGCCATCGATCCGCCCGTCATCGTCAAACCCGACCCGGTAATCGATCCGAAAGTCGTGGCGTTTGCCGGTGATCATCATGTCATCGTCGCGGTCATAGCGCATCGACGCGGGCCGCCCGGTCATCGACGCCACGACAGCTGTGGCCACCGCCAGCGAATTGCCTTGGCTTTCTTTGCCGCCAAAACCACCACCCATGCGCCGCACTTCGACCCGGACGCTGTGCATGGGTACGCCAAGAGCCTCGGCCACCTTGTGCTGGATCTCGGTCGGATGCTGGGTCGAGGAATGGACGATCATATCGCCGCCTTCCTGGGGCATCGAAAGTGCTGCTTGACCCTCCAGATAGAAATGTTCTTGCCCGCCCATGGTGATCGACCCTTCGATCACCCGCGCTGCGCCTGAAATTGCCTTGGCTGCGTCACCTTTGGTGTAAATGCGCGGGCCGTCTTCGAACCGCGCGTTGGCGGCCATGGCCTCGTCGATGGTGAAAATCGGCGTGAGTTCTTCGTACTCTACAACCGCCAGCCGCACCGCTTTGCGTGCCGCCAGATGGCTTGTCGCGGCCACCGCGAAAAGCGGCTGGCCCACGTATTCGATCTTGCCTTCGCTCAGCATCGGTTCGGGCAATGGCGCGGGCGAGACATCGTTGTGATGGGGCAAATCGTCGGCAGTCAGGACAAGCTCGACACCAGGTGCTGCGCGCACCGCGTCAAGGTTCATGGACGTGATATTCCCGTGCGCAATCGTCGCCATGCCAAACGCCAGGTGCAACGTGTTCGCCGGGGTCGGAATATCGTCGATATACCGCGCCGCTCCGGTGACGTGCAGCGGGGCTGCGTCATGGGGAAGGGGGCGGCCAACACTCATGCGCTGACCTCCAGCACGTTCACCGCGGTGCCCTGATCTTCGTGCAGGGCCCGACGCAACATATTTGCTGCGGCCTCAAGCCGGTAGCCGGCTGACGCGCGCATGTCGCTGAGCGGCGAGAAGTCCCGCGCAAATTCGGGCAAAGCCGCCGCGACCGTTTCAGGTGTCCAGGGATTTCCGATCAGGGCCGTCTCGACATGGGCCGCGCGCTTGGGAATGCCAGCCATGCCGCCAAAGGCGATGCGGGCACTTGCCACTTTGTCACCGTCCAGAGTGATGTTGAACGCGCCGCAGACCGCGGAAATGTCCTGATCGAAACGTTTCGACAGTTTGTAGACCCGCAGCCGGTCTGCCTGGCGTGGGATGATGATCGTCTCGACAAACTCGCCCGGGTTCCGGTCCTGTTTGCCATAGTCGATATAGAAATCCTCGAGCAAGATTTCGCGCCTCGCGTCGCCCTTGCGCAGAACAATGCGCGCACCAAGTGCGATCAGCGGCGGCGGGGCGTCGCCAATGGGCGAGCCGTTGGCAATGTTGCCGCCGATGGTCGCTGCCTCGCGCACCTGCGTCGAGCCATAGCGGCGGATCATCTCGGCAAAGCTGGGGTGATATTTTTCAATGACCGGGCGTAGCGGCTCCATGGTCATGCCCGCGCCGATGCGGATAAAATCGTCGTCCACCTCTACGGTTTGCAAATCACGGCAACGGTTCAGAAATGCCATTTTGGGCAGGTCGCGCAGCAACTTGGTCACCCACAGCCCGACATCGGTAGCCCCGGCGATCAGCGTGGCATCGGGGTTGGCCGCGTACCAATCGGCCAGTTCATCGGCGCTTGCAGGGGCGACAAACCGATCGCTCTTTGCATCCAGCGACAACAAATCAAGCGCCTGAATATCATCATTCACCCAGTCCGGAACTGGCGCATCTTCCACAGCTTCGGCGGCGCGGATTATCGGTGCATAACCGGTGCAGCGGCACAGATTGCCCGCCAGCACATCATCGTGGTCGGTGCGCCCCTGCGCGTGGCCCGCGGCCATCGACATGACAAATCCCGGCGTGCAGAACCCGCATTGCGACCCGTGGTAATCGATCATCGCTTGTTGAGCCGGGTGCATCTTACCTTCCGGCGCCAGCCCTTCGACTGTGCGCACCGCCTTTGCGTGAATCTGTGGCACGAAAAGAATACAGGCATTCAGCGCTTTATACCCGTCTTGGTCGCCGACCATAACTGTGCAGGCTCCGCAATCGCCTTCGTTGCAGCCCTCTTTGGTGCCCGTCAGCCCCCGAGCCTCGCGCAACCAGTCCAGAAGCGTGAGCGTGGGTTCGATGTCGTCGAGTGAAACCGCATCTCCGTTCAGGAGAAATTGGATCCGGCTCATGACTTTTCCATGTCGCTTTCTGTTCCGAGGGGGTGCCCCCTCTGACGGCTGGGTCCGATGCGACGTAAAACCCAGGTCCTCCCTGATAACTCGCAGGAAAGCCCAGCCAGAAGATTCTGGCAAGGAATGAGTCGCCCGGCGCACCTAAAGCGGCTTCAAAAATATCCGAACAATGGGCGGGTAATACGTCGTTCAAAGCGAAAATCCGGGCGCTAGTCACCCTTGTTTTGGCTTTCGCTTCCTACCCCCACAGCCTAGCTTGGCCCCATGTCCAGCCTGCCTCGATTCATCCATTTGCGCGTACATACCGAATATTCGCTTCTTGAAGGCGCGGTGCCGGTAAAGAAACTCGCGGCTTTGGTGGCGAAAATGTCAATGCCCGCCGTGGCGGTGACCGATACCAATAATTTGTTCTGCGCGCTGGAGTTTTCCGAGGGCGCGGCGGCGGTTGGAATTCAACCTATCATCGGTGCGCAGCTGTCGCTGGTTTACGGCCAAGGTGATGGACGCAATTCCCAGCCACCAGCCGCGCCGGTGGTCTTGCTCGCCCAGAACGAAACCGGTTACGGCCACCTGATGAAGTTGATGACCCACGCCTACCTGGGCGAGGGACGCGACGCCCCCCAGGTGACGATTGACGAACTGGCCACACACTCTGAAGGCCTGATCGCGCTGACCGGCGGGCCCGGCGGACCGCTTGGCCACCTGATCGCGACCGAACAGATGCCCGCCGCCGAGGCGCTTCTCGATCGCCTCGCTGCGGCTTTCCCCGACCGGCTTTACGTCGAACTGCACCGACACCCTGGCCAGACCGCCGCGCACGGGCCGGATGAGCGCGTCGAACGCGGGCATCTTGGCCTCGCCTACGCGCGTGGCTTGCCGATTGTCGCCACCAACGATGTCTATTTTCCCAAATCAGAGATGTTCGAGGCGCACGACGCGCTGATCTGCATCGCCGAAGGCGCTTATGTCGACCAGCAGGGACCGCGCCGCCGCCTGACCCCCCAGCACTATTTGAAATCGCCCGAAGAAATGGCAACGCTGTTCGCCGATCTGCCCGAGGCGCTGGAAAATACCGTCGAGATTGCCCGCCGCTGTGCCTTTCGCGCCACCACACGCGACCCGCTTTTGCCCGTATTTGCCGACGACGAGGTGGACGAGCTGCGCCGTCAGGCCCGCGCCGGTCTGGCCGAACGACTGCAAGTAATCCCCCGTGCGGCACCGGTCGAAACCTACGAAATGCGGCTGGAATTCGAACTTGGAATTATCGAGCGCATGGGGTTTCCCGGCTATTTCCTGATCGTCGCCGACTTCATCAAATGGGCCAAAGACCAGGGTATCCCGGTTGGGCCGGGCCGCGGGTCGGGGGCCGGGTCTTTGGTGGCCTACGCCCTGACAATCACGGACCTTGATCCGCTGCGTTACAGTCTGCTTTTTGAGCGCTTCCTGAACCCCGAACGGGTTTCGATACCCGACTTTGATATCGATTTCTGTATGGAACGGCGCGAAGAAGTGATCCGTTACGTGCAGGAAAAATACGGACGCGACCGGGTCGGTCAGATCATCACTTTCGGCGCGCTTTTGTCGAAGGCCGCGGTACGCGACGTTGGCCGGGTGCTGCAAATGCCATACGGCCAGGTTGATCGGCTATCGAAAATGATCCCGACCGAAGGCGTCAAACCGGTCAGCATCGAAAAAGCCTTGGCCGAAGAGCCGCGCCTGCGTGAAGCGGCCCGCGCCGAAGAAGTTGTCGAACGCCTGCTGACCTATTGCCAGCAGATCGAGGGGCTGCTCAGAAATGCATCGACCCACGCTGCGGGCGTGGTGATCGGTGATCGACCGCTGGACGAGCTGGTGCCGCTTTACCGCGATCCACGGTCGGACATGCCCGCCACCCAGTTCAACATGAAGTGGGTCGAACAGGCCGGGCTTGTGAAATACGACTTTCTGGGTTTGAAAACCCTGACGATTATCCAGAACGCGCTGACCCTGCTCGGCGACCGGGGCGTCAATATTGATATCGGCGCAATCCCTCTGGACGACCCGCTCACCTATCAGCTTTACGCCGATGCGCGCACGGTGGCGGTGTTTCAGGTGGAAAGTTCGGGCATGATGGACGCGCTGAGGCGCATGAAACCGACCTGCATCGAAGACATCATCGCACTGGTGGCGCTATACCGCCCCGGCCCGATGGAAAACATTCCGGCCTTTTGCGAGGTCAAGAATGGCTTGCGCGAGCGCGACCATATGCACCCTTCGATCGATCGCATACTGGACGAAACCCAAGGCATCATCGTCTATCAGGAACAGGTGATGCAGATCGCGCAGGACATGGCGGGTTACAGCCTGGGCGGCGCCGACCTTCTGCGCCGGGCCATGGGCAAAAAGATCCAAGCCGAGATGGACAAAGAGCGTCCCAAGTTCCTGGCCGGCGCGGCCAAGAACGATGTCGACCGGGACACAGCGATCGAGGTCTGGAACCTGCTCGACAAATTCGCCAATTACGGCTTCAACAAATCGCACGCTGCCGCTTATGCCGTAGTCAGCTATCAAACCGCGTGGTTAAAAGCCAACTACCCGGTCGAGTTTATGGCGGGCGTCATGAACTGTGATCTGCATCTGACCGACAAGCTGGCGATCTATGCCGAAGAAGTCCGCAAGCCTGCCGACCGGGGCGGGCTGGGGGCCGAGATCGTCCCGCCGTGCGTAAATCGGTCGCGCACCAGGTTTTCGGTCGATGGCAGCCGGGTCGTTTATGGTCTGGCGGCGTTGAAGAATGTCGGGACCGAGGCCATGCGGCTGGTGGTCGACGGGCGCGGCGACCGGGCGTTCGTCACCCTTTTCGACTTTGCGCGACGGGTCGATCTCAAACGAATCGGCAAGCGACCGCTCGAGATGCTGGCGCGCGCTGGTGCCTTCGATCAGCTTGATCCCAACCGGCGGCGGGTCTTTGAGGCGCTCGACAAACTGGCCGCCTATTCGGCGGCGGTCCACGACCAGCACGCATCGGATCAGGTTTCGCTTTTTGGTGACAGCGGCGACGATCTGCCCGAGCCGCGGCTGGCGGAATTGGAAGACTGGTTGCCCGCCGAGCGGCTGAGCCAGGAATATACCGCGATCGGGTTCTATCTGTCGGGTCATCCACTGGATGACTATATGGGCGCGCTGAAACGCAAGGGGATCAAGACGCTTGCTCAGGTGACCCGGGATGCGGGCCGGGGGGCCGCAATCGTTCAGATGGCCGGGGTCGTGGCCGGGCGGCAGGAAAGAAAGTCAGCCCGCGGCAATCGTTTCGCCTTTGTTCAACTTTCGGATGTTTCGGGCCAATACGAAGTCACGCTGTTTTCGGAGGCTTTGGAGGCGGCGCGCGAGCATCTCGAGGTCGGATCGCGGGTTTTGCTGACCATCGAAGCCGAGGCCGAGGCCGATCAGTTGCGTCTGCGCGCGCGGTCGGTCCAGCCGATCGACGACGCGGTCGCCGGGCAGGTGGCCACTGGGCTGCAGGTTTTTGTCGAGGCCGAGACGGCGGCGGCCACTGTGGCATCGGTTCTGGAACGCGCGCGGGCCGACACCAAGACCCGCGCTATGGGGCCGATATTGCTGACCTGCAAGGCGGGCGATCTGGGCGAAGCCGACATCGAATTGCCGGGCGATTTCCCGGTAACGCCGCAGATCAAGGGCGCGTTGAAAAGCCTGCCGGGGGTGGTCACGGTCGAGGAACTGTAGCGCCGATGGCACAAAGGCCCGCGCCTAGTCGCGGGTATCTTCCGGATCGGCCCAGAGCGACGACATTGTAACTTCAATGGCATCGAGCAAGGCATCCGCCGAAGCCATCAACTTGTGGCTGCCAGCATAAGCCGACAGATCGATCAGGACATCAAGCACCCAGCTGTGCCGGAATGCGACCAGCGTCAGTTCCAGCTGCTTGCCCGAGCCGGATTTTTGGCTGAGAACTGACCGATAGCCCGCAATGAGGCACTTTTTGTCCTCAAGCTTGTGTCTGAAGTTTTCCGCCCAATCTTGACCGCCCTGCGCGTCCGACCGAACGTCGCGCTCATATTCGCTGTGGTTTTGCTCTGCCATTTGACCAGATCCTTCCGCGGAACGGACATAGTCCTGGTAAGACTGGCTATTGTCATTGCTTCTGGTCATATCTGTTCCACACTCCATTCAATATCTTGATTATTTCTTTAGATCGACGGCCTCGCGCCGACGCGCCCAACAAATGATCCAAATTCTCTGTCCGACCGATCTTCACCATGGGCTTCACTCCGATTTGGGCTTGGTGCGGACGTTTCAGAGTTGCACCAGTTCCGTTTTCTGCCCCAGCCTAATTACAGTTCCAAAGCGCTTTGGAAACGGCGTTACGGTGCCGTGTTACGGTAACATTTCCCGATTTTGAGAATCCATTCGACAATGGTACAGTCGCGACGATTGCCAACAAAAATTCAGATTACGACGAGCCATATTATGACAAACCTGCCCCCGATTTCGATCGACGACAAACGGGAGGCGCTGCGAATTTACCTGGCTTCGCCGGAATTTCGGTCAGCTCCGCGGCTGGCGGACTTTTTGTCGTATGTGACAGAAGAATCGATCGCCGGTCGGGCTGGGGGGTATCAAGGCGTATGCAATCGGCATCGATGTCCTGGAAAAACCTGACGATTTTGACCCAACGACGGACCCCATAGTAAGGGTTTCGGCCAGGCGGCTGCGCGCGGCCCTTAAGGCGTTTCACGAATCCGACGCGGGACGTTCGCTCGAGGTGATCATCTCGGTTCCCTTGGGCGGGTATGCGCCGACCTTTTCCTATCGCGACGAGGCTCCGTCCGCGTCCGATTTGGAGGCGGACGGAGCTGGCGACGTCGAAATTGAACACAAGGCTTCGACAGCTCGTTCGCAAATATCGGGCCGCGCGTTGGTCGGTATCGCGACAGTAATTGTACTGGTAATCGGGGCTGCGATTATTGGCTTCCGGTTCGCTGGTACGCCATCCGAGGTTCCGGATTTGCAACGGTCGATTTTGGCGGAATTTTCCGGGCCGCGGCTTGCCGTCGGCAACTTTCAAAGCGACCAGCAAAACGAAGACCTGGCGCAGGGACTGAAAGTCGATATTCAAGCCGAACTTTTACGATTTGACTGGTTGGGCGTCTATGTCAGTTCGTTTGGCGATGGCGATGAGTGGACCCAAACCGATGTCCATTATCTTTTGAACGGATCCATCAGAACATCGGCGTCGGGCTCGGTTTTTGTACTGAAATTGGTGGGACCCAAATCCGGGCAATTCTTTGGGTCAACAGCTATGATCTTGGCAACAGTGCAGAACGCCTGGTCCAAATTGAGCAGGACGCGTCAATAAGAATCGCGACCGAAATTGCCCGACCCGAGGGGCTATTGGCGCGCCTTGAAGAACGGCGCGTGGTAAGAAGTACAACATTGTCGGATTCGGCTTATGGATGTATTTTTGAGCTTTACAGATATTGGCGAACATTCACCGAATCCGACCATCTCGAAGTACGGACGTGCCTGGAACAGGCGGTGATCGGCGACCCGAATTACGCCGAGGCGCAGGGCGCACTGGCGTTCATGTATATCGACGAGGACAGAAAAAAATACAACGTTCGCGTGGGCTATGATCCCATGGCGAGGGCCCGCAAACATGCCTTGCGCGCCTGGGAGCTGAACCCAAGAAGCACGATCGCGGGGCAGGCGTTATTCACCTTTTACGGGCGGATCAAGGATTTTGACAATTTCCTGATCATCGGCCAGTCGGCGGTGGAAAATTCGCCCAACAACCCCGACCTGCTGGCCGACTTTGGTAACAAGCTGGCCCTGAATTTCAAACAACTTGATCTTGGTGCGGCTTATTCGCTGCGCGCTGTCGAACTGAACCGGGACCCGCCGGGGTGGTATTTCATCACCCCGACGCTAATCAAGTACAAGACCGGCCAACATGCGGATTCATTGGAGTATGCCAAAAAAATCCAGTATGTTGAGGACTTTTACTATTACCTTGTGTCGATCGGCACCCACCACCGCCAGGGGAATACCGCCGATGCGAACGCTCTGATGGCTGAATTCGTTGAAAAGAAATTCGCGGCGTTCGAGGAAACGCGGGACCGCATCAACGAAGTATTTGGTGGCGACGCGATCGGCGCATTGCTGATCGAGGATTTCCAGGCAACCTTTGCCGCCTATTACAGCCAATAGGTAACGGCCGGACCGGCGCGCGCCCGAACGATGTATTTCTGGCGCTCAGATTGCCGCCTTGATTACCCATGTCGATCAAATTACCACTGCGCGTCATGATAAATGCTGCCGCCGCTTCGGCCCCGAAAACAATCGTCAACAGCTGGAACGAATGGGACCCGCTACGACACGTGATCGTGGGCCGGGCCGATGATTGTCATATCCCTCCCCAGGAACCGGCGCTGGACGCCAAAGTGCCCGAAGACAGCGATATGCGCGGGAAATGGGGGCGTCGCCCGCAAGAGGCGATTGACCGGGCGAACGCGCTGCTGGACACCTTTGCCGGTCAACTTCGGGCGCGGGGTATCCGGGTGGACCGGCCGACGTCGATCGACCACGCGCGCCCCGCCACCACGCCTGATTTTCACACCGAAAGCCAGTTCGGCTGTATGCCGCCGCGCGATGTGCTGCTGACCGTGGGCTCGGAGATTCTCGAGGCAACGATGTCGTACCGGTGCCGGTGGTTTGAATATCTGAACTATCGCCCGTTGTTGCAGCACTACTGGAACGAGGACCCGAATTTTCGCCACGAGGCGGCGCCGAAACCGCGGCTGACCGATGCCGATTATCACCCTGATTATCTTTCCGCGAAAATCGGCGTCAAGAAGCGCTTGAAATGGACGGCGGAGAAGTTTTTCGTCACCACCGAGGAAGAGCCGCTGTTCGATGCCGCCGACGTGCTGCGGTTCGGGCGCGATCTGGTGGTGCAGCACGGGTTCACCACGAACCTGAAAGGCATCGACTGGCTGGCGCGGCATTTCCCCGACCACCGGGTGCATGCGGTGAACTTTCCCGGCGACCCCTATCCGATCCATATCGACGCGACTTTCACACCGCTGCGCCCCGGTCTGATCGTGAACAATCCCCAGCGTCGCCTGCCCGACGATCAGCGGGGGATGTTCGAGACCAACGGATGGGATATCGTCGACGCCGCCCAGCCGGCCCATAATTCGCCGCCGCCTCTGTGTTATTCCTCGACCTGGCTCAGCATGAACATGCTGGTGCTGGATCCGAAAACGGTTTGCGTGGAGGCAAGCGAGGTCTATCAGATGGAACAGATGGACAAGCTGGGCTTCGAGGTGATCCCGGTTGAAATGAGGGACGCCTATGCTTTCGGCGGCGGCCTGCATTGCTGCACGGCGGATGTTTACCGCGAGGGGGCCTGCGAGGATTATTTTCCGATTTTGTGAGGAGACGGGGGATTGTTGCGGCATGGTTTCAAGGTTGGGAAGTATGTTAAGATGTTGAATTTATTACAACAGATAGATCATTATGAGTATTGGGAAGCGGCGCAATAAGTTCGCACCACGCAGCGCGCTGTTGCACATCGATTTTGGAATGACCCGCGCAGAAATGGGCACTTCCCTAGGCGTCTGCCCCGGGAAAGCGTTTGATTAATAGCGATCACACCAGCCGCCAAATGACCGAGGGCACCGCCTGCGCGCCGCATGGCTCGTGTCACTTCGCCACGGGCTTGACCGAGGCCTGGACCGAGCAGCCTCGGGCGGGCGTGGCGACCTGCCGGAGGGATGTGGTGCCATAATTATATCCGACGCTGGCCCAAGCGATGAAACGCTCCCAGATCGCCGACTTAGAGAGGATAGCCAAGTGTTTCAAAGTCCCGTGCGTACAGGCGCGCAATAGTCGCCAGTTCCTGCGGCTGCAAATGACCGGCTTTTCCGCGATCCCCAGCGACATTGAAATGCGCCATGCGGGGCAGGCGCGCCGTCACAATATCGGGAACGCCGAGGCTCGATAACGTCGGTACGAAATCTCGATCCAGGGTCTCCAACTGAAAAACGTGATCGAATTTTGTGCGATCCATCTGAAGCAGCTTGGATTGTTGCGCGAAATGGCTGTCAAATTCGGTTCCAGCCGTCCTCAGCATCTCAAGATACTGCGGAAATGTGATCCGCCGTCTGATGTACCGATTGGCGTGGTCGATATGCGGCCAGGCTTTGGGGCCGCCGAAAAGGTGAAAAATCTTGGATCTAAAATATGTGTTACGGTCCGCAACGAGGCACAGCCGGTGTATCTTGCTGAAATAGTTGGAAACAACGCGATCGTAAGGATCGCGGACACATGTAAGCAGCTTGTAGTCGGGATGCGTTGCTGTGAAAGCGCGGACCTCGCTCAGAGTGACGAGGGCAATGCCCAACCCAGCAGAGGCCAGACGAGGGTCGCGGCGATCAGCATGCTTTTTCAGCCGAACGTGAAATGCGCTTGGGTCCAATCCCGCCAGATGGATAAATGAATTTATTACGGTCGTCGAACCGCACTTGGGAACCAATACAAAAATCAATTTGGCGAAGTCGAGCTTCAGGCATTCGACCCGCCGCTCTGGCGCGGCTGCGAGTCGCCTTTTTTGATCTGGTCCTGCTGCCAAAGCGTGCCCTTGTGCGTGTATTCATCGCAGCTTATTGCAGGCACGGACATGGTCAAGGAGCCATACATGCGCAACACCCCGTTCGACAAATCGAAACTGCCCAGTCGTCATGTGACCGAAGGCCCGGCGCGCGCACCGCATCGGTCGTATTATTACGCTATGGGCATGACCGAGGCCGAGATCCACCAGCCTCTGGTCGGCGTGGCGACCTGCTGGAACGAGGCGGCACCTTGCAACATATCGCTGAACCGGCAGGCGCAGGCGGTGAAGATAGGGGTCAAGCAAGCCCACGGCACGCCGCGCGAGTTCACCACCATCACCGTGACCGACGGTATCGCCATGGGGCACGAGGGCATGCGCTCAAGCCTGGCCAGCCGCGAGGCGATTGCCGATACGGTCGAGCTGACCATGCGCGGGCATTGCTATGACGCGATTGTCGGGCTGGCGGGGTGCGACAAGTCGTTGCCGGGCATGATGATGGCCATGGTACGTCTGAACGTGCCGTCGGTCTTCATGTACGGCGGGTCGATCCTGCCCGGGCGGCTGAACGGTCAGGACGTGACCGTGCAGGATGTGTTCGAGGCGGTGGGCCGCCATCAGGCCGGTGAGTATTCGGACGCCGAACTGGATATTCTGGAACGCGTCGCCTGCCCGTCGGCGGGGGCCTGCGGCGGGCAGTTCACCGCCAACACCATGGCCTGCGTTTCCGAGGCTATTGGTCTGGCGCTGCCCAATTCGTCCGGAGCGCCCGCGCCTTACGAAAGCCGCGACGCCTACGGCGAGGCGTCGGGGCGGGCGGTGATGGACCTGCTGGACAAGCGAATTCGCGCCCGCGATGTGGTGACGCTGAAAAGCCTGCAGAACGCGGCGCGGGTGGTGGCTTGCACTGGCGGGTCGACCAACGCCGGTCTGCACCTGCCGGCAATCGCGCATGAGGCGGGGATCGAGTTCAACCTTGACGATGTCTGCGAAATTTTCCGCGACACGCCCTATTTCGTCGATCTGAAACCGGGCGGAAAGTACGTGGCCAAGGACCTTTACGAGGCCGGCGGCGTGCCGGTGGTGATGAATGAGCTGCGCAAGGCGGGGCTGGTTCACGAAGACTGCATGACCGCCACCGGGCGCAGCATCGGGCAAGAGCTGGACGCGATCACGCGGCAAGCGGATGGTCGGGTGATCTATCCCGCCGCCACGCCGATCACGAAAACCGGCGGGGTCGTCGGGCTGAAGGGCAATCTGGCGCCTGACGGCGCGATCGTCAAAGTCGCGGGCATCGCGCCCGAACATCAGGTTTTCACCGGACCGGCGCACGTGTTTGAGTGCGAAGAAGATGCGTTCGAGGCCGTGCAACAGCGTTCGTATAAGGAAGGCGAGGTTCTGGTGATCCGCAACGAAGGCCCCGCAGGGGGGCCGGGTATGCGCGAGATGCTGGCCACCACGGCGGCGCTGAGCGGTCAGGGCATGGGCAAGAAGGTAGCGCTGATCACCGACGGGCGGTTTTCGGGCGCGACACGCGGGTTTTGCGTGGGCCATGTGGGGCCCGAGGCCGCGCACGGGGGGCCGATCGCCCTCTTGCAGGACGGCGACGAGATCTCGATCGACGCGGTAAAGGGCACCATTTCGGTGGCGCTGTCGGACGACGTTCTGGCGGCGCGCAGGGCCGCCTGGGGCGGGGCGCGCGAGACGATCTATGCCTCGGGTGCCTTGTGGAAATACGCGCAACTGGTGGGGCCGACCCGGGATGGCGCCACCACCCATCCGGGTGCCAAGGCCGAACGCCACGTTTATGCGGACCTCTGAAGGATGAGGCGCGCGCTTTGGCCTGCTCTTTTGACGCTTGCGCTGTCGGCCTGTGCTGATCCGGGCGGATCGGGCCTGCGCGAGGCCCCCAAAGCCGTGGCCGTGACCAAAGCTTTGATTGTGGTGGCCGGGCCGCCGGGGTTTTGCGTGGACCCGCGCGCCAGCCGCATTGGCAAAGAGCGCGCTTTTGTCCTGCTGGGCAGCTGTGCTGCCATTTCCAACGCGCCGCTGGCACCGCAGCCCGATCTGCCGGTGGTCCTGACCGCGAGCGTTTCGACCGGTGTCAGGGTCGGCCTGACCGCTGCGGCGTGGGAGGTTTATTTCCGGTCCGAGGCGGGACGCGCCAAACTCAGCGCCCGGGGGCGCGCCGATGAGGTCGAGATACTGGCGACCCGCGCGCGCGGAAACGCCTTTTACCTTTACGCGCGCGACAAGACCGGCGGGCGCGACCGGTGGCGCGGGATCGTGACCTTGGACGGCGCCGTGGTCACGCTGTCGCTGCGCGCAACCGGCCCCGAGGCCCTGTCGCCGCGCGCCCAGTTCGCGTTGCTAGATGCTTTCGGCGACCGGCTTTTGGCCGTCAATCGGACGCATCGACTGTCGGCCAAGGGCGCCGGGCACTAGGCGGGACCGAATTTCGCGTCCCCAAGGGGTTTGCCATTGGCGTTTGCCGGGGGGAAACCTTTTGATGTAACGTTGCGGCATCACTTGGGGTGCACCGGATCAGCGAGTTCCGGGCGACGACATATGGCGCGAGCAGGCACAGGGTTCAGGGAGCGGATGGCGCATCGGCGCGCGCTGAGGCGTTGGTCGAATGCGGCCGACGCCGCCGAGCACATGGACCTTGACGAATTGCGGTCGCTGCGCGGTCGTGGCCGGGATTTGCGGCGCGAAATCGACAGGGTTCTGCGACGCGCCGATGGTCGGTTGATCCTGCCCCGGATCGGGGCCGACGCCATTCGCGCACCCGCCGGGGCCGACTGGACCTGGCGGCCCGACCTGTGGCGCGGCACGGTCCGGCCGCGCGGCGCGGCCTCGGTTGCGACCGGGACCGCCCTGGGCGGCGGGGTCAAGGTATTTCACGACTGCCCGCACCGCGAGATCGCGCTGCGCCAGGTGCGCAATACCCGACCGACCGACCTTGCGCCGTTCGGCCTGACGGTCGAGGTGTTTCATTTTGGCGGCGGCTTTCTGTCGGTGGCGCTGGACTTGCCGGAACCGGCGATCGAGGGGTTGCGGCGCCGGTTTATCGTGCGGATCGACGCGTTGATCGAGGCCGAGAAACCGCTGACGTGTTTTGCCCGGCTCAATCTGCGCCACGGGCCAAATGTCGAACGTCTGGTGCGCGAACTGGCCTTGGACGCGCCGACGCAGGCGGTCGAATTTGATCTGATCGAGGCCAATATCAATGAAAGCCGGATCAGCGCGGCCTGGGTTGAGTTGATTTTCGAAGACCCGGCGCAGAACCGGATCACCCTGCGCGATCTGACCATGAGCCGCCGCCCGAGGGCGGAATTGTGAAGCTGGAAAAGACCCGGCTGTCGGGCGGTCTGTGGGAAGGGCTGTTGATGGGGGCGACCGAAGACCCACCGAGTTTGCGGGTCACCCACCTTGACCGGGTGCTGGAGGATGTAACCTGCGATCCGGTCCCAAACCAGCCCGGTACCTGGCGGGTCGGCATTCGACTTCCGGTGAGTGTCCTGAGCGATGGGGTGCAAAACATCCTGATCACCGGCGGCGCGCCCGACGAACCGCTGGCGAGCATTGCGGTTTTGGCGGGCGCGGCGATCGACGAGGACATTCGCGCCGAGGTCAGCCTGCTTCGGGCCGAGCTTGATCTGCTCAAACGGGCGCTGCGCCGGCACCTGTCCGACGCCCCCAGGTGAGGGCTTGCGCCGCGCTTCGCGCGTCGCCACGGGGCGAGGGGCGCTGCCCCTCGCGCACCCCGGAGTATTTTTGGCAAGGTGATATCAGGCAAGGCGCTGGGTGTTTTGGCGTCCTGGGTGGAATTATACCCGCCGCAAGTCGGACGACCCGCGTGACAGTCGGCCGCGTCTGGGGCAGTGTCGCGGGCGCAATCAGGAGACCGCGATGACAGGCTATCCGCATATGCTGGCACCCCTCGATCTGGGGCATGTGGTGCTGAAAAACCGCGTCCTGATGGGATCGATGCATACCGGCCTGGAAGAAACCCGCGACTGGAACCGGGTGGCCGAATTTTACGCGACGCGGGCGCGCGGCGGGGTCGGGCTGATGGTCACCGGCGGCATGGCCCCGAACCGCGAGGGCGGCGTGTTTCCCGGCGCGGCGGGGCTTTTCACGCCCCAGGACATCGCCAACCACCGGATCGTGACCGACCGGGTGCATGATGCCGACAGCCGGATCGCGATGCAGATATTGCACGCCGGGCGCTATGCTTATGGTCCCGAATGCGTGGCCCCGTCGCCGGTGAAATCGCCCATATCGCCCTTTCCCCCCAAGGAATTGGACGACGCGGGCATCGAAAAACAGATCGCCGACATTGTCACCGCAGCCGCGCGCGCCCGCGAGGCGGGCTATGACGGGGTCGAAGTGATGGGGTCTGAGGGATATTTCCTGAACCAGTTTCTGGTGACCCACACCAACAAGCGCACCGACCGCTGGGGCGGGTCGTATGAAAACCGGATGCGGCTGCCGGTCGAAGTTGTGGCCCGGGTGCGCGCAGCCGTGGGCGATGATTTCATTCTGATTTATCGCCTCAGCATGATCGATCTGATCCCCGATGGCTCGACCCACGACGAAGTGGTCGGGCTGGCCCGCGCGATCGAGGCCGCGGGTGCGAGCATCATCAACACCGGCATCGGCTGGCACGAAGCGCGCATCCCGACCATCGCCACCAGCGTGCCGCGCCGGGCCTTTGCCTGGGTCACCAAAAAGCTGATGGGCAAGGTCGGCGTGCCGCTGATCACCTCGAACCGGATCAATTCGCCGGACGTGGTCGAGGCGGTGCTGGCCGAGGGCTGCGCCGATATGGTGTCGATGGCGCGTCCGTTTCTGGCCGACGCCGATTTCATCGCCAAAGCGGCGGGCGGCCGGGCGGCGCAGATCGCGCCGTGCATCGCCTGCAACCAGGCTTGCCTGGACCACACGTTCGCCGGCAAGATCAGCACCTGTCTGGTCAACCCGCGCGCCTGTTTCGAGACCGAGCTGGTGCTGGCCCCCGCGGCCACGCCGCGGCGCGTCGCCGTGGTCGGCGCCGGGCCCGCCGGGCTGGCGGCGGCGCTGGCGGCGGCCGAGCGCGGCCACGCGGTGACCCTGTTCGAAAAGGCGCGCGAAATCGGCGGGCAGCTGAACATGGCCAAGGTCGTTCCGGGCAAGGAAGAATTTCACGGGCTGGTCGATTGGTTCCAGGCAATGCTGGGAGCGAACAATGTCACGCTAAAGTTGAAAACCACCGCTGGCGTCGAGGACCTGGAAGACTTCGACGATGTCATTCTGGCCACCGGCGTGCGCCCGCGCGAGGTCGACATTCCCAACCAGGGCGGCGGACGCGTCCTGAGCTATTTCGATGTCCTGCGCCATAACGCGGACGTCGGTGATCGCGTTGTGATTGTGGGCGCGGGGGGCATCGGCTTTGACGTGGCCGAGAAGCTGGCGCATCGGGGGACCTCGGCAACCGAGGACCTGCCAGCGTGGATGCGGCAATGGGGCGTGGCCGACCCCGAGGATCATCGCAGCGGTCTGGCCCCCGAAGGGGCGCGGCCCGAACCGGCGGCGCGCCGGATCACGATGCTGCAGCGCAAGGCCACGCGACCCGGCAAGGGTCTGGGCAAGACCACCGGATGGATCCACCGCGCCGCGCTGAAAGCCAAAGCGGTGGATATGGTCGCCGGGGTGAATTATGAGCGCATCACCGACCAAGGGCTGGAAGTGAGTTTCGGCCCCGGGCGCGAGCGGCCAACAATGATCGCGGCGGATAACGTGGTGATTTGCGCAGGCCAGGTGCCCGAGCGCAGCCTGGCCGAGGCGCTGGCCGCCATTGGCCGCACATTCGTCTTAATCGGTGGCGCCGATGCGGCC
The DNA here is from genome assembly GCA_047518005.1 of Brevirhabdus sp. Classification (GTDB taxonomy): domain Bacteria; phylum Pseudomonadota; class Alphaproteobacteria; order Rhodobacterales; family Rhodobacteraceae; genus JAKZRT01. The sequence continues at coordinate 34,864 of JAKZRT010000155.1, forward strand.
ACAGAACTGGACGCAAAACGCGCCATCGACCAAGGAACAAGGGTTGCAGCGGCGCTTTAGGCGGTCGCGCGCCTGTTTCCGGGACGTCACCGAAACCCTGGATTATCGCAACATTGTCCGGCAAGAACCGTATTGTTGCCCGATTTGGGGTCAATAACCGCAACCAGAGGGGTGTCTGCAGTCAAAGGTTTGGTATGGACCGACTTACCGAAATGGAAGCATTTGCCACCGTGGTTGACCAGGGTGGCTTTACGGATGCCGCGAAAAAGATGGGGATTTCAAAGTCCGCCGTCTCGAAACACGTCTCGAGCCTGGAGGCCCGCCTTGGTGCGCGGCTTCTCAATCGAACGACCCGCCGCGTGTCACCGACCGAGATCGGTCTGGCCTATTATACCAACGGCCCCCAGATTTGACTCAAGGGGATTCCCACGAGCGGCGTGATCTGATTCAGTGGCATCAAGGCAAGGGAGGCTTTGATGGCAGTAAGGATTACGCGCAAAGACAAGTCCGCAGGCGAGCTTCGCC
>JAKZRT010000156.1:0-2733 GCA_047518005.1 Brevirhabdus sp.
AGTCAGGGCTGCGGCGAAAGAGATCGGGATCAGCCCGACCACGCTTACGCGCATCGAAAAGGGCCACGTTCCCGATGTTGGTACGCTGAACAAGCTAGGAGAATGGTTGGGAGAGGAACCGTCAAAATTCACAGGGATCGGTGATCTGCAAATTGCGTTCAAGTACAAGAAGGCCGTTCCACCCAAAACCGCTCGAGCGCTCGCGGATCTCATCACTCAAGCAGCACGCCAGTTTGAAGAAGAAGTCGAAGCAAGAGGACACTAAGTGCCATTTAGACGCGGCTTCAAATCACAATGCGAACGAAGGGCGGCCGAGTTCCGCAAGCAGTTTGGTCTTTCGGATCAAGGAGCGCTTTCGGCCGACCGTCTCGCAAAGGAACTCCGCGTTACCGTGTGGTCTACGTCTAAAGTCGCAGGCCTTACGCCCACAGTTCTATCCGTGCTGAATGACAAAACCGACCAATCATGGTCTGCCTTAACGATGCGACTGGGCGCAAGCCATCTCGTCGTGTTCAAACCCGTTTCTTCCAATGGGCGCCGGAACAACGTGATAATGCACGAGCTTGCCCACATTATACTGGGTCATGAGCTGGCGACTGCCTGTATTCTTGAGGACGGCTCGCTAGTTCCCGGAAACTTTGATCAGGACCAGGAAGACGAAGCGGACTGGCTGGCCGGGGCGCTCCTGCTTCCGCGATCTGCTTTGTTGTCAATTCGTCGACGCCAGCTATCAGACCATGCAGCCTGCAAGGAACACTTAGTTAGTCTCGAAATGCTGAAATGGCGATTTCGAATGACCGGCGTTGACTATCAACTTTCCCGGCGACGGGCATGATTGCGACTAGGCGCACCAAAGGGCACTTCACCGAACATTTAAGCCTCATGTAAGTGCGCAGCATCTATCGAACGCTATGAGCGCTCGCTGCTCTGTCTGGAGCCACCCCCGCATCCTCGAGCTGCTCCGGGTCCGGCAGGTCGCGCAGGCTTTGCAGATCGAACGCCACAAGGAACGCTTGCGTCGTCACAAACGTATAAGGCGCGCCGCGGCGCGGAGAGCGAGGTCCGGTGGCGATCAGCTCGCGGGCGTGCAACCGCCCGATCAGATCGCGACTAATATCTTTGCCGAAGATGTCCTTGAGGCCATCCCGGGTGATCGGTTGGTGATAGGCGATTGCAGCCAGGACAGCCACGTCGAACTCCCGCAACTCAAGCTCCTGCCCGCCGACATCCGCCGCCGCCCGGATCGCCGACGCATAGGCCGGGCGGGTGTGTAAGATCCAGCCGTCCGCGACGTGTCTCACCTCGTACGGTCGCTTACTCAGATCGGCAGTGATATCCGCGATCAGCAGGTCGACCGAAGCACCCTGCCCTACGACTTTCGCAAGATTATCGCCTGGGACCGGGGTCGCAGAGGCAAACAGCACGGCCTCGATCCGCCGCATCCATTCGCGCCAACGCAGCTCAGGCGGCAAGTCCTCCAACTCGCGGTCAAGATCGGGTTCTGATCGATCCTTCGACTTTTTTTGTGGTCGCATGTCCGAACCGCGAAACCGGTTGCCACTTTCGCTGGTCATGCTCATGCTCAGACCCCGTACAGCCGGAACGTGTCCCGGCCCGTGAGTTCCCGCACCGCGCCCAGCTCCACCAACCGGTCGCACAGACGCCGAGCCGCGCGGTCGCTCATTCCAACGCCTGGGGTGGGACCGGCCAATGCCACCGACGGCGACAGCGCATCGCGGGTCAAAAACAGATCGACGGCCGCCCCTGCCCCTTTGGCGCGCAATTTTGGTGCCACTGCGTTCAGGCGTGCCGCGCGACGCGCGAGGTCATGGGCAACGCGAACCGCCTCTTCCGCTTGAGAGACGATTGACCGGTGACAGGCCAGGAGGAAATCGTCACCGGTCTTGCGCAGATCGCGCCGCGTCAGACCTGCGGCAAGCAGCGGCACCGCGTGATCCCAGCCACATGCCTGCGCCAGTGCAGCGTCGGCCAGGATGAGCGCCACAGCGTCCTCACCCGGGAATTCAGCCAAAACAGTCTCTAACCCAGTGGCAGCCTTGGCCACCGGCCCACCTTCACCGGTATCAAGCCAGGTCGCGATCTGTTCGGCAGTCAACTTGGGCATGGCCTTGTGCAGCGCCCCAACCGAGATCGGCCGCGCCACCGCCTTGCGCCATTGCAGGAACGTCGCCCCCGCCGGACCAGGCTGATCTCCGGGCCTCAGGAGATGCACTTCGTCGCGCAAGGCCCCTGCCCGCTCGGAGCGCCCGGAAAAACCCACACAAGCCTCTGCGGCGCGCAGCGCCAAACGTTCTCGCAACAAGGCTTGGGGGACATCGTCGCATTGCAATACAATATGCAGCGTCGCCAGTGCCGCACCTGACAAAAAGGCCACATCCTCATTGGTTTCAGCGCGTCGGGAGGTGGCCCATGCCGGTACCCCGGGTATAGTGTCGGTGTCGTTCGCAAGGCTCGGTCGGGCATAGGTCATGCCACAACACTATCCGAGCGCGGCGCTTTGCATCAGCGAATAGCGCTCAAACCGCCGCACTTTGTTGTTCGCCATTACGTCCAATAAGATTGCATTATCGGACGTTTATACTGTAGCCTGGCGATATGTCAGAAAACCACGGGAAATCTGTCGGAACGCCGGAATATATGAGATTCAACAACTTGCGCCACGAGAGTGTGCGTTATTGTGAGACTCGCCACCTGTGTATATGAGACTGGAAG
>JAKZRT010000157.1:0-3206 GCA_047518005.1 Brevirhabdus sp.
GACGCGACCGACCGGCGCCCTGTGGACAAGTGGACAGCCGCTCCGCGACCGACCACTTCCCCACAGGGCCAGAAACCGCAACAGAAGCGGTCAACTCATATGGTACATAAACCGGTCAACTCAGAATGTTCTCGACAGGCGCAGAAGGCAAGCGGTTGACCTATCGGCGGATTGACTCAGTCCTCGCCTGAGTTTCGGGACTTGGTCGCGGCCTTGCTGGACGATTGGTCATCGTCGGATTGACTCTCGGATGAATCGGAGTCCCCCTTGTGGGGTTTTGGCTTCATAGCGAGAAGGTTTTTCACAGTATGATCGAAGTTGTTGTCGGCCATGCCTAATCCAATACCACAGGACGCACGGGTATCCAAATGGCGGTCCTCCGTAGACGCGATCGATCACTGTCCAAAACTCGCCGCTCAGATATGCAAGATATTCGCTGGATGGGCCGATCTTGAGCGACGACTGGACTATCTCTTTCTTGAAGTATCAGGCGGGTCATCCCGAGCGGGAATTGCCGTGTTCGACGCAATCGACTCGCGACGCTTACGAGCTCAGGTCGTAACCTCTGCTGCTGAAGCCTCTTTGCGAGATACCAATCAAATGGCCGTGCGCGCTGTCCTAAAACTTATCAGTAGCGCAAGCAAGAATCGGGACAAGCTTGCGCATAACCTGTGGGGGTATCATGAGGATTTCCCAGAGTGTTTGGCCCTCATACCTCCAGATTTATTCAACGATTTGTATAATAACACGCGGGTCATGCTATCAGAACTTGGGCAAAAAAGTGCAATGCGAAATCTCAAGGTTTGGAAAGCCCCCGAACCCGATTTTTCCAAGATACTACTTTATAATACCGATGACTTTAGTCGCATCCTAGATGAAATAAGCGACGTCGCTAACGTGATGTCTAGACTCACAGTCGTTTTGATGTACGACCACCATCCTGGGCCGATTCCTGCGGGAACAGCCTTTTCAGTGCGCCGTCAATTATTAAAATCATCTCGCTTTCGTATGGCCCTCCGCCATTCGCGCGAACAAGATCGCGGTCGCCGAAATGCTCGTCGAAAGAACCCCAAATAGCGGTTGTCACCTCGCGGGGTTTCAGAATTGCACCGGCCTGTCGGCCCTCGGTATCACTTTCGAATTGCTTTGTCATGTATACAATCGCCAAGGTGGGACAGGGGGTTAAGACGTTGCTATTGTTAAGATAAATCGTTAACGCTGGCCTGGCCGTATTGACGTGTGGCGAGCTTGCACGCGTCGGCGCGCTGGTCAGAGGTCCGGCTGCGGTACGCGGGGCTTAGGTAAACGCTGGACTTTTCCAGCGGGTATTTTTGGCCAGAGCGAAGGGCCGCTTAGAGCTGGCAGAAATATCTGTTTTCGTGACAGCTGGCCCAGGCCCGATATTGGGTCACGCGCTCTGGATCGCGCCGATTGGGTTCGTTGCCGGTAGAAACAGTATATATTTACTGCAAATCCGGCCTGAGCCACTGAAGTGTCAAACACCAAGTCCGCCTTGTCCGCAGAACGATCATTGCAACTGACACCCGACCGTTCAACCAGGTCGAAATCGAATTTACACCACAATAAGCTCAATCAATTCGGGGCCCCGCGCGCGGTTTGAGTTCACGGCGACATCGACCCTGTGAACGTGCAACGCGTCATCGTCCGCTGCGTGCATCAAGGCCGCCGCGCCGTGGCCGGCTTCGCCGAGCCAGAGCGGCCAGTCGTCGGGCGACAAGATCACCGGCATGCGGTGGTGGATGGCGGACATGGCCGCGTTGGCGATCGTGGTGACGATAGCGCAGGTGCCGAGGCGGTCACCGCCCTGCTCCCACGCCCGCCAGACCCCTGCCAAGGCCAGCGCCGCACCGTCGGCGCGGAATATGTACCAGGGCAAGCGGTTGCCTCCTGCGTCCTTGGTCCATTCGTAAAACCCGGTGGCGGGGATGATGCAGCGCCGTTCGCGCACGGCTTTGCGGAAGGCGGGTTTTTGCGCGATGGTCTCGGCCCGCGCGTTGATCAGCAGAGGCCCGGCGGAAGCGGATTTGTACCAATGCGGCAGAAACCCCCACCGCATCGCGCCCAGGTGGCGGGCGTCGACGCCGCTGGTCACCACATGCACGTGCGTGGTCGGGCAGACATTGAAGTTGGGGACGGTCGGCAGGTCATTGGCGGGCGAGGCCTCGAAAAGCTGGGCCATAGCCTCGTCCGGCAGAGTGATGGCAAAGCGTCCGCACATGGGCCCGAGGTTAGGGGCGGCCCGCGGGTTGGGCAAGCAGCCCCGAATACCAAAGCTGGCCCCATCGGGTCAGCGCCCGGTCAAGCGGTTGCCAGATTCCGCCGAATTGCACCGGGTCAAGGCCGGAACCTGCGGCGATATCAGCCAGGCTGTGCCGCCCGTCGACTTTGGCGACCAGCGGTGCCGAGGATCTGGGAACGGTCAGCGCGATCTTTTCGTGACCCTGATTGACCGCGACGCGCCCCTTTTGTCGGATAAGTCCCGCGAGTTTTCGAGGATCGACCCCGCGGATATGCGGAACCAGCCCCATATCGCGCCCTGACGCGGTACGCCTTGCCGCGCCCTGCGGCGCCGCATAGCCAACGTGGGTCTTGATTGTCCCGTCCAACTTTTCAGCCAGGGCCATTTCGGCGGCCCGGTCCGCGCCTTCGGGCACGGGCGCAAACCGGGCAAGATCGTACCGGCCGGGAACGGAAAAATCGATCAGCTCCAGACCCGCCTTTGCCAGCGCATCGACAAGCCCGGCCACGTCAAACGCCCTGTCCTGACTGTGCAACAGAAGGTCAAAAAACCCCGCATCGTCGGTCTCGTGGTCACCAAGATGCGGATTGCGTCGAAACGGGTGGCCCGAAGGGACGTTCGCAAAAACAGCCTTGGCCGCTGCAAGTTTTTCGGTTGGCTGCAGATCGCCATAAAGCCCATTGAAGGCCTGTTGCAAAGGGTAGACCCCGGACCGGCCATAGGGTGCGTAGACCATAAAGCCAAGGCCCCCACCCGGCGCGATTGCCTGCGCCAGCGCTGCAAAGCCCGCCACCGGATCGGGCAGATGTGTCGAGAACATTCTGAGTTGACCGGTTTATGTACCATATGAGTTGACCGCTTCTGTTGCGGTTTCTGGCCCTGTGGGGAAGTGGTCGGTCGCGGAGCGGCTGTCCACTTGTCCACAGGGCGCCGGTCGGTCGCGTCG
>JAKZRT010000158.1:0-18599 GCA_047518005.1 Brevirhabdus sp.
AAACCTCCTCGAACTTCATCAATCTCAGTCCCTGTACCTGCTCCGTCCGACGCATCGCCTCCCTCCATGGCTTGGAGGCGTTCTAAAACCGGACAGATCATCTGGTACATAAACCGGACATATCGCGTGTTACCGACACGCCGAAGGCCGCGCCTTGCGCGACGGCGCGCAGGTTCAGATCGGCGGCAACGAGACCTATGTCTCGCTCTGCCGCCGCCACTGGCGCGAGGCAGTCGGTGATCGTGGCGCGCCGTGAACCTCGCGATTTTCATCGTTTCGGCAAATACTCGGCATTATGTATCAAACGCACCACGTAAAAAATACCTGAATCCAGCCGGTTAGCCTACCCTTGGGCCATGCAGGCCGCACCATAGACAACGCCCTATCGGCGCTGCGAAAGCAGATCATCCGGGGTGGGCTGGAAGGCCAGGGCCAGGTTGAGGCGCTGTTATGACTCAGGGGCATCCCCATACCGCGTATTATGGGCTATCCGGCCTACCGGGGGTGTATGAAGCGGCTGATACTGGACGCGCTCGGCGGCGGGCCTATGGCCTTGGGCGACGTGGTGGCTCATGTGGTCGCTGGACGCTCGGAATTGACCCGTGAGACGGCATACCAGCGGACGGCGCAGCGGTTGTACCGGATGAAGCTGCGCGGGTTGGTGAGGCGTGAGGGGCGGGCGTGGCGGATCACGCCGCCCGCTGCCAATAGCCTTTCCATTGGCGACTTACCGCCGATCCCATGGCGTTCGACACCATGAAGTGCGCCAGCGTGCCGTTGTCGGTGCGGCGATTATCTTCCAGCCACGCGGCGTGGTTCGCGTACTGGTGAAGGTATTGCGGGCTGACGTGGTGGTGCTGGCCCTGAACCATGCGGCGCAGACGGGAGAAGCAGCTTTCGACCATGTTAGTGTGCTTGCCGTGGTCGTTGTAACATTCGCTGTGGTTCACGCGGTCAACGCCCCAAGCATTGTGCAGATCGTCCCAATGCGATGCTTCGTCGGCTGACATAGTGGCGGTGCGGCATAGGTTCTCATTTGCCAGTGGAACGCCCTCATCCTCGGACATCGCAACAAACGGCAGGGTCCGGCCCCGGCGCTCGCGCAGGGCAACCACAACGCGGCGCTTGCCGGTCTGGTGACGCTTGAGGCGACGGTCAACGCGGTCTGCTTTGATATTGGCGGGGCGGATATGTCCGCCGAAATACGCACCATCAACCTCAACGTGCCCGTTCAGAACTTCTCCGGTCTGCACTTCCAACGCCATCGCTTCGCGCAGCTTGTGAGACAGCACGAAAGCGGTTTTGTATTGGCAATCCAGATCGCGGGAAAGCTGGACCATCGAGACGCCCTTGGACGCGTTCACGGTGATTCAGATCGCCGCCAGCAGGTCCACAAAGGCCATCTTGCGCGAAGCGAAAATGGTGCCCGAGGTCACGCTGAACTGGTGGTGGCAGGCCTTGCATTTGGACTAGCCCTGTAGGGCGTCTCAGGACAGGCTCAAGATACGGGTCAGAGCGCCGAGGGGCAGACAGAGGACCAAGAGCCACCAACCGAAACGCTTCCACTTCCTTTCGCGATTCAGATTATCGAAGACGATGCCGCCGCCGAGTCCCGCCAGCGCGGCGAAGCCGAAGCTCGTCAGCGAGAGATAGATGATCTTACTGCCCAACAGGGTATGGACGCGGCAACGCGCGCCAAGAATGACGCGACTCAAAGAATGGCTGCTGACAGCCGCCAAATGACAATAGCGACTTGGGTTGGTGTCGCTTTGCTGGTGCTCATTCTTTTTCTGACCCTCATGGCCAACCTTGCCGCCGTTAAGGCCGTTTGGGTGACCCGTGAAATTGGCGAGAAGCAGGTCAGGCCGTACCTCGCGTTCAAAATTAAGAACATATCCGCCATTCCGAGCGACGTGGGTCGTTTGCCGTTGAGTTCACGGGAAAAGTCCGCAATTCCGGCAAGTCTCCCGCCTACGGACCAAGTATCATGTTCAACATAACTCACGCAATCGGCGAGGCTGGGTCCTCGGCCAGCAAGGGTCGGCCGTGGATGCGTGAATCCGGAATCGCCACGAACGCAATTCCTTCTGGCGGAATCACCAATTAAAAAGCAGCGAGCCAATTCAGGATTGACATGGCCGCTTACAATTCTGGAGAAACAGCGTTCAGACTCGCTTACGTTCTTTGCTATTTCGACACCTTTGGGGATGAACTCATTGACCCGATTGTCTCTGTCGCTGCTCAGCCAAACCTCGACGGCAGCGATGGGTATATGTTGATTCCAGACGAGATTATTAGCCAAAAGCGTGATGAAGAATAAGTTAATCACCCGCCCGCTCCCGGCTTGGTGCGCTTGCTACATAAGGGCGCAAATACTTCGGGGGTGAATGGCCGCCTGCGGCCAGAGGGGGCAGCGCCCCCCGCCCCGCGACGCGCGGAACGCGCGGCGCAATCATGCCTTGCTCAATACATTCTCCCGCCTTCGGGCACCGCCCGGTCGGGTGCCAGCAACACGACCCCGCCGTCCGCATCGGGCACCCCCAGCACCAAAACCTCGGACATCACTTTGCCGATTTGGCGCGGCGGAAAGTTGACAACCGCCATGACCTGGCGCCCGAGCAATGTCTTGGGGTCATAATGCGCAGTCAGTTGCGCCGAACTTTTCTTCTCTCCGATCTCAGCGCCCAGGTCGATCCAAAGTTTGATCGCCGGTTTGTGGGCTTGCGGATAGGCTTCAGCGCGTGTGATCCGCCCCACCCGGATATCGACTTTAAGGAAGTCGGCAAAGTCGATCGGCTCGCTCATGACCCCAACTCGCGCGACCGGTCCGCCGCAGCTTTGACAGCGCGCGCCATCAGCGCAGGCAGGCCGGTGGCCCGGTGCATCAGCACCTTTAGCGCCGCCTCGGTCGTGCCAGCAGGCGAGGTGACGTTGATACGCAGCTGCGCGGGGCTGTCATCGGCCTTTTCGGCCAGATCACCCGCGCCCGCCACCGTAGCGCGGGCCAAAGCCATGGCCAGAGCCGGCTTCAGACCTTGGGCCTCGCCCGCAGCGGCCAACGTCTCGATCAGATGAAACACATAAGCCGGCCCCGAACCCGAGACCGCCGTCACCGCATCCATCTGTGCTTCGTCTTCCAGCCGCACGGTCTGACCAACCGCCGACATCAGCCCCTCGGCCAGCGCCATATGCGCTTGCGATGCCACCGAGTTGCCAATCAGTGCCGTGATCCCGCGGCGCACCGAGGCAGGCGTGTTGGGCATGGTGCGCACCACCGGCGTTCCGGGGCCGAACGCGGCCTCATAGCGCGCAATCGGCGTGCCCGCAGCAATCGACACGATCAGCGTCGCGCCGCCGCCAAATGCGGCAGCCTGCGGCAGGGCGGCGTCCATCGCCTGGGGCTTGACCGCGACCAGCAGAACCGACGGCGCGGCAGGCGAATCAGCGTTCAGGCTCACCCCTTGCGCTTTCAGCCAGTCCGAGGGATAGGGGTCGACCACCCAGACGGCGCGCGGGTCCAGCCCGCCCTCCAGCCACCCGGCCAGCATCGCCGACCCCATCTGGCCGCAGCCCAGCAGGACCAGCCCGCGGTCTTCAATATCTGAAAAATCCATGCATCCCCCTGGCCGCGTTCAATTTTGCCAGTGTCAGGGATAGGCCGAGCCCAGGGCCGGTGGCAATACACGCCACCGGTTTTTTCGGGCCCATGCTGTGGGGGGTAAATTAGGCCCGCCCGTACGCCTCGGCGATGGCAACATGCATCGCATCTGCAGGGGTTTGGTCGCCCCAGGCTACTAACTGGAAAGCTGGATAATACCGTTCCGCGCTGGTTACCGCACTTGCGATCATCTGGTCAATCTGTTCCGGCGCCGCGATCTGACAACCGGCAAGGACCAGCCCATAGCGATAGACCATCAGGCGCTGTTCGGACCAATAGGTAAACGCTCCGGTCCAGGATGCATCATTGATCGTATTCAATAATTCGTAGACTGCGGCCATCCGGTCCTTCGGCGGCTCCATCTCGAACGTGGCGATCAGCCGCAGGGTCTCGTCGTGGCCGCACCAGGCCAGTGTCAGAGAATAGGTCCGCCACTGACCCTCGACCGCCATGGCGATCTGGTCATCGGCGATTCGGTCAAAGTCCCAGTCGTGGTGGGCGGCAACAGATTCGACGATGTCGATCGGATCGATGTCGTCGCTGGAAAAATAACCCTCGGAAAGCGACATGCCCGGCCTCTTTTATGTATAGACCCCGCGGTCTTATCGACCACAAAGACTTGGTAACTGCTCTAGGATCAGAAGATATTACCCCCGCCCTTACCAGATATGGTGTGACAGATGGCCGATGCTGTAAAGGGATTATTCAAAAAAAAGCACCGCGGACGCCGAATCAGCGGGCCGCGCGCCAGATTTGGTCCCGAGCTGCGCCCTCAGGCGCTGTCTATTTTTTTGTGGTTTTGCGCCTGGGTTTGGCGGGTTTTTCCAGCGCCGCAATCCGCGCCCCAAGGGCTTTGTTCTCGACGCGCGCCTTTTTGGCCATAGCGCGCACCGCGTCGAATTCTTCGCGGGTCACCAGATCGCGGTCGGCCAGCCAGCGGTCAACCAGGCCGGAAAATGCGGTCTCGGCCTCTTGCCGCGCGCCCTGTGCCACGCCCATGGCGTTGGTCACCAGTTGCGACAGATCGTCGAACACTTTGTTGCGGGTCTGCATGGCCGGGCCTTTCATGAACTCTCTGACATATATGTGCGCGGGCGGCGCGATTCTCAAGGTTGACTTGGGCGGCGGCCCGTGGCCTTGAATTGGCCCATGCTGGCGGCCGCAATTCCCTTTCCCGATATATCGCCCGAGATCGTTTCGGTCACTATTGGCGGCATTAATTTCGCGCTGCGCTGGTATGCGCTGGCCTATATTGTCGGCATTCTTGGTGGTTGGTGGCTTACGCTGCGCATGGTCCGCAGCCCGCGGCTCTGGCCCGCACATCCGGCACCCATGGGCAAGACCGAGGTCGACGAGCTTTTGACCTGGATGATCCTGGGCATCATTCTCGGCGGTCGGCTGGGCTATGTGATGTTCTACGATCCGGCGCGGTATCTGGCGGCCCCCGTCGATGCGCTGAAAATCTGGCAGGGCGGCATGTCGTTTCATGGTGGCGTGCTGGGCACCGCGGTGGCGATCTATGGCTTTCACCGGCGCTTTGGTACCGCGCTTTTGCCAATGGCCGACGTGCTGGCCGTGGCCACGCCGTTTGGCCTGATGCTCGGGCGCATTGCGAATTTCATAAATGCCGAGCTCTGGGGCCGTCCGACCGACCTGCCCTGGGGCGTGATCTTTCCCGGTCATGTCGCGCAGGCCTGCGGCCAGGTGGCGCGCGAGATCTGCGCGCGCCACCCGTCGCAACTTTACGAGGCCGCGCTGGAAGGGCTTGTGCTGGGCGCCGTTCTCTTGTGGCTGGCGTTGCGCCGTGGCGGATTTGGGCGGCCCGGATTTCTGCTGGGGGTCTATCTGGCAGGCTATGCGATGGCGCGGTTTGTCGTCGAATTTGTGCGCGTGGCCGATGAACAATTCGTGACCCCCGAAAATCCAATTGGCAATGTGGTGCACGTCGGCTCGGCGGGGCTGAGCATGGGTCAGCTGTTGTCGCTGCCAATGTTCCTGATCGGTTTGTGGTTGATCATACGGTCGCGGCGGGCGGCAGATGTCACCGCTTAAGGACAGGCTGATCGCCCGGATCGGCGCCACCGGACCGATCAGCCTGGCCGATTACATGGCGACCTGTCTGCTCGATCCGCAAGCGGGCTATTATACCACCGCGCGGCCCTTTGGGGCCAAGGGCGATTTCACCACCGCGCCCGAGATCAGCCAGATGTTTGGCGAGCTGATCGGGCTTTGTCTGGCGCAGGGCTGGGTCGATCAGGGACGGCCGGAACCCTTCACGCTTGCCGAACTGGGCCCAGGCCGGGGAACGCTGATGGCCGATGCACTTCGTGCTGCCGCCGCAGTGCCGGGGTTTCTGGGCGCGGCACAGGTGCATCTGGTCGAGGCATCGCCGCGCCTGCAAGCCAAACAGCGGGCAGTGCTGACCGCAACCGGCGCGACCTGGGTCCAAAGCGCCGACGACCTGCCAGACCGGCCGCTTTTCCTGATCGCCAACGAATTTTTCGACGCCCTGCCGATCCGCCAGTTTCAACGCGCCAATGGCGGCTGGTCCGAGCGCATGGTGGGGCTCGCCGGTGGTGCGCTGACATTTGGTCAGTCGCCGACAGCCCCGGTGCCTGAACTTGACCATCGCCGAGACGACACCGAGCTGGGCGGTATCGTCGAGACCTGCGCGCCTGCGGCGGCCATCGCCGCCTCGGTTGGCGCGCGGATAGCGGCGCGGGGGGGGGCGGCGCTGATCTTCGATTACGGGGGCTGGCGATCACGGGGCGACACGTTGCAGGCCGTGGCAGACCACACATTTGCCGACCCGCTGGCCACCCCGGGCCTCGCCGATCTGACCGCCCATGTCGACTTCCAGGCGCTGGCTGGCGCGCTTGCACCTGCGCAGACCAGCGCCATGACCGACCAGGGCGTCGCGCTGGCGCGCCTGGGCATCGCGGCGCGAGCCGATGTTTTGGCCAGAGCGCTGAGCGGCACGGCGCTGGAAACCCACCTGGCGGCCTATCGGCGCTTGACCGACGCTGGCGAAATGGGAACGTTGTTCAAAGCAATCTCTGCGGTTCAGCACGGCGCGCCGCCCCTTGCAGGGTTTGAACAATGACTTTGGAAATACTCACCTCAGACAGCCTCGCCCCCGCCCGTCACGGATTTTTCACGCGCCGCGGCGGGGCCTCGTCAGGCATTTTCGAAGGCCTGAATTGCGGCGTTGGCTCGTCCGACCATTCCGATGCGGTGGCCCTGAACCGCGCCCGCGTGGCTGCGGCGTTGCAGGTGTCGCCCGACCATCTGGTCACCCTCCACCAGGTCCATTCGGCGGCAGTGATCACGGTGTCCCGGCCGCTTTCGCCAGGGGCCCCACGCCCAAAGGCCGATGCGATGGTGACCGCAACGCCCGGCCTGGCGCTTGGGATCCTGACCGCCGATTGCCTGCCGGTTCTTTTGTCCGACCCGAACGCCGGCGTCGTAGGCGCGGCGCATGCGGGCTGGAAGGGCGCTGTGGCGGGGGTTCTGGAGGCCGCGCTTGACACGATGGAGGCGCTTGGGGCGGCGCGCGCCAACGTCCATGCCGTCATCGGCCCCTCGATCAGCCAAACGGCTTACGAAGTCGGCCCCGAATTCTTCGACAGATTTTTGGCCGACGACCCCGGGAACACCGGTTTTTTTGCCGCTGGAATTGGCGATCGTATGCGGTTTGATTTACCGGGTTACGGGCTGATGCGCCTGCGCGCGGCGGGCGTCGGTCAGGCCGATTGGACCGGCCACTGCACCTATGCCGATGCGGCGCGGTTCTATTCCTACCGGCGCGCGATCCACACTGGCGCGTCCGATTATGGTCGCCTGATCAGCGTCATACGGGCGTGACGGGCTGAGCGCGGAATTCCGGCGAAAAGGTGGCGTTTCAGGCCTGGAAATTCGAGAAACAATACTGCGTCAAGCCGTTAATTGTCGCCAGTTCAGCAACCAAACTGTTGATCCAGACCAATTTTCCGCACCGCGTTTGCCGCGCAACATCTCCAACACCTAAATGTGTAAATCTTTCTGAAAATTTTCGAAAAAGTCATTCTGGTGCCGCATTGCCCGGCAATTCTGGAGCTGTCAATGCGATCCCTTCGGCGCCGCCGAAAACCACGAGGCACGGACATGAAAATAATCCGCCTGACCATGACATCGCGCACTGGCCGATCACATCGGTGGCTGAGTTCAGTCCTGAAAATCACGGCCGGGGCGCGGCCGGCCATGCCCTTCACGCGCGGCAACCGACCGGTGATCGCGCCCGACATGCCCACGCCCCGGATCGTTCCGGACCTTCCGAAGGCCGCCGCATCTCGGGCCAATTGATTCCCCAAGAACGGCGACGAATTTCGGCAAGATTGTGGCGGATTCTTTAACCGATTGGAAACAATCGCGGGGTCCGCAACCCGCTTTATCCACTCACAGCATCCAGTTTTGCGAAAAACTTGACAGTTCGCGCGGGCCTGCGTCACTGTTGCTGCCCGAGATACGTCCGCAATGTCGGTGGGGGCCGATGCGGTGTTCAGACCAGTAAAGGACCCAGCTGCCGATGGCCCCCATGTATCCGCGCCCCATTGGCGCGCCTGTTCCCCGCCGTCCGTCGATTTCGCCCGCGCCGCTCGGCCAGACCGATCGAGCGCGCACCCAGATTGCCGGGCGGCGCTATGATGTTCTTTGGCGCGATGATGCCGGTCAGATTGACGAGCTGAATGTTATGGCCCCGGCAACCCCCGGGATCGAGGCCAGTTGCGGCGCCTTCGCGCATGGCACCCTGATCCACTCAGCCGGGGGCCCCGTCGCCGTCGAAGACCTGGTGCCCGGAATGCTGATCGAGACCCGTGATGGTGGTCCGCAGCCGTTGATGTGGATCGGTTCGATGATGCTTTTGCCGCAGTCCGCGGCGCCCGGCGTCGAACCGGCGCGTCTGACCCGGATCACCGAAGGCTCGATCGGACTGGGCCGCCCTGGCCGCGATCTGGTGCTGGGGCCCTACGCCCGCATCCTGCGCCGCAACGCCGCCTGCCTGTCGCTGTTTGGAACCGAATCCGCTTTCGCACCAGCGCATGCTTTTTCTGACGGCGTTTCGATCATCGAGGTACATCCGGTGTCGTCGGTACGGGTGTTCCACCTGGCGCTGAGCGGCCAGCATGTGATCACCGCAAACGGAGTCGAGGTCGAAAGCTATCACCCCGGTCGCCGGGATGCGATCGGCGTCTCTGACCAGATGATGCCGGCCTTCCTGTCGCTGTTTCCACACATCGACCAGCTTGCGGATTTCGGGCCGATGCGGGTGCCGCGCCTGTCAGGTAACGACATCCGGGCGCTCGAATCGTCCTGACGGCCGATATATTGACGACTTCCGCCGCAGCGCGCGACTGAACGTAATTTACCACCTCATCTGCGCCGACTCGCGCGAATTCCAGCGCGATTCCGCGCCCGATACCCCGGCTGGCACCCGTTATAATGACTGATTTTCCTGCAAATTCACGCGTCGGCCGCCGCCAGTGCCGCTACAAGTTCTTCGTCCGCGTCCCCGCCATACAGGCCCGGCTCAGGCAGATTGCGCCAGCCGGTCCTCGAGCACATCAAAGGGCACGCCCGGCTGATCTTTGGCGTCGCGGATCACCAGCGAGGTCTTGACGCTGGCCACGTTGTCGGCCGCGGTCAGTTGTTCGGTCAGAAAGCTCTGGAACGTCGACAGGTCGGGGGCCACGCATTTCAGAATGAAATCGACCTCGCCGTTCAGCATGTGGCATTCGCGGACCAGCGGCCAGTCGCGGCAGCGGTCTTCGAAGGCGCTGAGATCGGCCTCGGCCTGACTGACCAGCCCGACCATGGCAAAAACCGACACCTCGAACCCTAACGTGCGCGCGTCGACATCGGCGTGATAGCCGCGGATGTAACCCTGTTGTTCCAGCGTGCGCACCCGGCGCAGGCACGGCGGGGCCGATATGCCCACCCGGCTGGCCAGCTTGACATTGGTCATGCGCCCGTCCGCCTGCAACTCGGCCAGGATCATGCGATCGATCGGGTCAAGTTTATGTCCGGCCAATTTTGCCCCTCCCAAGGACCTTGCGGAAGGAAGATACCCGTGGGCCGCGAATAGCGCAATAATATTTCGTGTTTGCGCAATTTCGTTAGGAAACTTTCGGTCGGGCAACGAACCGCGCGCGCTGGAACAGGCCCCGTTCCACCGCCTTGGCTTTCATCTCCCACATTTTCAGGCGATCCGCAGTTTCGATCTCTCCGATCAGGCTGACCAGGTCTTTGCAATGCTTCGCATCGGCCG
This sequence comes from Brevirhabdus sp., assembly GCA_047518005.1. Lineage (GTDB taxonomy): Bacteria > Pseudomonadota > Alphaproteobacteria > Rhodobacterales > Rhodobacteraceae > JAKZRT01. Next base: position 9,963 of record JAKZRT010000158.1, read on the forward strand.
CGAGCTGCTTTCGGTAGGTGGCCAGCAGCGCTTCGGTCAAATCGTCGCTGTGCAAGACCTCCCAGCCGGTTGCGGCAAGTAATGTGGGATAGCTGGCCTCGGCACCTATAAAGTCCGGTCCAGTGGCCAAAGCATGCGCGTGATCGTCCGCCGCCAGCCCCGGCGTCACGAACAGAACCGTAAACAGCATCCTGCCGTCATCGGTGCAAACTCGGCGGCACTCGTGCAGGGCGGCCCGTTTCTCGACGAGGCAACACAGCAAGTCGCTGTGGGTCACCGCCGAAAAACTCGCCGCCGGAAAATCGAGCGCTGCCGCGTCGCCCTGCACGACATCAATGCGCTCGGAAATGCCTTGTTCTTGCGCGCGGTCACGGGCGGCCTTCAGGCCTGCAGGCGGTAAATCGACCAGCACCGCATCGCACCCGCTTTGTTGGGCAATATAGAGCGCCGGCCATCCTGACCCCGAACCGAGGTCCAAAAGCCGCACACCGCGCCCAAGTCCCAGGTCCAAAATCATCGCGTCGGCCTGCGTCCTGGTCGTCCAGCTGTTGGCCCCAAAGTCACAGCCGCAGACGCTTCGCTCAATTTCGACCATCACGCCATCGGTCCCACGTTCATAGCTGGCATCATAGCGTTGCAGCATGGCCGATTCCGCCGGTGTCGGCATGGTCTTAGGCTCCGTTCTTTATTGCGTGATCCAAGCGCATTTCACTGCGAAAATCAAATTCGGTTGACAAATGCGCGAGCTGCGAAATGCGGCAGCGCCCCGGGGGTTCCGGTTTCTGGCAACACTGACTATATGCAGGCAAACACCGACCTTGGGGCAAGAAACATGACCACAACGCGCCATTCCAAAGTTCTGATAATCGGGTCCGGACCGGCGGGCTACACGGCGGCGGTTTATGCCTCGCGCGCGATGCTCGAGCCGGTTCTGATCCAGGGCATCGAGCCGGGTGGGCAGCTGACCATCACCACCGAAGTTGAAAACTGGCCCGGCGACACCGAAGTACAGGGCCCCGACCTGATGGTTCGCATGGAAGCCCACGCCAAGGCCGTTGGCACCGAGGTGATATCGGACCATATCGTGTCGGTCGATCTGTCGCGGCGGCCTTTCACGGCGGTGGCCGACAGTGGCACCACCTGGACCGCCGACGCGGTGATTCTGGCGACCGGCGCCCAGGCCAAATGGCTGGGGCTGCCTTCGGAACAAAAATTCAAAGGCTTTGGCGTGTCGGCCTGCGCCACCTGCGACGGGTTTTTCTTTCGCGGACAAGACGTTGCGGTGATCGGCGGCGGCAACACCGCTGTTGAAGAGGCGATTTTTCTGACAAAATTCGCCTCGAAAGTCACGCTGATCCATCGGCGCGACGCGCTGAGGGCCGACAAAATCCTCCAAAAGCGGCTGTTTGAGAACCCCAAGATCGAGGTCCTGTGGAACCATACGCTGGACCAGGTCGTCGGCACCGAAAACCCGCTTGGCGTCGAAGGCGTGCGGCTTCGGCATGTGCAGACCGGCGCGATCACCGAATTGCCCTGCAAGGGGTTCTTCGTGGCCATCGGCCATTCGCCGGCGTCCGAACTGGTCAGGGACCAGTTGGAAACCTATCAGGGCGGCTATGTGACGGTTGAACCCGGCAGCACCCGCACATCGGTGCCGGGCGTGTTCGCGGCCGGAGATCTGACCGATCACGTCTATCGCCAGGCCGTGACCAGCGCCGGTATGGGATGCATGGCCGCACTTGACGCCGAGAAATTCCTGACCGAGGCCCAGACGGCCCTGTCCGAGGCCGCCGAATAGCCCGGCGTCAGCCCAGTTCGGCCAGCAGCCCCGGCCAGTTGGCGTCACCTTTTGCAATGTTGCCGGGAATATCCTGCGCCCATCTTTTCTGGACGCCTTTGGAATAGTTCAGGTAGAGCCTGCCATCAACAATCGTCCAAGCCTCGGGGTCGGTTGTGAAGCGGTATAGCCGCTGGCCACCGCCCAGGCGCAATAGCCGCCGTACCGAGGGGCATAGGCGTAGGGGCTGGCCTCGAACGCGGCGCGATTATCGGCGCTGGCAAAGTGCCAATGCGCGCCCATCCATTTGGTCACGATGTCGCTTGCACCGGCCACCGGGCGAGCGTCGGTGAAATATGCCACTGGATCGGTTCCCCGGATCGCCGCCCCGCCCTTTGCAAAAACCAGCCCGTCATTGGAAAAAAGCCCGGCGCGGGCCACGACCGGAACCAAGGTCAATGCAGCGCCACCAATAATCACACCCCGCCGTGAGTAATGTTCCATCCCTTGCTCCGCCATTGTCGCTCGCCTGCCCAGCATGTGCGATGTCGGGGCCGATTGACCAGCCCGCGCGGTCTGAAAACTGCGTGAGGTTTGTTTCATGATCGAGCTCAAAACCCCAAGGATTTGCGCCGCGTTCCGCGTCGCCCGCGGCGATCTGGCTTGTCACTGGATGAAATTCCTCCGCCCGAGGTCATCGCGGCCGCCGCGGGCAGGCGCAAATACTTCTCCTGCGCCGCAGGCGCTCGATTTGGCGTTTTCGGGCGGTCGGCACCTTTGGTGCGGCAAAATCGCCAGCTTTGCGACCCGGGCCGATTGCGGCGCTTGAATTCGGGCGCGACCCCAAATAGTCCATGCGGCCAACGACTATCTGCCGCCTCACGGGGCATAACCCGGAATGACAGCAATGAATTTGTCAAATCTTGCCCCAGTTCCCGAACTGTTCGTCTCGTACGACAGCGCGCAAAAGCTGAAATCCGAAGCCGCCGATCTGCCGAGCTGGGATCTGACCCAGCGCCAGCTCTGCGATCTGGAGCTATTGATGAACGGCGGTTTCAGCCCGCTGAAAGGGTTTCTGGGCCAGGCCGATTACGACAATGTCGTCCAAAACATGCGGTTGGCCGACGGCACTTTTTGGCCGATGCCGGTGACGCTGGATGTCGCCCATGCCTTGGCCGACACCGTCGAGCCGGGGCAGGACATCGCGCTGCGGGACCCCGAAGGGGTGATACTGGCGATCCTGTCGGTCACCGACAAATGGACCCCCGACAAGGCGCGCGAGGCCGTGCGCGTGTTTGGCGCTGACGACATCGCGCATCCGGCGGTCAATTATCTGCACCATGTCGCGGGCCCGGTCTATCTGGGCGGCGCAATCACCGGCATTCAGCCCCCGGTGCATTATGATTTTCGCGCCCGCCGGGACACGCCGAACGAGTTGCGCGCCTTTTTCCGCAAACTGGGCTGGCGCAAGATCGTGGCCTTTCAAACCCGCAATCCGCTGCACCGGGCGCATCAGGAGCTGACCTTCCGCGCCGCGCGCGAAACCCAGGCGAACCTGTTGATCCACCCGGTTGTTGGTATGACCAAACCCGGCGACATCGATCATTTCACCCGCGTGCGCTGTTACGAGGCGGTTCTGGACCAATATCCCCAGGCCACCACGCACCTGTCACTTTTGCATCTGGCCATGCGCATGGGTGGCCCGCGCGAGGCGCTGTGGCACGGGCTGATCCGAAAAAATCATGGCTGCACGCATATGATCGTCGGGCGCGACCATGCGGGGCCGGGCAAAAACTCGGCAGGCGAAGTTTTCTACGGACCCTACGATGCGCACGACCTGTTTTTTCAGTATCAGGACGAGATGGGCATCGAAATGCTCCCCTTCAAACATATGGTCTATGTCCAGGACCGCGCCCAATATCAACCCGCCGATGAAGTGGCCGAAGGTTCACCTGTGCTCGATATCTCGGGTACCGAACTCAGGCGCCGTCTGTCCGAGGGGCTGGATATTCCCGACTGGTTTTCCTTCCCCGAGGTCGTGGCCGAGCTGCGCAAATCGCGCCCGCCGCGCAGCCAGCAGGGGTTCACCGTGTTTTTCACCGGCTTTTCCGGCTCGGGCAAATCGACCATCGCCAACGCGCTGATGGTCAAGTTGATGGAAATGGGCGGGCGACCGGTGACGCTGCTCGACGGCGACATCGTGCGCAAAAACCTCAGCTCCGAGCTTGGGTTTTCCAAGGAACACCGCGACCTGAACATCCGCCGTATCGGCTTTGTCGCAGCCGAGATCACCAAGAACCGCGGCATCGCCATCTGCGCACCCATCGCGCCTTACGCCACCACCCGCCGCACCGTGCGCGAGGAAATTGAGGCATTCGGCGCCTTTGTCGAGATCCACGTGGCCACTAGTATCGAAGAGTGCGAACGCCGCGACCGCAAGGGGCTTTACCAGTTGGCGCGCGCCGGCAAGATCAAGGAATTTACCGGGATATCAGACCCTTACGACGTTCCCGAAACGCCCGAACTGCGCCTGGACACCGAATTTGTCGATGTCGACTATTGCGCGCAGCAGGTCCTGCTGAAGCTCGAGCAGATGGGGCTGGTGGCCGGAAACTGATCGGAAATGACCAGGCTCGTCGTATCGCTGACAACAATCCCGCCGCGTTTGACGTTTATCGAGCCAACGCTGATCGACCTGCTCGAACAGACCGCGGATATTTCCGAAATCCGGCTTAACATCCCCTTTGAGTTCCGGCGGTTTCCCGACGTTGAAATTGATATCCCCAAATTTCCACGCGGCATTACGGTTCGCCGCGTAGCGGAAGATTTTGGACCAGCAACCAAGCTGTTGCCGACCATTCAGGATTACCGGGATGACGACGTCGAGGTAATTGTGTGCGATGACGACCAGTCTTACGCGCCGGACTGGGCGCAGAGGTTTGTCGACGGACGTTCGCGCCAGCCCGATGCCTGTCTGGTTCAAAAGGGATATGATCTCGAACGTCGTGGGCCGGGCTTGCGGTATTTTCCCGTCAATCGCCCGGCGCCGCGCGCTCGGGTCCGTCATAAGGGTCTGACCTATAGGCTCCGGCGCCTGGCGTCGCTGTTTCGGTACAAAGATACACCCTTTGTGCGCGAAGGCTTTCTGGACATCCTCGAGGGTCACCGCGGGTTCATGGTTCGGCCCGCGTTCTTTCCCGAAGACGTCTTTGATATTCCCGAAATTCTTTGGACGGTCGATGATCCTTGGCTGTCGGGCCATTTGACGCGCAACAATGTGCCGATCTGGTTGGTTATGTCACCCTTCCGGCGGGATATCTACGGTGACGCCCACTTTACCGAGCGACTGCATTCCTTCGTGCGCCTCGGCCATGATCGTGCCCGGGCGGACACCGCCTGCATCGAGTATTTCCGCAACACTTACGGTATCTGGTCGGGTCCGGGCGAGCCCTCGTGATGCCCAGGCAACACGGTGTGCGGCTTGTCATCTCGCTGACCACCGTGCCACCCCGATTTTCCGCATTGGGCCCGGTTCTTGCGTCGCTCGCCCAGCAAGGTGCCGCTGAGGTCTGGCTTTGGGTGCCGCCCACGTATGATCGATTTCCAGACCAGGACATTCGCCTGCCCGACGTGCCGCCCGGCGTCACGCTGCGCCGGTCACCCCGTGATCACGGTCCGGCGACCAAATGCATTCCGGCCCTGGCCGAATTGGGCCCTAAAGACGAACTTTTGATCTGCGATGACGACGCGATTTACGGGCCGGGTTGGGCGGCCGGATTTCTGGCTGAACGCGCCCGTCACCGCGATGCCGCGATCGCGGCCAGCAGTTATCCGGTGACCCGCGTCGACCCTGCCCTGCGCCGCGACGCCGGGACAATTGTTCAGGGCTTCGCCGGGGTGCTTTTGCGCGCCGACATGCTGGCCAGCCACACCATCGCCGCGCGCGACCGCGCGGTTGACGACATCTGGCTCAGCGCCCAGCTGGCGGCACGGGGCACGGAAATTGTGACCGCCCCCCACCTCGGCAAACTCGTTCGACCGCGCGGGGCCAATCATGGGGCGCTGCAAGACAGCACGCTTGGCGGCGCGAGCCGAGCAAAAAACAACCGAACGTCGCTTGAGGCGCTGAGACTTGAGTTGGGAATCTGGGCCTAACCCGACCAGGACATCCGGCCGATCCGAACCGCGATCACCCAATTCAACGTAACCTGCGTGCGTGAATATCCCGCCGGTTTTGCCATGTATCTGCCCCTCGTTCAGTGTACGTTCACCGGCGCCAGATCATTTTCTTTTGCCAGCTCGAAGGCAAGCCGCTTATTTGGCACCAAAGCCAGCCGGTCGCCAGCCGCATTATGGACTGCGTAGATCTCGTCGGTATCGGGGATCTGGGCGCGCAGTTCGTCGGGCAGGTCAGCCACGGCAACCGCGCGCACATAGACGATGTTGCTGACATTCGCGCCAAAATTGAATTTGCTCTGCATTTTCCTACCCTTTTTTGCTGTTGATTTTTATCGTTTGCATCACCTGCTCGGGCTCGGCACGGGTCAGGTCGATGTGCAGCAGACCGTTTTCCAGCCCCGCCGCACCGACCTCGACCCCTTCGGCCAGCACGAACGACCGCTGAAACTGCCGCGCCGCGATGCCCCGGTGCAGAAAAACCTTGTCACCGCTGTCGTCGGCCTGGCGCCCGCGCACGACAAGTTGCCGGTCCTCGACGGTGATGGTCAGATCGTCTTCGCCAAACCCGGCAACGGCCAGAGTAACGCGATAGGAATTTTCGCTCTTGGCCTCGATATTGAATGGCGGATAGCCGTCGCTGGCGGTCTTGGCGGTTCGTTCGACCAATCGTTCAAGTTGTTCAAAACCCAACAGAAACGGGTGCGACCCAAGGGTAAACTTCGTCATCGACACGTCCTTGATCAAGCGAGCGTCTTTCTGGCCCCCGCAGGCAGCCACATTGGCAATATGGGCGCGCGTCCCAGCACCTGCAAGCCCCTGCGGCACAGGGCAATTTAGCATTATCTTGGAGGGAATCACCGATTGGGGCTATGCTTGGCCCACACGGCAACAGGAACGTTGCGCAAAGAAAAATGACCTATATGCCAGAAATGGACAGCGAAGAAGTGCTACGAGTCCGGCTTGGGGTGATGCGCAGGGAACACCGTGATCTGGATGAAGCCATTCAGGCGCTCGAGGAAAAGGGGCTCAGCGATCAGCTGACCCTGCGCCGCCTGAAAAAGCAGAAACTGGTCCTGAAGGACCGGATCGCCAAAGTCGCAGACAGACTGACCCCCGATATCATCGCCTGATCCGGGCCGGACGCTGGCAGATTTCTCGCCATCGGGGCCCGCAGGTCTGGGCCATTGGGTGATTGCGCGCGGCGCGCGTGGCGTTATAGTCCGCGCCTCTGATATCGGGGGCCGGAATGGCGGACATTCACGTGGGAATTATCATGGGCAGCCAGTCGGACTGGGCGACCATGAAGCACGCGGCCGAGGTGCTGGACGCGCTGGAGGTCGCCTATGAGACGCGCATTGTCTCGGCGCATCGCACCCCCGACCGCTTGTGGGACTATGGCCGAGCGGCTGCGGACCGGGGTCTGAAAGTCATCATTGCAGGTGCCGGCGGGGCCGCGCATTTGCCGGGAATGATGGCGTCAAAAACCCGGGTGCCGGTCGTTGGCGTACCGGTGGAAACCCACGCACTCGGCGGCGTCGACAGCCTTTATTCCATCGTTCAAATGCCGCGCGGATTTCCGGTGGCGACCATGGCCATAGGGGAAACCGGGGCGGTGAACGCCGGTCTTATGGCGGCCGCGATCCTCGCCACATGCGACCCCGCACAAGCCGACCGTCTTGACGCCTGGCGCGCCGCGCTTTCGGCCTCGGTCAAGGAGACCCCGCAAGGATGAGCCGCGCGCCGCTCGCTCCCGGGTCGGTCATCGGAATTCTGGGCGGTGGTCAGCTGGGTCGGATGCTGGCAGTGGCGGCCTCGCGCCTCGGTCTCAGGTGCCATATTTACGACCCCGCATCCGCGCCCCCCGCGGGTCAGGTAACCGAGCGCTGCGTCCAGGGCGCCTGGGATGATATCGAGGCTCTGGCGGCCTTTGCCCGCGACGTGGACGTGGTGACCTTCGAGTTTGAGAACATCCCCACCGCAGCCCTTGACGCGCTCGAGGCACACGCCCCGGTCCACCCGCCCCGCGCCGCGCTGGCGATCAGCCAGGACCGGCTGGACGAAAAGACCTTTCTGCACGGCCTGGGTCTGGTAACGGCCCGGTTCGCGCCGGTCGACGATGCGGCCTCGTTGGATGCAGCGCTGGGTCAGATCGGGCGGCCCGCGATCCTGAAGACCCGGCGTCTGGGCTACGACGGCAAGGGGCAAGCGCGCATCGGCGAGGCTGATGACGCCGGTGCGGCGCTTGCTGCGATGGCGGGCGCGCCTGCGATTCTGGAAGGATTTGTCGACTTCACCCACGAGGTATCGGTCATCGGTGCGCGCGGAAAGGATGGGGCGACCGCCTGCTATGATCCGGGCGAAAATCTGCACCAAGGCGGCATCCTTCGTACCACGCGCGTGCCGGCCCGCCTGACCTCGGGTCAGCGCAGCGACGCCGTGCTTTTGACCGCCAAGATCCTGACCGCGCTCGATTATGTCGGCGTGATCGGGGTCGAGCTTTTCGTGACGCCAGGCGGCCTTGTGGTCAACGAATTCGCCCCGCGCGTGCATAATTCCGGCCACTGGACGCAGAATGGCGCTGCAATCGACCAGTTTGAACAACACATCCGCGCGGTCGCAGGATGGCCCCTGGGCCACGCCACGCGGCATTCAGATGTCGAAATGGAGAACCTGATCGGCGA
>JAKZRT010000159.1:0-26597 GCA_047518005.1 Brevirhabdus sp.
CGACGCGACCGACCGGCGCCCTGTGGACAAGTGGACAGCCGCTCCGCGACCGACCACTTCCCCACAGGGCCAGAAACCGCAACAGAAGCGGTCAACTCATATGGTACATAAACCGGTCAACTCAGAATGTTCTCGACACTCGCATTCCGCAGGGGCACTTCGATGTTTTTGGTCGCCCAGTTGAACGGCGCCGTAACAGCGATTGGCGGTCTTGCGGGTGAAGCTGCGGCGTTGGGCCGCGTAAGTCGCGCCAGGATCGGCTGCAAAAGTGCGCGAGTTTTTCCAGATGGTGTCAGCTTAAGCCAGTCTTCTTGCTCATCAATTCAGCCTGTCACAGTCCAATTGATGGTCCAGACCTTGGGGAAGCGATGGAAACCATTGCCATTAACATGGCAACTATTGCGATGCTAAGGGAAATGGCATAGATTTGTCAAATGAAGCCAGACCCTGAACTCGAATTGCACGCGATCCGGGCGTCGCTGCCCCTTGCCCTGTTGCGGGCGCGCGAGGCGCTGCTGGGACCGATCCGCGAAATGCTGGCCGCCTCGGGCCTGACCGAACAGCAATGGCGCGTGCTGCGCGTATTGCAGGAATTCGGCGAGCTGGAGGGCCACAAACTGGCCGAACGCGCCTGTCTGCTGCCGCCCAGCCTCAGCCGGATCATCGCCGGGATGGAAAAGCGCGACCTGGTGGCCCGCGCCGCCCATCCAAACGACAGACGTCGTCAGCTTTTTCGGCTCGGCCAGGCAGGGCGCCACCACATTGCCAGGAACGCGGTCCGGGCCCGCGAAATCGCCGAAACGACGCGTCAAAAGCTGGGATCTGACAAAATTGACGACCTGCTGGCGATCTTGGCCGAGGTCAGCCTGACCCGAGATAGCAATTGATCAGTCGCCGCGCGCGGGTCGCGTTGATGCGCTGACGGGTGGTGGCGTCGGGCAGGTCGGTCCGGTCGGCGATCCAGCCCACATAGGTTGTCGCGCGCAGCGCCATCATCAAATCGAACCCGGCGGTGTCCAGGGGCGCTGATTGGTTAGCGCGACGTCAGCGGCCCAGCTTATCCGCCACAATCTCATTCACCGCTTTTGGTTTGGCCTTGCCGCCGGTCGCCTTCATCACCTGACCCACGAACCATCCGGCCAGCTTCGGGTTCGCTTTGGCCTTTTCGACCTGCGCCGGGTTCTCGGCGATGATACGGTCAACCTCGGCCTCGATCGCGCCCATGTCGGTGACCTGGCGCATCCCAAATATCTCAACGATCTCATCAGAATCACGCATTTCTTGGTCAGCAAGTAATCTTTCAAATACGTCCTTCGCCCCTTTCGAGGAGATCACGCCCTCTGCAGTCATGGCGAGGATTTTAGAATTTTGAGACGGGCTGAACGCGTGCAGAAATCTTACCGGAACGTCTCCTAGCGCGGCGGCCAGACCTATCCGGCTTGAGCGAACGGATATGGTCTCTTTCTTTTCCTTCTTTTCGAATTCAAGGGTCTCAGTGAGAAAGGCCCTATCGAGGCCTTCCTTGTTAGCCCGGCCTAGGACTTCATTGATAACCCAATTTGCAGCTTTCTTTCCGTCAACCTCGGGACTTCTGAGATATGCCTCGAAATAGTTTGCGATTTCCAGTTCCGCGGTCAATACGCTAGCGTCATAATCCGAAAGCCCGAAATCCGCCATGAACCGCGCCTTTTTGGCATCCGGCAACTCGGGCAGACTTGCCCCAATATCATCAACCCAATCCTGCTCGATCTCCAGCGGCATCAGGTCGGGGTCGGGAAAATACCGGTAGTCATGCGCCTCTTCCTTGGACCGCATCGACCGGGTCTCGCCCTTGTCGGGGTCGTAAAGCCGGGTTTCCTGGGCCACGCTGCCGCCGTCTTCGACAATCGCGATCTGGCGGCGCGCCTCAACCTCGATCGCGGCCTGGATGAACCGCATCGAGTTCATGTTCTTGATTTCGCAACGGGTGCCGAGATGGCCGAGATCCTGGCTCTGCTGATATTTTTCGTAATCGCCGGGGCGGCAGATGCTGACGTTCACATCCGCCCGCAGGTTGCCGTTTTGCATGTTTCCATCACACGTGCCCAGATAGCGCAGGATCTGGCGCAGCTTGGCGACATAGGCGGCCGCCTCTTCCGGCCCGCGAATGTCGGGGCGGCTGACGATCTCCATCAGCGCGATACCGGTTCGGTTGAGGTCGACGAACGACATCGCCGGGTCCATGTCGTGGATCGACTTGCCGGCGTCCTGTTCCAGGTGGATGCGTTCGATCCGCACCCGCCGCGCGAGCCCGGGGCCCATTTCGACCAGCACCTCGCCTTCGCCGACAATCGGCGCGTAAAGCTGGCTGATCTGATAGCCCTGCGGCAGGTCGGGGTAGAAATAATTCTTGCGATCAAAGGCGCTGATCAGGTTGATCGTCGCCTTCAGGCCCAGACCAGTTCGCACCGCCTGTTCGACGCAATATTCGTTGATCACCGGCAACATGCCCGGCATCGCCGCGTCGACAAAGGCGACATTCGAATTGGGCTCTGACCCGAATGCGGTTGAGGCCCCCGAGAAGAGTTTGGCGTTCGACGCGACCTGGGCGTGAACTTCCAGCCCGATCACCAGTTCCCAATCCAATTTAACGCCCTGAATGACCTTGGGCGCCGGGGCGTCGTAGGGTAGGTCTGGCATCGCGGCGGTCCTGCGTTTTCCGGCAGGAGCGTCTTAAGTCAGCGCGCTTTGCGCGGCAAGGGGTGGCCGCTCAGCCGATTTTCTTGACCCTTATACCATGCGCCATCAACGTCATGGCCAGGTCTTCGGTAGGCGGAAGAGCGTTCTGGGGAAGCATCTGGTTGTCGCCCTTGCAGAAATAGATCGCCGCTGTGTCGTCACCGATGATGGGGTGGGTGACGCGGACGTGATCGATCTGGTCAAGCGGTACGATCCGTCGATGGCGTCCGACCCAGAACGAAAGGTTTTTCGCGTCGATCCTGACCCCGGCGCGTCCGGTAGAGGAAATTATCCACATCATCGACAGCGTTACCGCCGCCCACATCACGCAGACATACCACGGCCAGACCGATGTGATACCCAGGGACAGAATGCCAAAGCCGACCAGCGAAATGATGATCGCCTGGAACCGACCGGGATGGGTCTCGAATTTCAGGGTGTCAGCCATTGGTCCCGATTGCACCCGGATGTTGGCTTTATTATGGCGAAAGCCTGGGTCCGCTCAGGTCGGTGGATACTTGCCCATAGCCCCAGTTTCCAGACCTCTGGGATGTCCCGTCGCGCCAGGATCGGCAGGAATTGCGGCGCCGCGCGCCCCGGTGCGGATCAAGCTCTGCCAGACTGACCCAAACCAATGAGTCAGAATCGCCATGATTCGCGGCGGCCGCAGCGCCGCAAAGGCCCGAATTTATCCCAAAAGCCGGGCCAGCATTTCGCCGGTATCGCGCGAAATATTCGGTGCGTCGGCGATGCGTTTGATCGCGGTGCGCATCATTGCCTGGCGGCCCGGGTCGTAGCGAAGCCATGTTTCGAACAATGTGCACATACGCGCGGTGACCCGGGGATTGATCGGATCAAGCCGTATCAGCCAGTCAGCGACCAGATCATAGGACGCCCCCGAGGGGTCGTGAAACCCGGCCGGATTGCCGCCAAGCGCGCCGATGACCGACCGGAACCGGTTCGGATTTTGCCAGTCGAAATCGGGGTGCTCGGTCAGGCCGCGCGCGACCTCGGCGGTGCGGTCGGGATGGGCCGAGATGACCTGCGCCGAAAACCACTTGTGCATGACCAGCCGGTCGCCCTTCCAGGAATCGTGAAATTGCGCCAGCTCGGGTTTGCCCTTCTCGACCCTGAGAAGCGTCAGCAACGCGCCGAGTTGCAGGGTCATGTTGCTCGCATCGCCAAACATTCGTGCCGCCGCAGCGCCACCGTCGAGTCGGCTGAGATAGCCCGCTGCCGCCAGCAACAGGTCGCGCCGCCCCGACTGATCGGCATCGGGTTTGTAGGCTTCGCGCACCTCGGTGGCGGCCATGAGCCCCGGCAGATCGTCGGCCAGCCGCTCGGCGACAGCCTGGGCCAGCGCCTCGCGCGCCTGCCAGATGGTGGTTGGGTCGGGCGTAATCCCGCCCTCGAACAACGTCTGGGCGATGTCGTCCTGGCCCGGCAGGCTCAGCGCCACGGCGCGAAACGCCGGGTCCTGGCCGGTGTCACTGGCCAGAACCGCCAGCCCGTCGAGAAAGGCGCGCGAGGGCGGCCTGTCCTGGGTAATCATTGATACCAAAGCATTTTTTGCCAGCGTCCGCCCAGCCTCCCACCGGTTGAACGGGTCGGTATCGTGGGTCAGCAGAAAGGCGCGTTCGGCGTCGTCCGTCACCCGGTTCAAAATCACCGGCGCCGAAAACCCGCGGTTGATCGACGGCACCGGGCGCGCGCTCAGCCCGTCGAAAGTAAAGGTCTGGCTGGCTTCGGTCAGCTCGAGGATCGTGGTCGCCAGAACCTCGTCGCCGTTGGGGCCCAAAAGGCCAACTGCAATCGGCATGTGCAGGGGCGATTTATCGTCCTGCCCCGGCGTCGGCGGGGTTTCCTGCGTCAGGGTCAGCGTATACGTGCCATCGGTGAAGTCGTCGCTGACGCTCAGGCGCGGGGTGCCGGCTTGGGCATACCAGCGTTTGAACTGGCCGAGGTCGCGCCCGGTGGAATCCTCAAAGACCCTGAGCCAATCTTCGATTGTGGCGGCCTGCCCGTCGTGGCGGTCGAAATAGAGATCCAGCGCGCTGCGATAGCCCTCAACGCCGACAAGACGCTTGAGCATGCCGATAATCTCGGCCCCTTTCTCGTACACCGTGGCGGTATAAAAGTTGCTGATCTCGACAAAACTTTCGGGGCGCACAGCATGCGCCAGCGGGCCGTTGTCTTCGCGAAACTGGCGCGCGCGCAGGGTCAGGACATCGTCGATGCGCTTGACCGGGGCAGACCGCATGTCGCCGGTGAACTGCTGGTCGCGAAACACCGTCAGCCCTTCTTTCAGCGACAACTGGAACCAGTCGCGGCAGGTGATCCGGTTGCCGGTCCAGTTGTGGAAATACTCATGCGCAACGATCCCCTCGATCCGTTCAAAGTCCGCATCGGTCGCCGCCTCGGGGCTGGCCAGAACCGCCGAAGAGTTGAAAATGTTCAACCCCTTGTTCTCCATTGCCCCCGAATTGAAGTCATCGACCGCCACGATGTTGAAAATGTCCAAGTCGTATTCTCGGCCATAAACGCTTTCGTCCCAGGCCATGGCCCGTTTCAGGCTGTCCATGGCCCAGGCGCATTTGGCTTGGTCCGGACCGGGGCGCACCCAGACGTTCAGCGCAACCTCGCGCCCCGAGATGGTGCGGAAGCTGCCCGAATGCGCCGCCAGATCGCCCGCTACCAGGGCAAAAAGATAGGCCGGCTTGGGCCAGGGGTCGTGCCACTCGGCCCAGCCGTCGCCGCGCGCACCCGGATTGCCGTTCGACAACAGCACCGGCAAGTCGCTCTCAACGCGCACGGTGAACGGCGCCATCACATCGGGGCGGTCGGGGTAATAAGTGATGCGGCGAAAGCCCTGCGCCTCGCATTGGGTGGCGAACATGCCGTTCGACAAATACAGCCCTTCCAGCACCGTGTTGGCGGCCGGATCGATCTCGACCTCGGCCTCCCACAAAAACGGCACATCGGGCACCGCGCAGGTCAGCCCGGTGTCGGTAATCACCGGCGCGACCGGCTTGCCGTCAATCGCGGCGCTTATCAACTTCAGATGTTCACCATCCAGTGAAAACCGCCCCGGCGCCTGCCGATTGGGCCGAAACCGCACCTTCGAGCGGACCCGCGTCGCCGTCTCGGACAAGACAAACGTCAGATGCACGTCGTCAATCAGATAGGCGGGCGGGCGGTAGTCGGAAAGATAGATGGTTTGCTGAGCGGTGTCGGGCATTGGGCTCTCCTGGCAAGTGATGCGGATGTAGCCATTGCGCCGGTGACCAGCAAGCTGGCCGTGGCGAATTCCTGGCTTCTTTTCATTTCTGCGTGGGGCCGCTAGGTTGCGGCGACATTTCAGAGAACGGGCCGATGGCAGACACCCCAAAACCCCGACCGGTGGTCGGAATTCTGACCAATAAAAACCTGATCGGCGATCAGTACGAAGTGCACGCATCGGGCGCGATCAACACCGTCGCGGTGGCCCAGGTGGTCGATGCTGTGCCGGTGCTGGTGCCCGGCGATCCGGCGCTTTTCTCGGTGGCCGAACTGATGGAGGTCTGCGACGGTTTCATGCTAACCGGCGGGCGGCCCAATGTTCACCCCGATGAATACGGACACGAGCCCACCGAGGCGCATGGCGATTTTGACCGCGACCGCGATGCGGTGGCGTTGGAAATTGTCCGCGCCTGCGTGTCGCGCGGCCAGCCGGTGCTTGGAATTTGCCGGGGATTTCAGGAATTTAACGTGGCCATGGGCGGCACGTTGCACCCCGAAATTCGTGACCTTCCGGGCCGCATGAACCACCGAATGCCGCCCGAAGGCACGCTCGAAGAAAAATTTGAACTGCGCCATTGGGTCACCCTCACGCCCGACGGTCCCTTTGCCCGGATGTTTGGCGGTGCCCGCGTGAAAACCAACACGCTGCACGGTCAGGGGATTGCGGCACCGGGTCCACGCATCGTGATCGACGGGCGCGCCGAAGATGGCACGCCCGAGGCGGTCTACGTCGATGGCGCGCCGGGGTTTGCTGTCGCAGTCCAGTGGCATCCTGAATGGAACGCCGCCAGTGACCCGGTGTCGCAAAACCTGTTTCGGGCTTTCGGCGGCGCCCTGCGCGACTGGGCCGCGCGCGGGTCGAAAAAATCGGTCCGCCTGGCCTGGAAGCGGCCTTGACCTTCCTTCTGCCAGAGGCTTCCGAATACAGCAGCAATACTTCGGGATTCGGTGAATGAACGTCAAAGTGGTGGCGCTGGTTTTGGTGGCAGCCGCAGGTGGGGCCTGGTGGCTTTGGGGTGCCGGATCCGAGCCGACGGGTAGGGTCAACGCCCAATCGGCTGATCAGCCGGGCGCACCGATGGTCGATGTGACCGTCCCCGAACTCGGCGGCAACGCCGCCATCGGCGCGCCGGTGTACGCGGCCCGGTGTCCGGCCTGTCACGGTGCAAATGCAGCGGGTAACCAGGGCAAGGGTCCGCCGTTGGTCCACCCGTATTATGCTGGCGGGCACCACGGCGACATGGCGTTTGTCATGGCTGCACAACGCGGTGTGCGCAGCCACCATTGGCGGTTCGGTGACATGCCGCCTGTCGAGGGCATCACGCGCGCCGAGGTGGACATGGTGATCGCCTATGTCCGGGCGCTGCAAGCGGCCAACGGCTTGCGCTAGTTTGGCGGCGCTCAAGACGCCTTGCCCCAGCCCTTTCGTTGATTTAGGTCGGCGATGGCTACTTGTGGCGGAGCAGGGTGATGAAGCGCAGTCGCATCAACGGCATCATGGCTTCGGCCGACGCGATGATCCGCAGTTTTGGGTTTGTCCTGCCGCCCTTCGCCTACTGGTCGCCGGGTGAATTCGCAGACCGCGCGAAATCCAGGCAGATCGGGCGCATCGCGCAGGCGCGCATGGGCTGGGACATCACCGATTATGGCCAGGGCGATTTTGACAGGCTGGGGCTGTTTCTGTTCACCCTGCGCAACGGTCGTCTCGACGACCTCGGTCGCGGCGTTGGCATGTGCTATGCCGAGAAATTGTTGATCTCAAAGCAGGATCAGGTCAGCCCCTGCCACACCCATGGGATAAAATCCGAAGATATCATCAACCGCGGCGGGGCGCGGCTGGCGGTCGAATTGTTCGGCTCGGACGCGGCGGGCGGTTGTGCCCAAGCCCAGGGCGGCCGGGTGACCTGCGACGGCCTCCCGCGCGCCTTCGCCCCGGGCGAGGTGATCATGCTGGATCCGGGTCAAAGCGTGACCCTGATGCCGGGCGACTGGCACGCGTTCTGGGGCGTCGGCGGCGATGTGCTGATCGGCGAGGTTTCGACGGTCAATGACGATCTGACCGACAATATCTTCCGCGACCCGGTCGGGCGGTTTGCGGCAATCGAGGAAGATACCGACCCGCTGCACCTGCTGGTCGCCGATTACGACGCCTGGCTGACCTGAAGAATTGCGCCGCCTCACGCGTCGCCACGGGGCGAGGGGCGCTGCCCCTCGCGCTCCCCGAAGTATTTTTGAAACGATGATAGCCCCGAGGCGGTGCGGCGGAAGTGTCAGACCTGGCCGCCGGCGATCTCGATGGTCTGGCCGTTCACGCTCTCGGACCCCGGCGCGCAGAGCCAGAGCGCTGCGGCGGCCACTTCGGCGGCATCGATCAGGCGGCCATGGCGGTTGGCCTTGACCATGATCTCCAGCGCCGCGTCTTCGCTGACCCCGGCCCGCGCGCTGATAAGGCGAACGTTGGCGTCGATTATTGCCGTGTCGACATAGGCCGGACAGAGCGCGTTGAAGGTCATATTCGAGCCGATGTGATCTTCGCTGAGACTGCGGATCAGCCCGATCAGACCGTGTTTGGACGCGCCGTAGGCGGGCGCGCCGCGCAGGCCCTTCACCCCGGCAATCGACGCAACCCCGATCACCCTGGCCCAGGCGTCGCGGTCGAGCGTCGCCAGGCATTCGCGGATGGTCAGAAACGCTCCGTCGAGGTTCGTCGACATCATCCGCCGCCAGAACGCCAGGTCGGTCTTGGCGATCGACCGGCCTTCGGCAATGCCGGCATTGGCCACGCAAATGGCGATCGGTCCGCGGGCAGCCGCCGCATTTGCCACCCCGTCGACCACCGAAGCCTCGTCGGTGACATCCATGGTTAGCGGCCAGAGCCCGGCTGTGTTTCCGGCGGCCGCCTTCAGAACGCCTGCACGACGCCCGGTTATGGTCACTTGCGCGCCGGTCGCGGCCAGCGCCTGCGCGATGGCCAGCCCGATGCCGGTGCCGCCGCCGGTGACCAGTGCGTGTCGGCCTTCGTGAGGGGTGTCGGTCATGGCGTCCAACATGTCCGGTCGGACTGGCAGGTTCAAGCGCCGCGTCCACCAGCCCAGCGCCTCTTGAGTTTCCGCCGGGGCATCGTTAGGAACACCCGCGCGCCTGTCCATGCGCCAAACTTTGCAAAGGAACAGCGCCCGTGAAAATCGGAACGCCAAAAGAGGTCTTTGAAGGCGAGGCCCGGGTTGCAATGACCCCCGACAGCGCGCTTTTGCTGCACAAGCTCGGCTTTGACTGTGTCATCGAAGCCGGTGCCGGTGCGGCCGCCGGGTTTTCGGATACGGCTTACAAGTCCGCCGGTGTGCAGGTCTTGAAAACCGCCGCCGGGGTCTGGAAAGCCGCCGATATCATCGCCAAGGTCCGCCCGCCCGACGCGACCGAGCTTAAGCGGCTCACCAAGGGCAAGACCCTGATATCCTTCTTCTATCCCGGCCAGAACGAGGCGCTGATGGCCCAGGCGGCCAAGCAGGGTGGGCATGTCATTGCCATGGATATGGTGCCCCGGATCAGTCGCGCGCAAAAGATGGATGCGCTTTCTTCGATGGCCAACATCGCCGGCTACCGCGCCGTGATCGAGGCCGGAAACAACTTTGGCCGGTTTTTCACCGGTCAGGTGACGGCGGCGGGCAAGGTGCCGCCCGCCAAGGTGTTGATCGTCGGCGCAGGTGTTGCCGGTCTGGCCGCGGTCGGCACGGCGACGTCACTGGGGGCGATCACCTATGCCTTTGACGTGCGCCCCGAGGTGGCCGAGCAGATTGAAAGCATGGGCGCGAATTTCGTGTTCCTCGACTTCGAGGAAACCCAGGCTGATGGTGCCGAGACCGGCGGCTATGCCAGCGTGTCCAGCCCCGAGTTCCGCGACGCGCAACTGGCCAAGTTCCGTGAACTGGCCCCCGAGATAGACATCGTGATCACGACGGCGCTGATCCCGGGCCGCGATGCGCCCAAGCTGTGGTTGAAAGACATGGTGGCAGCGATGAAGCCCGGTTCGGTCGTGGTCGATCTGGCGGCGGAACGCGGCGGCAACTGCGATCTGACGGTTCCGGACCAAAAGATCGTCAGCGACAACGGCGTCACCATCATCGGCTACACCGATTTCCCGTCGCGCATGGCCGCCCAGGCCAGCACCCTTTACGGCAACAACATCCGCCACATGCTGACCGATCTGACGCCCGGCAAGGACGGCCAGATCGTGCATGATATGGACGACGACGTGATCCGGGGCGCAACCGCGACCTATCGCGGCAAGGTGACCTTCCCGCCGCCGCCGCCCAAGGTGGCCGCCATCGCGGCGCAGCCCAAGAAGGCCACGCCCAAAGAGCTGAGCCCGGACGAGAAGCGCGTGGCCGAGGCGGCCGAGTTCCGCGCCGCCACCCGCAGCCAGATCGGCATGCTGGCCATTGGCGGGGTGGTGATGGCGTTGATCGGGGCCTATGCGCCGGCGTCGTTCATGCAGCACCTCATCGTCTTTGCGCTGGCCTGTTTTGTCGGCTTCCAGGTGATCTGGGGCGTCGCCCACGCGCTGCACACACCGCTGATGGCGGTGACCAACGCGATCTCGGGGATCATCATCGTTGGCGCGCTGTTGCAGATCGGATCGGGCAACTGGTTCGTGGTCCTGCTCAGCCTGATCGCGGTGCTCATTGCCTCGGTCAACGTGGTTGGCGGCTTTCTGGTCACGCGCCGGATGCTTGCAATGTTCCACAAGTCCTGAGGGGGCCGGGAAATGCTGTCATTGGGTCTGCAATCCGCCACCTACATCGGTGCCTCGGTCCTGTTCATCCTGTCGCTCGGTGGGTTGAAAAATCAGGAAAATGCCAAGCGGGCGATCTGGTACGGGATTGTCGGCATGGCGCTGGCGATCTTCGCCACGATCTTCGGCCCCGGCATCCAGAACATGTTCCTGATCGGGCTGGCGGTGCTGGCGGGCAGCTACGCGGGCTGGTACATCGCCGGTCGCGTTCAGATGACCGAAATGCCGCAACTGGTGGCGGCCCTGCATTCGTTCGTGGGGCTGGCGGCGGTCTTTATCGGGCTGAATGCCGATATCATGCTAACCTCCGTGACCGCGATCAAAGAGGCCGGAGCCGCCATTGGTGACGCCGATCTGACCGGCTTTGGCCAAAAGCTCTGGAAAAAAGACGCGGTCGAGATCGCGATACTGAAGGTCGAGGTGTTTCTGGGCATATTCATCGGGGCCGTGACCTTCACCGGCTCGGTCGTGGCCTTCGGCAAGCTGGCGGGGCGCGTTGACGGCAAGCCCAACAAGCTGCCAGGGGGCCATGGCTTGAACGCGGTGGCGCTGCTGGCCTGCATCGTGCTGGGGCTGATGTATTTCAACGGTGCCGGCCTCTGGACCATGGTGCTGGTCACCCTGATCTCGGGGTTTATCGGCTGGCATCTGATCATGGGGATCGGCGGGGCCGATATGCCGGTGGTGGTCTCGATGCTGAACTCCTATTCGGGCTGGGCGGCGGCGGCGATCGGCTTCACCCTTGGCAATGACCTGTTGATCGTGACCGGCGCGCTGGTCGGCTCCAGCGGCGCGATCCTTTCCTACATCATGTGCCGCGCCATGAACCGGCGCTTTGTCAGCGTTATCCTAGGCGGCTTTGGCGGCACCCAGGGCCCGGCCATGGACATCGAGGGCGAACAGGTGGCGATCGAGGCCGAAGGCGTGGCCGCGGCCCTGGAAGACGCCGACAGCATTGTCATCATCCCCGGCTATGGCATGGCGGTGGCGCAGGCCCAGCAAAGCGTCAGCGAACTGACCAAACGCCTGCGGGCGCGCGGCAAGAGCGTGCGGTTCGCCATCCACCCGGTCGCGGGGCGCCTGCCGGGGCACATGAACGTGCTGCTGGCCGAAGCGCGGGTGCCCTATGACATCGTGCTCGAGATGGACGAGATCAACGCCGATTTCCCCACCACCGACGTCGCAATCGTGATCGGCTCGAACGACATCGTGAACCCTGCAGCACAGGACGACCCCAATTCGCCCATAGCCGGAATGCCGGTGCTGGAATGCTGGAAGGCGCGTCAGGTGTTCGTCAGTAAACGCGGGCAGGGGACCGGCTATTCCGGCATCGAGAACCCGCTGTTCTTCAAGGAAAACACCCGGATGTTCTTTGGCGACGCCAAGGACAGCCTGGATAAGCTTTTGACGATGATAAATTGAAAGTATCTCTCAACAAGCAAAAAACCCGGGTTCAACCCGGGTCTTAAGTTCCACTAGAGGCGCTTCCTTAGCTCAAAAGGGGTCGGAGCGGCATTTCTGCCTCGTGGATTACGGCCTTGCTGATAAGGCCGCCGCCGGAATTCGCGCTAATCAAGTCAGCAAACACGCGAAATACGCCCTTTGCGATGGTGCTCAATCGGATCTTTTCCCGTTGTGATACCTGAGCGGTCTTAACTTACCGCCCCCTGATCCTTGGATCAAGCGCGTCGCGCAGCCCGTCGCCCATGTAGTTCACGCTCAGCACGGTCACCGAAATCGCCAGACCCGGCCAGACCACGCGCTCGGGGTAAAGCTCCATCCGATCAACGCTGTCAAACAACAGCTTGCCCCAGGTCGGGAAATCGGGCGGAAAGCCGAAGCCAAGGAAGGACAGCGCGCTCTCGGTGATGATCGCAGTGGCGATGCCAAGCGTCGCCGAAACCATGATCGGGCTCAGCACATTGGGCAGAATATGGCGCAGGATCATTTTGGTGGGAGCGGTGCCGATCGACCGGGCCGCCAGAACAAATTCGCGTTCCTTCAACGCCAACACATCGCCGCGCACAATCCGCGCGGTCTGCATCCACGACGTAATGCCCACCAGAGTGACAATTAGTATGAATATGCCGCCCTCAGGGCCAAAAGTCGCATTCAAGGGCTCGCGAAACAACAGCACCGCGACAAGCAACAGCGGCAACAGCGGCAGCGCCAGAAAGAGGTCGGTCAAACGCATCAAAACGCCATCAAGCCTGCGGAAATACCCGGCCGCAACGCCGATCAGTGTTCCCAGCAAGACCGACAAAAGCATTGCCGCCAGGCCGACTGCAATCGATACCCGCCCGCCCGACAACATTCGCGCCAGAAGGTCGCGCCCGATGTTGTCGGTCCCCAGCGGATAGGCCCAGTTGATCTTGGCACCGCTGTCCCAAAGCGCCACATAGACCGGCCGCGTGTCGCGCAGCTTGATGAAATCGCGGCCCGTGGGCACCAGCGTCGCCTCGTTCCAGTAGATGATCGGCCCGACAAGCACCGCCAGAATGATCGCGCCAAACACCACCATGCCCCAGAACGCCCCACGGTGGGTTCTGAACTGATCCCAAACGTCCCACCATTGCGACCGGCTGGGGCCTTCGCTGATCACCCGATCGACGGTCTGGGATTGGGTAGTATCGGTTTCAGTCATAGCGGATCCTCGGGTCGAGAATGCCATAAAGGATGTCGGCGATCAGATTGAAAAGCACGATCAGCACCGCGAAAATGAACGTCAGCGTTTGCACCATCGGCAGGTCGTTGGCCTGGATCGCGGTGATCAGCAACTGGCCGATACCGTTCACCTTGAACACCTGCTCGGTGATGATCGCGCCGCCAAAAATCGCCGGTACGCCAAGCGCGATAACCGTGACCACCGGGATCAGCGAATTTCGCAGCACATGGACCAGCAAGACGGCGCGTTCGCTCAACCCCTTGGCGCGCGCCGTGCGCACATAATCCTGGCCCAGATTGTCCAGCATCGAGGCCCGCATAAAGCGCGAAAGCTGGCTGGTGATCTGCAACGCCAGCACCATCACCGGCATGATCATTTGCTTGAGTTGCTTGACGAAAGCCTCCCAGCTGTCGACCACGTGCGTTGTGTCATAGATCGACGGAAACCAGCCCAACTGGACTGAGAAGATCACGATCACCAGCACGCCCGAGAAAAACGGCGGGATCGAAAAACCGATCATGGTGATGAACGTTCCGGCCTGATCGAAGATCGAATATTGTTTGTATGCAGAATATATTCCGATGGGCAGCGCGATCAGCACAGCAACCACGTAGGCCACGCCGACAACCCACAGCGTCTGCGGTATGCGCTGGGCCACGATGTCCATAACCGGCGATCGGGTCTGCCACGAGATGACCCGCAACTGGCCTTCGGCAAATCCGGTGCCGAAAAGGGCGTCGCAAAGAACCATCGGTTCGATAACAAAGAACTGATAAAGCCATTTGGGGAAGGCGATGAACCAGGGCTGACCAACACCCAGCGCCTCGCGCATCTTTTCCTTGACGTCGGGGGGCACGGTCAGCGGGACCTGCGCCATCGGGTCTCCGGGCGCCAGTTCGAGCAACATGAATATCACAAAGCTGATGAACAAAAGCGTCGGGACCGCAAGGACCAGACGTCGGATTGTGTATGTGAGCATGCAGGAGGCCCCGAACCAAGGGTGCAGGGCGGGGTTTTCCCCGCCCTACTTTTTTGGCTTACTTGCGGTGCCAGTCCGCAACGTTCCACAGCTCGCTGTCCCATACGTTCAGGACGA
Organism: Brevirhabdus sp.; assembly: GCA_047518005.1. Classification (GTDB taxonomy): domain Bacteria; phylum Pseudomonadota; class Alphaproteobacteria; order Rhodobacterales; family Rhodobacteraceae; genus JAKZRT01. The sequence goes on from JAKZRT010000159.1 coordinate 14,551, forward strand.
CGCCACCAAGGCTGTTGGCGTGCGCTGAAACGCGGCCACGGTGTACCAGCGGAATCATCATGCCACGCTCGACCGCCATGTCGTTCAGAGCACGACCGATCTCGCCGCGCTTGTCGATGTCGGCGGTCCGTGTCAGCTCTGCGTGCAAGGCATCATACTCCGGATCACAGAAACGGCTGATGTTTTCGCCCTGCCACTGTGATGCCGGGCTAGGAGCCTTGTCGCAAAGTCCATTTCCAAGATAGGCCTGCGGGTCAGTGCCGTTAAAGGTGTTCGCGTACATTTCGATGTCGGCATAGAACTTTTGGAAGGTGTCGGGCGAACCCGGATCACCACCAAAGAACACCGAAGCTGAAAGGTTGCGCAATTCGGCGTCGATACCGATCTCGCTCCACCACTGTTTGATCAGCGCCTGGAAGTCCTGACGCACAGCGTTGGTCGAAGTCTGATACAGCAGCTTCATCGGCTTGCCATCGTGTTCGCGAACGCCGTCACCATCGCTGTCGGTGTATCCGGCTGCCTCGAGCATCGCGTTGGCGGCCGCAATATCCTGCGTCGAACAATCGAACTTTTCCGATGCAAAGATGTCAGGTGCAGGGATCCAGTTGCAGCCAACCTTGCCGGCCTGACCGTATCCGACCTCGACCAGAAGTGGACGGTCGATGGCGAGCGAAAGTGCCCTGTAGACCGACGGGTCCTGAAGGAATGGATGCGGACGAACGACCGACCGCTCATCCGGCCCGAGGCTCGGATCAGGGTTAGTGTTATTCAACATAAGGCGTTCCAACAGCGGGCCAAAGCCTGCCACTGGCGTGCCTTTTCCACCCTTTTCCATCTCGGAAATCACGTCAGGTGCCAGTTGCAGGTTCCAGGCGTAATCGAACTCGCCCGTTTCCATAACAGCACGACCCGCCGCCGTTGCATCGCCGCCACCTTTGAAGGTTACGGTCGCGAACGCAGGCTTGCCATCAGCCGCACCGCGAAAGTTCGGGTTCGCCGCCATCGTGATAACATCGTTGGGGCGGAATTCCGTAACCACGAACGGACCAGTGCCGATCGGGTTAAAGTTCGCTTCGGTACAGTTGGGGGCCGCAGCACCAAGACAATCGGCAAACTGCGCTGCCTGGATGATCGGGCTCTCACCGCCGACGAACGGGCCGTAGGGGTTGGGTGTCGGGCCATCAAAGTTGACAATAACTGTGTTCGCATCCGGCGTTTCAACCGACGCCACACCATCAAACTTGGTGGCCTGCGCGCATCCGCCTTCGGGGTGGGTGCAATAGTCGTACGTGAATTTCACGTCCGCCGAAGTGAACGCGGTGCCGTCCGACCACATGATACCGGGCGTGATATTCCAGGTGATTGTCGTCAGGTCTTCGCTCACGCCGCCATTGCCGACAGTCGGCACTTCGTCGACCAGCCACGCAACAAGGTTCCCACCTTGGTCAAAGCGCGCAAGCGGCTCGATGATCATCGAAGCTGATTCAACGTCCTTGGTGCCGCCCGACAGGAACGGGTTCAAAATCGAAGGCGCCTGCCAGTAGATGATGCTGACATTGCCATCGCGACCCTGCTGGGCAAACGCCATGGGTGCCAGCGCCACTACGGCAGCTGCCAAGCCTAAAGTTCGAAGTGTCATTTTGGTCTCCCTGTTAGTTTCCAAAACCTGGCCTTACCGGCAGGCGTTTGAGCGCGGCATGTCTCTGGTCCGTGATAGGATTTCAGTGGCAGCCGCGTTAATCTTTGCATCATCGGTCCAGAATTGGTTGAAATGCAAGCCTTCCGTGCGACCAACGACGATATATTTAAGTGCGTCAGGTGGTTTACGCTGCGAAACGGGAACCGCCCGTTCGAAAATCCTGCGGTCTTTCGTTTGACCTTGGCGCCAATCCCCGTTTAGCTGGTGTCCAGTCCATCCAAGGAGGGATCATGCTCGACGGGGCTCTGATCGACGTCAAAAATCTGCGGGTCGAATTTGAAACCAGCGCCGGCGTTGTCGTCGGGGTCGAGGATGTCTCGTTCAAGATCATGCCCGGCGAGACGCTCTGTGTGGTCGGCGAATCCGGGTCCGGCAAGTCGGTCTCGGCACTGTCGATGATGCGCCTGGTCGAGTTTGGCGGCGGCAAGATCGTTGGCGGGTCGCTGGTCTTTCACGGCGACGAGGCCGACACCGATTTGAGGGCTGCAAACGACGAAAATATGCGCCGGATCAGGGGCAACAAAATCGGGATGATCTTTCAGGAACCGATGACCAGCCTCAATCCGGTCTTCACAGTCAGTCGCCAGCTGACCGAGGGCCTGAAGGTGCACATGGGCATGACCGATGCCCAGGCCCGCGAACGGGCCCTCGAACTATTGCGCGACGTGCGCATTCCCGAACCCGAACAGCGGCTTACCCAATACCCCCACGAACTCTCCGGCGGCATGCGTCAGCGCGTGGTGATCGCCATGGCGATGGCCTGCGAGCCCAAGCTGCTGATCTGCGACGAACCCACAACCGCGCTCGATGTGACGATCCAGGCCGAGATACTGGCGCTGATCGACCGGATGAAACGCGAACACGGCACCGCCGTGTTGTTCATCACCCACGACATGGCCGTCGTGGCGCAAATCGCCGACCGGGTTAGCGTGATGTACCGCGGCCTGCAGGTCGAAGAGGGCACGGCGCAAGAAATATTCGAGAACCCCAAGCACGAATACACCAAGGCTCTGTTGGCCGCAGTCCCCAAGCTCGGCGAAATGCGCGGCAAGGACGCCCCCGAGCCGATGCACATCATGGGCGCGCCGAAAGCCGAAAAAATCGCCGAGCTGGCGCACCAGCCCCACGAAGTGCTGCTCGAGGTCGAAAATCTGACCACGCGATTCCCGGTTCGCAAGGGGCTGTTGCGGCGTATCGTCGCCAATGTTCACGCGGTCGAGGATGTCTCGTTCACGGTCAACAGGGGCGAAACGCTTAGCCTCGTGGGCGAATCCGGCTGCGGAAAATCCTCTTGCGGGCGCTCGATCCTGCGTCTGGTCGAACCGCAGTCGGGAAAGGTTCGGATCGGCGGTAAGGACATCATCGCGCTCGACGACCGCGACCTGCGCGCCGCACGCCGCGACATGCAGATGGTGTTCCAGGACCCGTTCGCCAGCCTCAACCCCCAGGTCCGTCTGATCGATCAGGTGTCCGAGCCGCTCAGGAACTACAACATCGCCAGCGGGTCAGAACTCGAAGACCGCGTTGCCACGCTTTTCGACCGGGTCGAACTGCCGCGCAGCTTTCTGCGCCGCTTCCCGCACGAACTTTCCGGCGGCCAGCGCCAGCGCATCGCTATCGCCCGCGCCTTGGCGCTGAACCCGAAATTGATCATCGCCGACGAGGCGGTGTCGGCGCTCGATGTCTCGGTTCAGGCGCAGGTTTTGAACCTGATGATGGGCCTCCAGGCCGAACTCGGTATTGCGCTTTTGTTCATCAGCCACGACATGGCGGTGGTCGAACGGGTCAGCCATTACACCGCCGTCATGTATCTGGGCCGCATTGTCGAGATCGGGCCGCGCGGCGCGGTTTTCGAGGACCCGCAACACGAATACACCAAATCGCTGATGTCCGCCGTCCCGATTGCCGACCCGCGCCAGCGCATGTCGCGCGACGACCTCAGCTTCAAACCGATCCCGTCACCGGTCTTCCCGGTGGGACACGAACCGGGCCCGTCGGTCTATGACGAGGTCGGCCCAAAGCATTTCGTCTTGAAGTCAGGCTAAGATGGCTCACAACCTTTCGGCGCGCGACATTCTCGAGATCCTTGTCGGGTTTCCGACCGTCAGCCGCGACAGCAACCTCGATCTGGTCGACTGGGTCGAGGGATACTTGTCGGGCCACGGGGTCGCTGCGCGCCGGGTTTACGACGACACCGGTCAAAAGGCCGCAATCTACGCTAATGTCGGCCCCGAGGTCGCGGGCGGCGTGGTTCTGTCCGGCCACACCGACGTGGTCCCCACGGACGGACAGAACTGGTCAACCGAACCCTTTACTGTGGTCGAAAAGGGCGGGCGGCTTTACGGGCGCGGCACCTGCGACATGAAGGGCTTTGACGCCATCGCGCTGGCCGCCGTGCCAAAAGCGTTGGCGGCGGGTCTGAAACGCCCCCTGCAAATCGCGCTCAGCTATGATGAAGAGGTCGGCTGCCTCGGCGCGCCACCGATGATCGACGATATGGTCGGGCACTTGCCGCGGGCCAGCGCAGTGATCGTCGGCGAGCCCAGCCGCATGAAAGTGGTGACCGGGCACAAGGGCGCGGCGGGCTATCATGTCCATGTCGAGGGCTTCGAGGTGCATTCGTCGCTGGCCCATCGCGGCGTCTCGGCGATCATGCGCGCGGCGCAATTGATCGACTGGGCCAACGACGAAAACGCCCGCATCCGCGCGCCAACGCCGTCGCCGGTCGCGGCGATATTCGACCCACCCTTTACCACGATCCATATCGGCCAGATTGAAGGCGGCACCGCGCATAACATCACCGCCAAAGATTGCCGCTTCGGGCTCGATTTCCGCTTTGTGCCCGATGACGACGCGGACGCGCGCCGGCAGGACTTTCTGGACCAGGTGGCACAGGTCGAGGCCCAGATGCAGGCCATCCACCCCGACACTTCCATCGCGCTGGAGCCGTTTTTCGCCATCCCGCCGCTGCGCCCCGAAACGCAAGGCCCGGCCGAGGCGCTGGCCCGCGCCATCACCGGCGACAACGGCACCCACGTGGTCAGCTACGGCACCGAGGCGGGCCAGTTTCAGGACGCCGGTTTTTCCGCTGTTGTCTGCGGCCCGGGCGATATATCTGAGGCCCATCAACCCGACGAATACATTGAAATTTCCGAACTCGAGGCCGGTATCGCCTTTGTCGACCGCCTCATAGACACGCTCAAATCTTGAAACGCGCGCTTGCAATTATTGCAAGCAATAGTTATCTTGGTCCCGGATGAACAACAAACACCGCAAAACGCTGGCCGCCGTTTTCGCGGTGCCAGTTTCGGGGACGTTGGAATGGGCCGCAATTGAAAATCTTCTGATCGCGGCGGGCGCGCAGATCATCGAGGGGCGCGGTTCGCGGGTTCGGTTTGCGAAGGGGGAAGAAATTGCCATATTTCACCGGCCTCATCCGGCGAAAGAGGCCAAACGATATCAGGTCCGGGATGCGCGCGACTTTCTGGAGCGGATAGGAGTGACACAATGACAAATTCGATGGCCTACAGGGACTATTCTGCCCGAATCGAATACGACGACACTGATGGCATTTTCTTCGGTCGTGTCGCAGGCATCCGCGACCGTGTGGGTTTCCATGGGTCATCGGTCGCCGACTTGCGGGATGCCTTTATCGAAGCCGTCGATGATTATCTTGAAACCTGCGCCAAGATTGGCAAGAACGCACAAAAGGCCTATTCGGGTCAGGTCATGTTTCGCGTCAGCCCGGACGTTCACCGAAAGGCGGCAGTCGCCGCCGAGCTGGCGGGAAAAAGCCTCAACCAATGGGCCGAAGACGTGCTGCGCCGCGCCGCGGACCAATAATTTCAAGGAAGTCACCTGATGCCCACCCGCAACCGCTTTGCCGAACTGCACGACGAAATTACCGCCTGGCGGCGCGACCTGCATGAAAACCCCGAGATCCTCTTTGAAACGCACCGCACCGCCGGGATTGTGGCCGAGAAACTGCGCGCCTTTGGCTGCGACGAGGTCGTGACCGGTATCGGGCGCACCGGAGTCGTGGGCATCATCGACGGCAAGTCGAACAAAAGCGGCAAAACCATCGGCCTGCGCGCCGACATGGATGCGCTGCCGATACTCGAGGCCACCGGCGCGGCCTATGCGTCAAAAACCGAAGGCGCCATGCACGCCTGCGGCCACGACGGGCACACGGCGATGCTGATGGGGGCCGCGAAATACCTGGCCGAGACCCGAAATTTCGACGGCCGCGTCGCAGTGATCTTTCAGCCGGCCGAGGAAGGCGGCGGCGGTGGGCGCGAAATGGTCGACGACGGGATGATGGACCGCTGGGACATCTCGGAAGTTTACGGCATGCACAACATGCCGGGCTGGCCGACCGGTCAGTTCGCGATTCGGCCCGGTGCATTTTTTGCCGCCACCGATCTTGTCGAGATCGAGGTCGAGGGCCTGGGTGGCCACGCCGCCAAGCCGCATGACACCGTCGACACCACGCTGGTCGCCAGCCAGATCGTCATCGCGCTGCAAACCATTGCCAGCCGCAATGTTGACCCGATCGGTCAGGTGGTGGTCTCGATCACCTCGTTTGAAACCGCGACCAAAGCCTTCAACGTTATCCCGCAAAAGGTGCATCTAAAAGGCACGGTACGGACCATGGACGCGGCCATTCGCGACCTGACTGAAAAGCGTCTGACCGAAATCGCCGAACTCACGGCGCAGGCCTACGGTGCCGTTGCCCGCGTCACCTATGACCGCAATTATCCGATCATGGTCAACGCGGACGTCGAAACCGGCTTTGCCATCGAGGCCGCGAAAAAGGTTGCCGGTGATTGCGCCGATGCGCCCTTGATCATGGGCGGCGAGGATTTCGCCTTCATGCTCAATTCGCGCCCCGGTGCCTATATTCTGGTCGGCAACGGCGACACCGCCATGGTCCACCACCCCGAATACGACTTCAACGACGAGGCGATACCGGCGGGCTGTTCGTGGTGGGTCGAAATGGCCGAGGGGCGGCTTCCGGCGGGCTAGGGATTCTCCCTCAATCCAGTGATATTAAGAAAATTTAGTGAAATCAAAGTGTTGAAAAGCTCTCAACATTGAGAGCTAGCCTCCGGTATGGCTCATGTGGCGGGTCATCTGGCCGCCGAGGTTCTGCCGCGAATAGTCGAAATCGTGGCCCTTGGGCTTGCGCGCGATGGCGGCGCGGATCGCGGTATGCAGAGACCGGTCATCGTCGGGGAAATCCCTGAGCGGCGCGCGCAGATCGGCCATGTCCTCCTGGCCGAGACACATATAAAGCTCGCCCGTGCAGGTCAGCCGCACCCGGTTGCAGCTTTCGCAGAAATTATGGGTCAGCGGCGTGATCAGCCCCACTTGTTGCCCGGTTTCTTCCAGCCGCACGTATCGCGCCGGTCCGCCGGTTCGATGGGCCAGATCGCTGAGGCTATATTCTTCGGCCAGCCGCGCCCGCAGATCGCCCAAGCTCCAGTATTGGCCCAGCCGGTTTTCGTTGCCAATGTCGCCCATCGGCATAACCTCGATAAAGGTCAGGTCCATGTCGCGCGATGCGCACCAGTTGACCAGATCGAAAAGCTCGTCCTCGTTGAACCCTTTCAGCGCCACGGTGTTGATCTTGACCCGTAATCCGGCGGCCTGCGCCGCATCAATGCCCTTCAGCACCTGGGCCAAGCGGCCCCACCGGGTGATCTCGGCAAATTTCGCCTCGTCGAGCGTGTCGAGCGACACGTTCACGCGCCGAACGCCCGCAGCCGCCAGATCGCCCGCGAACCGCGACAACTGGCTGCCGTTGGTCGTCAGCGTCAGTTCGCGCAAAGCGCCGCTCTCCAGATGCCGCGACATGGCGGCGAAAAACGTCATTATTTCGCGCCTAACAAGCGGCTCGCCGCCGGTGATCCGCAGTTTTTCAACGCCAAGCGCGATGAACGCCGACGCCATCCGGTCCAGCTCTTCCAGGGTCAGCAATTCCTTCTTGGGCAGAAACGTCATGTTCTCGGACATGCAGTAAACGCAGCGAAAATCGCAGCGGTCGGTGACCGAGACGCGCAGATACGAAATGGCGCGCTGAAACGGGTCGATAAGCGGGGCGTTGGTCATGGAAGCAATTTAGTGTGGCGCGGCGTCAGGGGCAAGCCCGGCGCGTCGCATTTGGACTTGCGTGGGAAACCGAAATCGCTTTCCCTCGCGCCACGACGGGCGACGGAGCTTGGGGAGACATGCCATGCCATTGACCATGAATACGGACGTGTTCATCACCTGCGCCGTCACCGGCTCGGGGGCGACCCAGGACCGCAGCCCGCATGTGCCCCGCTCGCCCAGTGACATCGCCGACGCCGCGATTGCCGCGGCCAAGGCGGGCGCAGCGGTCGTCCATTGCCACGTCCGCGACCCTGAAACCGGCGTGCCCTCGCGTGATCTGGCCTATTACCGCGAGGTCACCGACCGGATCCGCGACGCTGAAGTCGATGTGGTGCTGAACCTGACCGCTGGCATGGGCGGCGACATGGTGTTCGGGCCGCCCGACGCGCCGCTGCCTACGATCAACGGCACCGATATGATCAGCGCGGCCCAGCGCGTCGAACACATCCGCCAGTGCCTGCCCGAGATATGCACGCTGGATTGCGGCACGATGAATTTCGCCGAGGCCGATTATGTGATGACCAACACGCCCGGCATGTTGCAGGCCATGGGCGCCCTGATGACCGGGATGGGCGTGAAGCCCGAGATCGAGGCGTTTGACACCGGCCACCTCTGGTACGCCAAGCAGCTGGTCAAAGACGGTTTTCTGGAAAGCCCGGCGTTGGTGCAGCTCTGCATGGGCGTGCCCTGGGGGGCACCGGACGATCTGAACACTTTCGTAGCCATGGTCAACAACGTGCCCGAAAATTGGTGCTTTTCGGCTTTTGGACTGGGGCGCAACCAGATGGCTTACGTCGCCGCCGCGGTGCTGGCCGGCGGCAACGTGCGGGTTGGGCTGGAAGACAACCTTTGGCTTGGCAAAGGCCAGTTGGCGACCAACGCCCAACTTGTCGAGCGCGCCGTGACAATCATCGAGAACATGGGCGCAAGGGTCATTGGCCCGGACGCGGTTCGCGCCAAGCTGGGTCTCGCCAAACGCGCACCCACCGGACCATGACGCGCTGGGGTGTCCTTTGTCTGGCGCTTGCGCTGCTCGGCTGCCAGCCCGCCGATGACGCGCCAAAAAGCGATGCAGGCGCGACCGAGACCGCGACCGCCGACGACGTGCCTGCCGCTGACGCGCCTGCCCTGCCGGTCTTGACACCAGATGGCGAGACACCGGTGATCGGCGAAAGCAACCTCGCAGCCGTGCGCGCCGCCTGTCTGGCCAGCGATGGCCGGTTTTCGGCCCCCGCATCCGATCGGGGCTTTATCTGTTTCCTCACGCCCCCCGACGCTGGCAAATTGTGCCTCAAATCCACCGATTGCACCGCCGAATGCCTGGCCCGGTCGCGCACCTGCACGCCGATTACGCCGCTTTTGGGGTGCCACGAGATCTTCACCGCCACGGGGTATGTCGTCACCCAGTGCCGCGACAGATAACCGAAATGCTGGTCCAGATGGCGCGCGCAGCACCCGACACTGAAAGCAATTGTTGCTTGCGCTTCGGATGTCGACAAAGGCAACCTCCGGCTGGCCCAACAAAGTGAATATTCATCCATACCTCGGGCGATAAAATCGGCTGATATATCGCCTGGCCGGGACCGGATTTCGACCCGAATCATGCGGAAAGCGAAATGACACAGACAACAGCAGCGATCATCGGCGGCGGGGTCATCGGCGGCGGCTGGGCCGCGCGGTTCCTGTTGATGGGCTGGGACGTGCGGGTCTTCGATCCCGACCCGCACGCCCAGACCAAGATAGGCGAGGTGCTGGATGCGGCGCGCCTGGCGTTGCCGTCGCTTTACGACACCGCGCTGCCGGACGAAGGGCGGCTTTCGTTCCACGACACGATGTCTGACGCTGTGGCCGGGGCGGTCTGGGTTCAGGAAAGCGTCCCCGAACGGGTCGAATTGAAACGCAAGGTTTACCGCGCCCTGCACGACGACGTCGGCCCGTCGGCGATCATCGCATCGTCAACCAGCGGATTCACTCCAACCGACCTTCAGAGCAGCGCCGCGCGCCCCGAACAGATTATCGTCGCGCACCCGTTTGTGCCGGTCTATCTGTTGCCTTTGGTCGAAGTGGTGGGAAGCCCGAAGAACGCGCCGGAAACCCTTGATCGGGCACATGAAATTCTGTCTGACATCGGAATGTACCCGCTCCGCGTTCGCCACGAGATTCCCGCCCATATGGCCGATCGGTTTCTCGAGGCGGTGTGGCGCGAGGCGCTTTGGCTGGTCAACGACGGCATCGCCACCACCGGCGAAATTGATCAAGCCATCTGCATGGGGTTTGGCCTTCGCTGGGCGCAAAAGGGCCTGTTCGAGACCTATCGCATCGGCGGCGGCCCGGGCGGTATGCGCCATTTCCTGAACCAGTTCGGCCCGACGCTGAGCCTCGACTGGACCAAGCTGATGGACACGCCCGAATGGACCGAGACGCTGGTCGACAAGATCGCCAGCCAGTCCGATGCCCAGTCCGGCGCGAAATCGATCCGCGACCTTGAGGCCGAGCGCGACAAGAACCTTGTCGGCATCCTGCGCGCGCTCAAGGCCGAAGGGCAGGCGGCAGGCGTCCATCTTGTGGCGCATGACAGGGCGCTGACGGCGCGAAACGGCCTGCCGACGAATTTCGACCAGATCCCCGACATCGCCCAGCCGATCCTGACCGTTGATCGCGCGGTGCCGACCGACTGGACCGACTACAACGGCCATATGAACGAGGCGAAATACCTTCAGGCTTTTGGCGACGCCACGGACCGGTTAATGGTGATCGTCGGCTGCGACGCGGATTACGTCGCCTCGGGCGGCAGCTATTTCACCGTCGAAACCCACATCCGCCACAGCGGCGAGGTTCGCGCCGGTGCGAAGATCACTATCACCACGCAAGTCCTTGATGGCGAAGGGAAACGTATGCAACTTTTTCACTTCATGCATTCGGGCGACCGGCTGCTGGCGACCGCCGAGCACATGCTGTTGCACGTCAGCCTCGAGACCCGCCGCGCCAGCGTGCCGCCCGGCCACATCGCGATGAAACTCGGCGCCATCGCCGCCGCCCACGCGGCGCTGGCGCACCCCGACGGCATGGGCCGCGCCATCGGTGATGCGCGATGACCGCCCGCGTCCTGATCACCGCAGGCGCGTCGGGCATCGGGCTGGCCATGGCCAAGGCGTTCCAGGCCACCGGCGCGCGGGTGCGGGTGAGCGATGTCGATGACGCCGCGCTGGCCGCACTCCCCGGCGGCATCGAAGGCCGCCACGCCGATGCCACCGACGAACCGGCTGTTGCCGATATCGCCAATGATATCAAGCAAGACTGGGGCGGCCTTGATGTTCTCTGCGCCAACGCGGGCATCGCCGGGCCGACCGCACCCATCGACCAGATCATCCTTGAAGACTGGCGAAAATGCGTCTCGGTCACTCTGGAAGGCGCGTTTCTGGCCGCCAAGCACGCGGTCCCGATGATGCGCGCAGCCGGGTCAGGATCGATCATCCTCACCGCGTCCACGGCAGGCCTTTACGGGTATCCGGGCCGCGCGCCCTATGCGGCGGCCAAATGGGCGATCATCGGCCTGATGAAAACCCTGGCGATGGAGCTTGGTCCCCACGGCATCCGCGCCAACGCCATCGCACCGGGGGCTGTCGAAGGCGAGCGGATGGAGGCGGTGCTGGCCGCCGAAGCAACCGCCAAAGGTGTGACGCGCGACCAGGTTTATGCGGGCTACGCGGGCGGCACTTCGATGAAACGCTTCGTCACCGCCGACGACATCGCCAACATGGCGGTGTTTCTGGCCTCAGACGCCGCGCGGCTGGTGTCGGGCCAGGTCATCGCGGTTGATGGCCACACTGTCAACGCGGCTCCCGGTCTCTAGAGTCGGGACCCGTTAATCCCGCGCCACCACCGCCCCCGAGACCAAAGGCTTCATCGGCGAGCGCTGTGATGCAGCAATCCGTAGGGTGCGCTTCAGCGCACCGTCCCTTCGCTGTAGAGGCAAGCGAGCGTAGGCTATCTTGCTCGCAAATGCCAGCATCCGATGAACGGTTCCACGAGATAAATCGCGTAATAGCAATGCATTATACCAACGGCCCTAGTCGTTGACCGTTTTGGCCCATTGTCTGGTAGTGATTGACGTGATTGCGGTTTTGTCGTTTGCAAAGAAGTTCCATGCTTCGCAACACCTGTCGACGATCTGCTCATAATTGTCGAAGACGGA
>JAKZRT010000160.1:0-6349 GCA_047518005.1 Brevirhabdus sp.
ACCTCCTCGAACTTCATCAATCTCAGTCCCTGTACCTGCTCCGTCCGACGCATCGCCTCCCTCCATGGCTTGGAGGCGTTCTAAAACCGGACAGATCATCTGGTACATAAACCGGACATATCGCGTGTTACCGACACGCAACTTTACGGACCTTGTTCTGTTAGCTCAACCGTGTAGGCTGTTACCATTGGCCGAAAACGGCCTGCTGCTTTAGGGCACAAATGGGAGGAAGAAATGCACCTTAAATCACTGGTATTTGGGGCCGCCACCGCTTTTGGTGTCGCTGTATCGGGCCTGGCTGTTCAGGCCCAGGACTGCGACACTATCACGCTTGGTTCGGCCATCTCGCTAACCGGCAAATACGCCACCAACGGCGTTCACGCCCAGAACGGATATGAATTCGCCATCACCAAAATCGCCGAAGCCGGCGGCATTATGGTGGGCGACAAATGCTATAACTTTGACGTCGTTTACTACGACGACGAATCCAAGGGCGACCGGGGCGCGACTCTGGCCGAACGCCTGATCAATCAGGACGGCGTTCAATACATGTTAGGGCCGTACAGCTCGGGCCTGACCACGGCAATTGCACCGGTCACCGAGAAGTACAAGATCCCCATGGTCGAGGCTGAAGGCGCCTCGCGGTCGCTTTTCAACAAGGGCTATAGGTACCTCTTTGCGGTCCTGTCGACGTCCGAGCAATATCTGGCATCGGCTATCGCGCTGGCCGCAGAACAGGCCGTGGCGCAGGGCAAAGACGCATCAAGCGTGACGGTCGCCATCGCGGTTGAAAACGATCCCTTCTCGCTGGATATCCGCGCTGGCGTCATGGAAGATGCGGCGAAATACGGCATGAAAGTCGTGATCGACGAAAAACTGCCGCGCGATCTTTCCGATATGACCGGCATCCTGACCAAGGTTAAGCTGGTCAAGCCTGATGTCCTGATCGTGTCTGGCCACTCGAAAGGGGCCGCGACCGCAGTTCGTCAGGTCGGCGAACAGGGCGTTTCGGTGCCGATGTTTGCAATAACCCACTGTGAAGCGGCTGATGTGACGGGGAATTTTGGCGAATTTGCCGAAAACATCCTGTGCTCGACGCAATGGGCCGAAACGCTGACCTATGAGGACCCGATCTTTGGGACGGCGGCGAATTACGAGATCGAATTCAAAGGTGCCTATCCTGAATATTCGGCCAAGAAAGTCCCTTACCAGACAGCACAGGCTTCGGCCGCGGTCTATGTCTTTGCCGATGCGTTCACGCGTGCCGGAACGCTGGACAAAGAGGCCGTGCGCGACGCGCTGGCGGCAACCGATCTCTCTACATTCTATGGTGACGTCAAGTTTTCGGATGCTGGCAACAACATTGCCAAACCGATGGTGCTGCGGCAAATCCAGGGCGGCGAATACAAAGTGGTTGCGCCCTCTGCCTTTGCCTCGGACGCGCTGGTCTGGCCGCGCCCGTAATTCTGCGCTGATATGACACCGTACTGGGCGCATCCATTGCGCCCGGTAACCCTGCTTTGACCCAAGCGTCAAACGCAGCGAGGGAGCCCGGGCAGCATGGACGCCATACTTTTTAACATCAGCCTTCTGATCGACTTTCCGATTGTGAACCTGAAGATTTTGATCGATGGCGTCATGATCGGTGCGTTGTTTGCACTGGCAGCCTACGGGCTGGCGCTGGTTTGGGGGGTGATGAACGTCAAAAACCTGGCGCAGGGCGATTTCGTGATCGCCGGGGGCTACGTTGCCTGGACGCTGTCCCAGATCGGCATCAACCCGCTGTTGGGTGTGCCTTTGGCGTTTGTGGTCATGTGGGGCATCGGCTGGGTCATCTACAAGATCGTCATCACCCGGGTGATCGAGCGCGACCTCTTCACGTCGCTTCTGGCCACATTCGGATTGGCCATCATGATGGCCCAGATCATGAATTTGATCTTTGGGTCTGACACCCAATCTGTGAATCTGGGCTACAAGACACTGCACCTTGGCCCCGACGGCATTATCGACCTGCCGATTGCCAAGCTGATCGGCGTTGGCATGGCCACCGTGCTGGCCGCAGCCGTAATCATCTTCATGAAATCCAGTCGCATGGGACAGGCCATTCGCGCCACCGCGCAAGACGCGCGTGCGGCGCGGGTCATGGGGATCGACACCGAGAAGATCTATGCTTTCACATTCTCGCTGAATGCCGCGATCTGCGGCGCGGCGGGGGCGATTATCGTCATGGTCTGGGTGATCCAGCCGTTTTACGGGATCGCCTATTCGATCCGTGCCTTCGTGATCGTCACCGCTGCTGGTCTGGGCAACCTGCCGGGTGTCATCGCAGCGGGTCTGGGCATTGGTGCCGCCGAACAATTTGGCAGCCACATCTTCGGCATCGGCTATCAACAGGCCATTGCTGTCATCCTTTTGCTTTTGGTCCTGCTGGTGCGATTGCTGCAGCAACGCCGGAACCGCCAGGTGCTGAAATAATGGGCTCGGTTATGAACAAGAAGTTTGCCCTGTATGGCGGCCTGATCGTGTTCATTATTGCGGCGCCATTTCTCTTTCCCTCGTTTAACACCCAACTGGCAACGCTTTGGCTGATGATCATCGTCGCCTTGACCTGGGACATGACCGGCGGGCAGATGGGGTATAATTCGCTTGGCAATATCTTTTTTTATGGCACCGGCATGTACGTGGCGGCTGTCATCACTATCGGGCTTTACTATGATGTTGGCGAATACACAGATGCCTCGCGGTCCGAACTTTGGACCTTTACGCCTGCCCAGTATTACACCGGCCTGATCCTTGGTACGCTGGGTGCGGGCATATTCTGTGCCGTCTCGGCCTATGTGGTCGGTATGCTCACCTTCGGATTGCGCGGCCCATATTTTGCCATCGGCACATTGGGCGTTGCGATTGCGGCAGGCGAGATCGTGTCGAACGTCGAATGGCTGGGCGGCGGTCAGGGCATATCGATGCCGATCTTCCACGGCGATTTCGACACTTTCAAGGTCTTGATCTATTTCCTTTTTGCGGGCCTCGGTGTGGCTCTATTTATCTTTCTCAAATGGCTGTATTCCACACGCTTCGGGGCGGCCATCAACGCCATCCGCGATGACGAAGAAAAGGCCGAGGCCATGGGCATCCACACCCTGCGCTATAAGCTGATCACCTGGTCGATGGCAGGGTTCTTTGTGGGCGCTGCCGGGGGCATATCGGCCTTTCAGCTGATCCATTTCGAACCGCTGGAAACCGCCTATCAAACCGTCAATCTGGGAATATTCATGGTGATCTGCGTGCTTTTGGGCGGCAAGGGCACGCTGTGGGGGCCGGTGATCGGCGCGGTGCTGTTTCACACCTTCAAGGAACTTACCTGGAACTATTTCCTGGGCTGGCAGTGGGTCGCGCTTGGGGCGCTGATCGTTGTCGTCGTGGTGTTTTTCCAGGATGGTTTGATGGGCTGGATGTTGCGCCGCTACCCCGAGATATTTGGCGTCAAGATTGACGAAAAAGACGAGATCATCGCAGAGCCGGGCGAATGAGCACCATCATCGAGCTTTCCGGTGTTTCCAAGTCGTTCGGCGGTGTTCATGCCAATGCCGACGTGTCGATGACGGTCGAAAAGGGTGCGATCACCGGGCTGATCGGGCCGAACGGGTCAGGCAAGACCACGCTTTTCAATTCGATCGTCGGCTATCACCCGATCGACGCAGGTTCGATCAAATTCGAGGGCCAAGAAATATCGCGGATGCTGGTCCCGCAAATCGCCCGGCTGGGGCTTTTGCGGACCTTCCAGCAAACCCGCACTTACGGCGCGATGAATTGCGTGGAGAACATGCTGATCTCGATGCCGCATCGCAAGATGTCGGTCATGGACAGCTTCAAACGTACCACGCGCGCAGACGTTGACGAGGCCGAACATCTGCTTGAATTCGTGGGGCTTTACGAAAAAAGATACTTCAAATCCGGGTCTTTGAGTTTCGGGCAGCAAAAGCTGCTGGAATTTGCCATGGCATTGATGAACGAACCTACGGTGCTGTTGCTGGACGAGCCGACAGCGGGCATCAACCCAACCCTGATCAACGGGCTGATCGAGCGTCTGCGGCGCGCCAATTCCGAATTTGGCATCACGCTTCTGATCATCGAGCACAATATGCGCGTGATCATGAACATGGCCGACAAGATCTATTGCCTGGCGCATGGTCAGATGCTGGCCGAGGGGCGACCCGACGAGATTCAGGACGATCAACGGGTCATCGACGCTTATCTGGGGGCCCACTGATGAGCGACGACAAAAAACCTGACGTCTCGGGCTATCATGGCGGATCGGTCGACACGGTCATCTCGGTCGAGGCGGTCACGCAACAAGCGGCGGCCATCGCCGAACACGTCAGTATCGCCGACATCATGGCGCTGGCAAACAACGACCCGTTTCTGGTGATCGAAGACCTGCACGCCGGTTATGGGCGCATGGAAATTCTGCACGGGGTCAACCTGGCCGTGGCGCGCAAGCAATCGCTGTGCCTGATCGGGCCGAACGGGGCCGGAAAATCGACCATCCTGCACGCTATATTCGGCTTTAACAACATCTTCTCGGGCCAGATCCGCGTCGGCGACGGGCCTGACAAGCGCGACATCGCGCAACTTTCCGCCTCGTCGAAACTGAAAGCGGTCGGGATCGCCTATATCCTTCAGGATAAGTCGGTTTTTCCCGGGATGACCGTTGAAGAAAACCTATGGATGGGCGGATTTTTAAAGGACGAACCGCGCCATGCCAAGGAAGCGGCCGAACGGATATTCGACAAATATCCCCGCCTGGCGGCGCGACGCAAACATCTGGCCAAGGTCCTGTCGGGCGGCGAACGGCGGCTTTTGGAAATCTCCCGCGCGCTGGTGATGGACCCGGAAATTCTGCTGGTCGATGAGCCGTCGATCGGGCTCGAGCCGCGCTTCATCGACATGGTGTTTGACATCCTGCGCGAACTGCAGGAGGTCGAAGGCAAGACAATAGTGATGGTCGAACAGAACGCCAAAAAGGGCTTGGAGTTTGCTGACATCGGCTATGTGCTGGTCTCGGGCGAGGTGGCAATCGTCGGCAAGGGCGACGATCTGCTGGCAAACCCGGATGTGGGACGCCTGTTCCTCGGCGGCTGATCACCCCTCGCGAAAAGCGCGTTTGAAATAATTGGCCAGCGGCTGGATCAGGAATTGCAGCGGCGTTCGGTCGGCCGTACGCAGGAACGCCTCGACCGGCATCCCCGGCATCAGGTCCTGGTCGAGCTTGGCGAGGGCTTCGATGTCGGGCAGGATCACCGCCTCGTAATACGTCTCACCCGTGGCCTCATCCGTAACCGCATCGGCCGACAGTCGCGCAACCCGGCCCAGGACCTCGGGCGTCGTGCGCTGATCGAACGAGGTAAAGCGCAGCAGAACCTCCTGTCCGGGATGCACCTGGTCGATGTCGATGGTTTCGATCCGCGCGCTGATCTCAAGCGGCTGACCGCCGGGCACCAGATACATCATCGCATCAGCAGGCCGCACCACCGATTGGACAGCCAAAATGCGCGAGCCGAAAACCACCCCATCGACCGGCGCCCGAACATCCAGACGCGCCAGGCTTTCGGCCAGACGTATCCGGCGCTCGGCCAGTTCGATCTCGGAATACTGCAGGTCGCGCAAGCGGGTTATCGCCGCCTCGCGCCGCCGTTCGCCCAGTTTCACGATCTCGATCTCGAGGCCTGAAGTGCGGGTCCGCGCCGCAGCAATTTCCGAGTTCAGACGCCCAACGTCGCCCTTCAGCCGCGCCATCTCGCGCCGCAAATCCAACACCTGTGCGGCCTGGATCAGACCCCGCGCCAACAAACTCGCGCGCGCTTCAAGGTCCTGACCCACCAGCGCCAGCTGCGTGTGTTGTGCCTCAAGCTGGCTCGTGATCCCGTCGATCTCTGCCTCGATCTGCACTTGCTGCTCGCGCAATTGATCGACCTCTTTGTCCAGCGCGTCCCGCCGCGCCTCAAAAAGTGCACGCTGCCCATCGATCTGGCCCTGTCGCCAGGTCGCGTCCAGGTGCCCGTTTTCGATCCAGGGTGCGAAAGCGACACTTGCGTGCCCCGCCTGCTCGGCCTCAAGCCGCGCTTTTCGGGCATGAATTTCAAACAGTTGGCGTTCGACCACGCTCAGCTCGGACCGCAAAAACGTACCGTCAAGGCGTACCAGAACCTGGCTGTCGAGAACATTCTGAGTTGACCGGTTTATGTACCATATGAGTTGACCGCTTCTGTTGCGGTTTCTGGCCCTGTGGGGAAGTGGTCGGTCGCGGAGCGGCTGTCCACTTGTCCACAGGGCGCCGGTCGGTCGCGTC
>JAKZRT010000161.1:0-3527 GCA_047518005.1 Brevirhabdus sp.
AAAGTCTCGAACGCGGTGTTTGCCTGGCTTTTGATATTGCCAGCCGCCATTTTCATCGCCGTGATCGTTGCCTGGCCGCTGGTCGAAACCGTCCGCCTGTCATTCACCGACGCCCGCCTGGGCGGCGAAAACTACGTCGGCGTTGAGAACTATCAGGACCTTCTGGAAAGCAAGAAATTTGGTCAGACGGTGGTGCGCACGTTCTATTGGATGATCCTGTCGGTCAGCCTGAAACTGGTGCTGGGACTGGCCGGCGCCAGCCTTCTGAATGCGGCGGTTCCCGGCAAGGCGCTTTTCCGGGTACTGGTCATGCCGCCCTGGGTGATCCCGATCGCCATTGGCATGATCGGCTGGCTCTGGCTCTACAACGGTCACTTCGGGATTATCGCCGGCGTTCTGCAAAGTATCGGCATTCTCGACGGTCCGCATGAATTTCTGGCCCACAAGAAGTCCGCGTTCTATTCGGCCATCGTAGCGGACGTCTGGGTCGGCACGCCGATGGTCACACTTTTTCTTTTGGCCGCCATGCAGGGCGTCAACCGTGATCTTTACGAGGCCGCATGGGTCGATGGGGCAGGGCGGTGGTACCGCTTCCGCCGCATAACTATTCCCCAGATCATGCCGGTTCTGGTGTCGATGGCGCTGCTGAGCGCGATCTGGACCTTCAACAGCTTCGAGATCATCTGGATCCTGACCGAAGGCGGCCCGCGCAGCGCCACCACGACCCTGATCGTCGATACCTACAAAACGGCCATCGGTAATTTCAAGTTTGGCGAAGGCGCGGCGCGCGCCGTGATCATCGTAATCCTGCTCGCCACGTTCTCGCTGATCTACCTCTACTTCCTGAACAAAGTGAACAAGAAATACGGGGTACGCTGAGATGATGGACCGCTACACCCGCCTGCAGACGGTCGGCATTTACGCCGCCATGGCGGTTTTTCTGATCTTCATCCTGCTGCCGTTTTTCGAGATGTTCATGGCCAGCTTGCGTCCGCTCGAGCATCTGTTCCGGTCGCCCTATCAGTTCTGGTCCGAAGACTTTTCGTTCGACGCTTACCGCAGAATGTGGGTCACCGTGCCGCTTTTGGGCCGCTATATTCTGAATTCGATCTACATTGCGACGATGGTGACGGTGATCACCATGGCCTTTGTCATTCCTGCGGCCTACGCCTATGCACGGTTGGATTTTCCGTTCAAATCGGCGTCGCTTGGCATGTTCCTGGGCGTCAACATGTTCACCGGCGCGGTGCTGCTGATCCCGCTTTACCGGGTGCTGCGGCAGCTGAGCCTTTTGAACACCTATTGGGCAATGATCGTGCCCGGGGTCGCCTTTCTGATCCCGACCGGCATCTGGCTCTTGCGGTCCTACCTTGAAAAGATTTCGGTCGAACTGGAAGAAGCGGCCTATGTCGATGGCGCCTCGCGCCTTTACACCTTGCGCCGCGTGGTGCTGCCGCTGGCCGTGCCCGGGCTGATCGTGGTCAGCACTGCCGTCTTTATCGGTGCCTATGCCCAACAGTTCCTGTTCGCCATTACTTTCAACCAGACCCGCGAATACCAACCGCTTCCTGCGGGTCTCTTTGAATTCATCGGTTACCAGTCGGTGACCTGGAACGAAATGATGGCCGCTGCCCTGACAGGCGTTCTGCCGGTCATGGCCATCTTCTTGTTCTTACAGAAATACCTCGTCGCCGGTCTGACGGCGGGGGCAATTAAAGAATGATCCAGACCAGTGTTTCAATTACCCAACGGAGGAGAAAAATGAAACATATTACAACGCTTACGCTTGGTGCAGCCTTTGTCGCTGCCACGGCGTTCTCGGCGCAATCACAAGAGCTGCACTTTATCATGTGCGGCGGCGAAATCTTTCACGCGGACCAAACGGTTGTCGATGCGTTCGAAGCCGCGAACCCGGGCGTGACAGTAAACCTCGAAGGTGTTCCGTGGGGCACCTGTCAGGACAAATCCCTGACGCTTGCGGCTGCCGGTGATCCGCCGTCGATTGCCTACATGGGATCGCGCACCTTGCGTCAGCTGGCAAACAACGATCTGATCGTTGCGGCCCAGATTTCTGACGATACGCGCGGTGCGTACCAGCCCGGCATCCTGAACACCGTGACCATCGAGGGTACCGAATGGGGTTACCCGCGCGCGTTCTCGACCAAAGGGCTCTACATCAACTGTGCTTTGGTCGAAGAAGCCGGCGAGCAATGCGTGGCACCGCGCACCTGGACCGGCATGTACAATCTGGCCAAAGCCATCGACGACAACACCGGCGCCGCCGGTGTCGGTCTTGCCGGAAAAGACTTTGACAACACCATGCACCAGTTCATGAACTATCTCTATTCGAACGGTGGCGTGGTCATCGACCCCGCTTCGGGCGAAAACATGCTCGACAGCGACGCGACGCGCGAAACCCTGGCGTTCTATGAAAAGCTCGTCAGCGTAGCGCAAGAGGGCCCGACCGCGTGGGAACGCAGCCAGCTGAAAGATCTCTATAACGATGGCAAAATTGGCATGTACATCAACGGCCCCTGGGGGCGCAGTCAGCACAACGCCAACATCAACGAGATCACCGTACCGATCCCGGCGGGACCGAACGGTGCCAGCGGCACCATCCTCATCACCGACTCGATCGTTGTCTTCAAGGGCTCGGGCCACGAAGAGCTGGCGCATGAACTCGCGGGAATGCTGACAACGGGCGAAAGCCAGTACGCGCTTGATACCGAATGGGGTCTGACGCCGATCTTTGACTATGCAAAGCTCGGGTTTGACAGCCCCTATTACGAAAACGATCCGTTCTGGCAGGTTTTCGTGGATGGCATCGGCGTTGGTGGTCCCGAACCGCTGGTCGAAGACTTCAAGTCTTTGCAGTCGGTTTTCACCAACATGATCCAGGGCATCCTTCTGGCTGACGATACCGTCGATAACCTCGTCGAAATCGCTGGCGAAGAGCTCGACGACGCGCTCTAGGCGCTTTTCCCAAAGGGTGGCGGCTTAGGCCGCCGCCCACCTTACCAAAGTCATCCATCAGTCCGTAGCCCAAGGTCATGGCGACACTCAATCTTGAAAAGATCAGCAAGTCCTTCGGACCGGCGCAGGTCCTCTCTGACATCGACCTGGCCATCCGCGATAAGGAATTCGTGGTTTTCGTGGGGCCGTCAGGCTGTGGCAAATCCACCCTACTGCGCATCATCGCGGGGCTTGAGGAGCCGACCACCGGCAAGATCATCATCCAAGGCCGGGACGTCAGTTCCGCGCATCCGGTCGACCGTGGCATTGCCATGGTGTTTCAGTCCTACGCGCTTTACCCGCATCTTTCGGTTTTTGAGAATATCGCCTTTCCGCTTCGGGTGCAGAAGCTGCCCGAACCCGAGCTAAAAGAGCGCGTCGGTCGCGCCGCCGAAATCTTGCAGCTCACCGACAAACTGATCCTCAAACCCGGCCAGCTTTCGGGTGGCCAGCGCCAGCGCGTCGCCATCGGGCGCTCGATTGTGCGCAACCCCAAGGTTTTCCTGTTCGACGAG
>JAKZRT010000162.1:0-3393 GCA_047518005.1 Brevirhabdus sp.
CCAAAGCTCCAGACCGTATCGAAGACCCAGTCGGTTGTCGTGACACCGCTGTTCAGCCCGAGATCGTGATCGAAAAGCGAAAACACCGTGCCGTTGGGGGCCAGCAGGTCGAGCGCAAGATCGCCGGCCCGGTTGTGGGTCAGATCGATGGTGACCCTGATGTCTTCGATGGACATATCGGTCGCGACCGTGACCAGGTCGCTTGCTGTGCCGTTATCGAGCATCGCAAAACCGGCCCCGGCGGCGGCCAGTGTGACCTCGTTTGCGGATGTCGCGGCGGGTCCCATGACCAGCGCCCAGGCCTCGGCCATGCGCACGGCGGCAAAGGCATCGAGCATGCCAAAGCCATAGCTTTGGTGGAAACTCGCGCCGCCGCCGTTCCAGATGTCGGCGCCATTGTCGTACCAGTCGCCCTTTTCGTAAAGCGTTCCGGCCCCGCCCCAGCCGCTGCCGGTATGGCCCGCACTCAGCGCCAGAATGTTCTGAACGTCGCGCCAGCCAAGGCCGGGGGCCGCCTCGAGCATCAGGGCGATCACGCCCGAGACAACCGGTGTTGCCGCTGATGTGCCGCCAAACCCCTGGATGTAATCCCCCGACACAAATCCGTCCGACCCGGTCCGGTCGGTGGTCAGGCTGCTGGCGGTCGCGGCGATCAGGTTCGACGATCCCCAGTTGCTGTAATAGGCCGCCGCCCCGGTGAAATCGGTGGCAGCGACGCTGAGTGTGAACCGGGTCATGTTCACGCTGTCGCCGTTGGCGTTGGTGATGTCGTTGCCGACCGCCTGAACGATGTTGGTGCCCAGCCCGCCCCGCCCCTCGGCGGAAATCTCGGCGTAGCGTCCAATTTGCTGGGCGGTAAACGAGGTGATGACGTTGATGTTGTTGTAGGGCTGATATTCGGGCGTGATGCCCCAGCTGTTGGACATCACGTCGAAAACCGACGCGTGGGAAATCGACGCCAGCATCACGGCGTCGGATGTGTTGAACTGCAGATCGTTCAGAAAGTCGACGCCGGTCAGGCTGGCCCCATGGGCCACGCCCACCCCACCTTCGCCATTGTCGGCCGCCATGGCGATGATCCCGGCCACCGATGTCCCGTGCCCATTGGCCCCGGTCAGGGGGAAGGGGTCATAGGTGATGCTGTTATGGGTGAAATGCAGGCTGGCATCATAGTTTGGCGCCAGGTCGGTATGGGTATATTCGATACCGTCGTCGTAAACGCCGACATGAACGCCGGTGCCGTCGAATTCATCCCAGATCCGCTCGATATCGCCGATCAGGTCGAACTGGTATTGAATCTCGTAATAGGGGTCGGTCGGCGTCATGCCCGGACTGTCACCCAGCCGCGCTTACCGGCGGTTAACCAGACGGTGTTTTCTGCAAAACATTGTGTGAAATTTTTATCGAATTTTCGGGTGTCCCGGGGCGGGCAAGACCACTTGGCCGCAATGCCAATTCGCTGTATCAAGCGCAATGCGCACCCGGAAAAAGACCGTGATCCAGTGAACAAGTCAGCCAAACCCGCCGCCTCTGATGGCTCGGACTCTCAGCGGTCGCTGACCCTGCGCGACGTGTCGCAGGCTTCGGGTGTCAGCGAAATGACCGTAAGCCGGGTGCTGCGCAACCGGGGCGATGTGTCGGATGCCACGCGCCAGCGGGTGCTGGATGCAGCCAAGGAACTGGGGTATGTTCCCAACAAAATCGCCGGTGCGCTGGCCAGCCAACGGGTCAACCTGGTGGCGGTGATCATCCCGTCGATGTCGAACATGGTTTTTCCCGAGGTGATGACGGGTATTTCCGAGGTGCTGAACGAAACTGACCTGCAACCTGTTGTGGGCATTACCAATTACCTGCCCAAGCGCGAAGAGAAGGTGCTCTACGAAATGCTCTCGTGGCGCCCCTCGGGCGTAATTATTGCCGGGCTCGAACATTCCGATGCCAGCCGCGCGATGATGGCAGCGGCGGGCGTTCCGGTGGTCGAGATCATGGACGTCGACGGCCAGCCGGTGGATGCGGTCGTCGGCATTTCGCACCGCCGTGCGGGCCTTGAGATGGCGCGCGAGATCGTTGACGCAGGGTACCGCCGGATCGGATTTCTGGGCACCAAAATGCCGATGGACCACCGCGCCCGCAAACGGTTCGAAGGCTTTACACAAGGCCTGGCCAAGGCGGGTCTGGAAGTGGCCGATCACGTATTTTACGAAGGCGGCTCGGGTTTCCGTAAGGGCCGCGAGATGACCCAGGCCGTTCTCGACCGCACGCCTGACATGGATTTCCTCTATTATTCCAACGACATGATTGCCGCTGGCGGGCTGCTTTACTGTCTGGAAAAGGGCATCGACGTGCCCGGCCAGCTGGGGCTCGCCGGGTTCAACGGCATGGAAATTCTCGACGGCCTGCCGCTCAAGATCGCCACCATGGACAGCGCCCGCACCGAGATCGGACGGCAAGCGGCGCGCATTGTCGTCGATCGAACTTCGGGTGACAGTCCCTCGGGCGGCCAACGGGTGGAACTTTCCCCCAAGATCGAGCCCGGGCAGACGCTGCGGCGGGGTTAGCACCCCGACCCGCTGGGAAATTGCGCCTGCTTGGCAAAACCTCTGGGGCATCGGTGCGAGCGCGAGCGGGGCAAGGACGTCCACCCTTCGCCCCGGGCGTCACCGAATGTGGCGCAAATGGGCGGAAACGCGGTCGCCTAGCTCCGCACCAGTTTCTCGTAGGCCCCGGCAATCTCGCGGGTGATCGATGACCTTGGCCCTTCAATCCCACAAAACCAGCCCTGAATGCGCAAGAAATCCGGCTCTTCGCCAAAGGGCGTTAATGGGGGATTCACATTTGTCGATTGAGTCTGTACGGTGATTTCACGCCGCAGGGAGAGATTTGGTGCCTCAGAATGATCTATTGAGCGCAGTGAGCGACGTTATAAGTCAGCAACTCGCGCCTGCCCGCGTTGAACGTGTATCCGTCGAAAATGATGAAGACCACGATGGTGATCCGATCCTGAGAATTACTGTCGTTTTTTCGGTAGAAGGGGGTCGATTGGACTCGAAAAAAGTACTGGGGTTGGCGCGACATTTAAGAGAGCCACTGAAGCGGTTTCGTGAAGAAGCTTTTCCGGTGTTTACCTTCATGACTCCGGAAGAGAGTTCCGGTGCAGCCGCTTGACTTGATCAGGACCGCTCGTCGATTGGTCAATTCAAAGAGCGCGCGCCGCCCACGACAGTCAGATTTGCGGCGGGCGGTCAGTACTGCATATTATACCAACGGCCCTAGTCGTTGACCGTTTTGGCCCATTGTCTGGTAGTGATTGACGTGATTGCGGTTTTGTCGTTTGCAAAGAAGTTCCATGCTTCGCAACACCTGTCGACGATCTGCTCATAATTGTCGAAGACG
>JAKZRT010000163.1:0-16515 GCA_047518005.1 Brevirhabdus sp.
TTTGTTCCGACCCAGGCCGCCTGGGACCCCTGACCGGGGCGCATCCAAGCCGGTTTTTCCCAGGGTGAACACCAGCTCTGGCTCTGGGCCGGTTCTGGCGGGCATAATGTCGCAAAGGGCTGCCCAAGCCCAAAATACCGACGTATACGGTTGCACGATCACCGCCGTCAGGCCGGACATTCTGAGAGGACCACATGGGATACAAGTCGGATATCGAGATCGCGCGCGAGGCCAGCAAGCTGCCGATTCAAGAAATCGGTGCCAAGCTGGGGATCGGTACGGACGATCTTTTGCCCTATGGTCACGACAAGGCGAAGGTCAGCCAGAATTTCATCAATTCGCTTAGCGACCGCGAAGACGGCAAGCTGATTCTGGTCACCGCGATCAACCCGACGCCTGCGGGCGAAGGCAAGACCACCACCACGGTCGGTCTGGGCGACGGTCTGAACCGCATCGGCAAGAACGCCTGTGTGTGCATCCGCGAGGCCTCGCTTGGCCCCAATTTCGGGATGAAGGGCGGGGCCGCCGGTGGTGGCTATGCGCAAGTGGTGCCGATGGAGGATATGAACCTTCATTTCACCGGCGATTTCCACGCCATCACCAGCGCCCATTCGCTCCTTTCCGCGATGATCGACAACCACATCTATTGGGGCAACGAGCTGGACATCGATACCCGCCGCGTGGTCTGGCGGCGCGTTGTGGACATGAACGACAGGGCTTTGCGGCAGATTACCGCCTCGCTTGGCGGTGTGGCGAACGGGTTCCCGCGCGAGGCCGGGTTTGACATCACGGTCGCGTCGGAAGTGATGGCGTGCCTTTGTCTGGCAAACGACCTGAAAGATCTGACCACGCGCCTGGGCAACATGATCGTCGCCTATCGCCGCGACCGGACCCCGGTTTATTGCCGCGACATCAAGGCCGACGGCGCGATGAGCGTGCTGTTAAAAGACGCGATGCAGCCGAACCTGGTGCAGACGCTGGAAAACAACCCGGCCTTCGTTCACGGTGGTCCGTTTGCCAACATCGCGCATGGCTGCAATTCGGTCATTGCCACCAAAACGGCGTTGAAACTGGCTGATTATGTGGTCACCGAAGCGGGATTTGGCGCCGATCTGGGGGCCGAGAAATTCATGAACATCAAGTGCCGCAAGGCCGGACTTGCGCCGTCGGTCGTGGTCTGCGTGGCCACCGTGCGCGCGATGAAGATGAACGGCGGTGTAGCCAAGGCGGACCTCGGGGCCGAGAATGTCGATGCGGTTCAGAAGGGCTGCGCCAACCTCGGACGGCATATCGAAAACCTCAAATCCTTCGGCGTGCCGGTGGTGGTGGCGATCAACCATTTTGTCTCCGACACCGATGCCGAAGTTCAGGCAATCAAGGATTTTGTCACGGCGCAGGGATCGGAAGCCATTCTGGCGCGCCACTGGGAACTGGGGTCGGAAGGCGCGGAGCCGCTGGCCCGCCGCGTGGCCGAGATTGCCGACGCCGACATGGCGAATTTCGCCCCGATCTACCCCGACGACATGGGGCTTTTCGAAAAGATGGAGACCATCGCCAAGCGCATCTATCGTGCCGACGAGGTGCTGGCCGACAAGAAGATCCGCGATCAGCTGCATCAATGGGAAGAGCAGGGGTATGGCAACTTGCCCGTCTGCATGGCCAAAACCCAGTATTCGTTTTCGACCGATCCGAACCTGCGCGGCGCGCCGACGGGCCATTCGGTGCCGGTGCGCGAGGTGCGGCTGAGCGCCGGGGCCGGGTTCGTGGTCGCGGTTTGCGGCGAGATCATGACAATGCCGGGTCTGCCGCGCACTCCGGCGGCGCAAACGATCATGCTGAACGATGACGGTCAGATCGAGGGCCTGTTCTGAGATGAGTGCCACAATTATCGACGGCAAAGCCTTTGCGGCCAAGGTGCGGGCGCAGGTTGCCGAGCATATCGCCCGCCTGAAGGCAGACCACGATCTGACGCCGGGGCTGGCGGTTGTGCTGGTCGGCGAAGACCCGGCCAGCCAGGTCTATGTGCGCTCGAAGGGCAAGCAGACGCTCGAAGTCGGCATGAATTCATTTGAGCACAAGCTTGATGCCGATACGCCCGAGGCCGATCTGCTGGCGCTGATCGATCGGTTGAACAACGATCCGGCGGTGCATGGCATTCTGGTGCAATTGCCGCTGCCGGGGCACATGAATTCGGACCTGGTGATCAACTCGATCGACCCGGCCAAGGATGTCGATGGTTTCCACATCTCGAATGTTGGGCTTCTGGGCACCGGGCAGAAATCGATGGTGCCCTGCACGCCGCTTGGAAGTCTGATGATGCTGCGCGACCATCTGGGGTCGCTCGAGGGTCTGAACGCGGTTGTCGTGGGCCGGTCGAACATTGTCGGCAAGCCGATGTTCAACCTGCTTTTGAAAGACAGTTGTACGGTGACGGTGGCCCATTCGCGCACCAAGGACTTGCCCGACGTGGTGCGCGCCGCCGATATCGTGATCGCCGCCGTAGGCCGGCCCGAGATGGTCAAGGGCGACTGGATCAAACCCGGTGCCACGGTCATCGACGTGGGCATCAATCGCATCGACAAGCCCGAGGGCGGCACGCGGCTGGTTGGAGATGTGGACTTTGCGGGCGCGTCGCAGGTCGCGGGCGCGATCACCCCGGTTCCGGGCGGCGTCGGGCCGATGACCATCGCCTGCCTGCTGGCCAACACGCTGACCGCCGCCTGCCGGGCGAACGGGCTGGATGAACCGCAGGGGCTGACCGCCTGAGATCCGGCGCTGCCGACACGCCCGCGTCGCAGTGCCAAATGATGCGCGAACAAAATTCGGGCGCAGGGGGCGTTGCCCCCTTTGCCCCGGCTCGGCCCGGGCCATTCACCCCCGAAGTATTTGAAAAACAGCGATAACCTTGGGCTGATTCTAGGGGATTTCCGGGGCTACCGGCATGATCGTGCCCTGAAGAACGGCGATTTCGGTCTCGACGCCCGCGGTGACCGACACGATGCTGGCGGCGACGATGATCAATCGCTTGCCGGGGCGCAGGACACGACCGCGCGCGATCAGGTGGTCGCCCTTGCCCGGCGCGAGAAAGTTGATCTTCATCTCGACCGTCACAACCTCGGCTTGGGGCGCAACCAGGCTGAGCGCCGAATATCCGGCCGCTGAATCGCCGATGGCAAACATCAGGCCGCCGTGGCCAAATCCGGCCTGCTGGCGGCTTTGCGGCAGGATCGGCGCGGCAACCTCGACCGCGCCCGGCGCAATCGACCTGATCTCGGCCCCGAGCGTGGTCATCATCGACTGGCGCGCGAAGCTTTCGCGAACGTGGTCTGCGTAATCGGGCGAGGCGGGGCGCAGGTTCATATCGACCCTGGGGTTGCTGTCAGGTGGTTCGTGGCATGGGGATGCGGGCAGGGCAAGGGCCGGTCAGAATGGCCTCGGCGTCGCTGGCCATCAGTGCCGCCAGCGCCGCATCCGATGATCTGAGACCCCCGGTATAGGTGCCGTATGCCGGCAGGATCAGGCGGCGGTCATCGACCAGAAAACAGGCGCGGCTGATGGCGCGTCCGCGCAAACCGACGCGCGCCTTCGGGTGAAAGTGGCCGGACACTTCGCCCGGTTCCGCGCCCGCCGCCGCCGCGTGGCGAAAGGTCAGCGGGCCGAACGCCGCCTGGGTCCGGTGGCTGCCGCCAAGCGACAACGGGGCGGGGTCGTGGTTGCCCGCGATCCAGATCCATTCCCGCCCGGCCTGCAGGCGGGCAATCCATTCGGCCACGGCACCAGACAGCGCCTCGGCAGCCCCCATGTCGTCAAAGCTGTCGCCAAGCGCTACCATGCGGGCCGCACCGGTTGCGCCC
The DNA here is from genome assembly GCA_047518005.1 of Brevirhabdus sp. Lineage (GTDB taxonomy): Bacteria > Pseudomonadota > Alphaproteobacteria > Rhodobacterales > Rhodobacteraceae > JAKZRT01. Next base: position 3,855 of record JAKZRT010000163.1, read on the forward strand.
AAGTCAGACTGAAGCCGGCTGAGCGTATCCTCGGCCTCGTAGGGCGGGATCAGGGTGCCGGTACGCCGCGCGATCCGCTCGGACTTGCCCAGATGCAGATCCGAGACGCACAACAGCCGCGCCATTGGCCACCAGAGCGCGCCCGACGACAGGGCGTTCAGATCTTCACCGGCAAATGAAAAGGCCAGGCTGTTCATGTTGTGTTCTTGCCCATCAGCACGCCGGTTCGTCAAGTCCTGATCCGGGATCATGGCGTCAGGCCCGCCTCGGCCATCAGGCGGCTGACTTCCATGGCCAGCAGCTTTTCTTCGGCAGCACCTTTGACCGGCACCCGCCCGACCTCGAGAAACAGCGGCGCGGCCAGTGGCGTCACGCGGCGCAGCACCACATGGTCGATCCGACCCCGGGTTCGGGTCAGCATCGCCTCAATGCGCCCGAAATCCACCAGGCCTTTCATCGCCTCTTCGCGGGTCACTTTCAGCATCAGGTGATCGGGGTCGTATTTCATCAGCGTGTCATAGAGAATGTCCGACGAAAACGTCGCCTGCCGCCCGCTTTTCCTGGTGCCCATGGATTGCCGTTCGATCAGCCCGGCGATCACCGCGCTGGTCCGAAACGTCCGTTTCATCACCGCATTGCCGCCCAGCCAGGTCTCTAACCCTTCGCGCAGATCGTCCGGATCCAGCAGGAACGCCGGATCGAGCACCGGATCGAGCCCCGAGATCAGCAGCGCATAGTCGGTTGACACGAACGACATTGGGTTCAGCCCCGCCGCCTCCATTCGGCGCGTCACCAGAAGCCCCAGCGTCTGCATCGCGTTGCGCCCCGCAAAGCCATAGATGCACAGATGCGCGCGCCCGTCATACGGGAAACTTTCAACCAGAATCCGGTCGCGCGACGGCAGGCGGCTGACGGCGCGCTGGAGCGCCAGCCAGTCGGCGGTGTGAGGGGGCAGATCAGGCCAGTCGTCGCGCGCGAATAGCCCCAGAATGCGGTCGGAAAGTTGCGTCGAAGTGGCGAATTTGGTGCCGGTGAACACCGCGATCCGGGGTTTGGTGGCGGTATCAGGCCGCACCTCGACGGTCAATTCGCGCAGACCTTCGTAGGCCACGACGCGCCCGCCGATCAGAAACGTGTCGCCCTTGGAAAGCGAGGCCGCGAAATATTCCTCGACCTCGCCCAGGGGTTTTCCCGCACCGCGCATGCGCACCTTCATCGTGTCGCTGTCCTGGATGGTGCCGATGTTCATGCGGATGCGCGCCGCCGCGCGCGGGTCGCGCAGGGCCCAGATGCCGTCCGGGCGCTGCACCAGCCGCTGCCAGCGGTCGTAGGCCCTGAGCGCGTAGCCACCGGTCGCGACAAAGTCCAGGCATTCGTCAAACGCGGCGCGCGTCAGATCGCAATAGGCGCCCACGCCGCGCACTTGGGCGTAAAGATCATCGGCCGAGAACGGGCCGGCGCAGGCGGCGATCAAGATGTGTTGGCACAGGACGTCGCGCGGGCCGGGGCCGGGCGGGTCGCCGTCCAGCGCGCGGGCCCGCACCGCCTCGAGGGCGGCGTGACATTCGACCACCTCGAACCGGTTTGCGGGCACTAGCAGCGCCTTTGACGGCGCGTTGTAGCGGTGATTTGCGCGCCCGATCCGCTGCACCAGGCGCTTGACGTTTTTCGGCGCGCCGACTTGAATGATCAGGTCGACATCGCCCCAGTCGATGCCCAGATCAAGCGTGCCGGTGCAGACGATTGCCCGCAAGCGACCGGCCAGCATCGCCGTTTCGACCCGTGCCCGCTGGCCCCGGTCGAGGCTGCCGTGGTGGATCCCCACGGCCAGACCGTCATCATTGGCAAGCCAAAGATTATGAAAGAAAATTTCCGCTTGTGCGCGGGTGTTGTGAAAAATCAGCGTGGTCTTGTGCTTCTTGACCTCCTCCAGAACCCTGGGAATCGCATATTTGCCGCCACCGCCCGACCAGGGCGGCGGTGCGTCGGTCGCAAGCATGGCGATATCGGGGTCGGGGCCGGGGTCGGCCTCGACCAGACCCGGCGGGTCGGGATGGCGCGCCAGATATCTGGCCATGGCGGCGGGGTCCTCGACCGTCGCCGACAGCCCGACGCGGCGCAGGTCAGGTGCGATCGCCTGAAGCCGCGACAGTGCCAGCATCAGCTGATCGCCGCGCTTGCTTTCCGCCAGCGCGTGAATCTCGTCGACGACAATTCGGGCCAGCCCGCCAAACATCCGCGGCGCATCCTCGTACGAGGTCAAGAGCGCCAGACTTTCCGGCGTGGTCAGCAGAATATGCGGCGGGTCGGCGCGCTGGCGTTTCTTGCGGGTGGCCGATGTGTCTCCGGTGCGGTCCTCGACCCTTATCGGCAGACCCATCTCGGCGATCGGGCTTTCCAGATTGCGGCGGATGTCGGCGGCCAGCGCTTTCAGGGGCGAGACATAAAGCGTGTGCAAGCCCGCGTGCCCGCCCTCGGCCAGCTCGCGAAGCGTCGGCAGAAACCCGGCCAGCGTCTTGCCGCCACCGGTCGGCGCGACCAGCAACAGCGCCGGCTCGCTGGCCCGGTCCAGCATCGCCTGCTGGTGCGGATGAATTTCCCACCCCCGTGACGCGAACCAGGTCTGTATCTTCTGCGGCAGTGCGGCCATGCGCCAGACCTAGACCAAGAAGACCCCATATTGAACCGCTCAGTTGGGTCCGAGGGCCGCGAAACCGGGCGCGTCGGCGCGCAGCGCGCGGTGGCTCTGGGGGTCAATGTTCAACCGCCTGTTGGCCGGGTCACGGTCGGGTGGCTGTGCGCAGAGAATTGCGAAGGTCACTGGCGCTGAGGCGCCAAATATGGGGCAATCTTTCGCCAACGCGAAAAAAAGCCCCGCGAAAACCCGTGATTTCACGGTTTTTACAAAAACTTCGGGGGGTGCGGGGGGCTGGCCCCCCGCAGGGCAGCGCGGCGCAGCGGCGGCGCAATCAATGCACGATCTGCTCTTCCTTGACGAACATATTGGCCCAGGCGCGATCGGCCAGATCGGGCGACATCTGGTTCGGGATGCCCTCGAATTCGCAGATCGAAATCATCTGATCGACCAGAAAGACCGGCTGGTAGTTGGCATAGATATTGTCGATCGAGGGGTATTTCTTCTGCAAGAGGTGGATCAGCGTCGGCTCGTCCAGCGCCACATTTCTCTGGCGCGCGACCATGGCAAAGATTTTCAGGAAATCCTCCTGGTTCGGCCCGTCGATCTTGATCTTGAAGAAGATCCGGCGCAGGGCGGCCTTGTCGAAGATCTCGTTGGGGTGGAAGTTGGTCGAGAAGATCACCAGCGTGTCGAACGGCGTCACAAACTTCTCGCCCGACTGCAGGGACAGAATGTCGTGGCCTTCTTCCAGCGGCACGATCCAGCGGTTGATCAGCGACTGCGGCGGTTCTTCCTGACGGCCAAGGTCGTCGACGATGAACACACCGCCCGATGATTTCATCTGCAAAGGCGCCTGATAAGTGCGCGAGGTCGGATGATAGACCAGATCGAGCATAGCGAGGCTCAGCTCACCACCGGTGATCACTGTCGGTCTGCGGCAGAGCACATAACGCCGGTCATAATTGCCGCCGGCTCGGCGCAGCGAATTGGGGTCCTGTTCTTCTTCTTCGATGATCGTGTGAACGATCGGGTCATAGACGGTGATCACCTGGCCGGAATATTCGACCGCGCGCGGCACATAGATATTGTCGCCAAGCGCATCGCGGATACCGTTCGAAATCGACGATTTGCCGTTTCCCGGAGGCCCGTACATCAGCACCGACCGGCCGGCGCTGACCGCCGGGCCGAGGTGATCCAAAAGCTCGTCGGGCAAGATCAGATGCTCCATGGCCCCGAGCAGCTGAGCGCGGGTGACCTGGATGTTGCGGATCGACTGGCGTTTGACCTGTTCGCCGAAATCGGCAAGCGGTACCGGTATGGCGCCGTAATATTCCGACTGGGCCAACGCATCGAGCGCCCGCGCCTTGCCCGCGTCGCTGAGCTGATAGCCCATTTCCGAGCCCGCCGTCGCGTGCATAGTGCCCGTCGCCTCGACCAGCTTCTGGGTGCGCGCCAGGTCCACCAGCTCCTGGGTCACCGGAATTGGCAGGCACATAACCAGTGACAGCGGGGTCACATGTTCAAGGTTCATCCTGAACATCGTCTTCAACAGGATGTCGCGCATCATCACAATCGTCAGCCCGGTATCTTCCAGCGTCTTGGCCGGGGCCGGGGCGATTACGTTTGACGTGTGCATATTCATCTTTTGACACCTATTATTGGCTCGATACGGGCACTTTGGGGCGGTATTTACCTATGAATCAGAAACGGCCCTCAAATCGGGGCTTCACTGTCCGCAGTTTTGCCGAATATTGTGGCCAAATAATTGCAAGAAAGAGGCTGATATGGAGCGGGCGAACCCAATTGCGTTGATCTTCGCGCTTTTTGCCATGCTGGTGCTGTTTGGCGGGGCCGGTTGGCTGAAAGACGGCATCTATCTGGCCAAGCACGAAGGCGATGCGTTGCATTTCCACGAGATCGTGTTGCGCATGGCCCAAGGGCAACGCCCGCACCTTGATTTCATGACCCCGATCGGCGCCATGGCGTTCAAGCCGATTGTCTGGTTCATCGACGCCGATACCGGGCCGGGGCGGGCGCTGGTGCTGGCCCAGGTGATGATCTTGCTGGCGCTTTTCCCCGTGGTCTGGTGGATCGGGGTCACGCGTCTGACGACGATCCAGGCGGTGTGTCTGGGCCTGGTGACCACGGTTCTGGTCACCGCGTTCGTGCACGGCGAGCCCGAGCCGACGCTGTCGGTGTCGATGCATTACAACAGATGGGCCTGGGCAGTGGCCTTTCTGGTGATCGCGACGGCGATCCTGCCTGCCTCGGACCTACACGTACCCGCAGTTGACGGGGCGATCATCGGGGTGGGCCTCGCCCTCATACTGCTTACCAAGGTCACATACGCGGCTGGCTTTGGCCCGGCCGTGCTGGTGGCGCTGATTATACGGCGCGAATGGATGGCGCTGGCCGCGGCGGTGCTGTGCGGGCTGGCGGCTCTGGGGCTTTACACAGCGGTGAACGGCGTGCCCTACTGGCTGGCTTATTTGCAGGATATTCTGGCCGTCACCGGATCCGAGAACCGGTCGTTTCCCAGCTTGTCGGTTCGCGAGGTCATCGCGGCTCCGGCTTATCTGGGCGGCAGCCTGATTTTGCTGGCGTCGGTTATCTTCCTGCGCCAGGCGCGTCGGTCAGGGGCCGGGTTGATCCTGCTGTTGTTGGCGCCCGGGTTCATCTTTGTGACCTACCAAAACTTTGGCAATGATCCGCAGTGGCTTTATTTTCTGCCCATCCTTCTTTTCGCGCTGCGCCCCGGCGGCGAGGTCTACAACGGGCTGGGCTGGGACATGCGCAAGGCGATCACACTCGCGGCGGTCATCGCCATGGCGCTGGCGGCACCGTCGTTTCTCAATCTGGTCTACAGCCCGTTCAGGCACCTCAGCGCCGACACCGCCAAATACAAGCCGCTGCTGCGCGACGATCCGGTGTTGGGCGATGTCTATACGATCACCGCGCGCGCCTATGCGGCCGGGCACGCCCGCACCGTGACCCACCCCGGAGCCCCGATGGAGGCCTATGCAGTCGAGCTTGACGAGCCGAGAAAACCGACCGAAATCGCAGGCGAAATTCTGCCCATCTGCGAACTGACTTCCGGCCTGGTGGCCTATATCGATGTCATCGCGAAGGACCTCGAAGCCGCGGGCTTTGGCGGGTCTTCGGTGATGGTCGCGGATGTGTTTTCGACGATTTACTGGCTCTACGGAGACTTTAAGGCGCTGCACCGAGGTGCACCCTGGTCCTATGGCACCGCGGCGGGGCTGGAGGACGCCGACTATTTTCTGGTGCCGTTCTGTCCGCTGCACCCGCACACGCAGCTCCAGATCGTCGACGCGGTCCAGGACCGGCCCGAGTTTACGCTGACCGAAATTCGCCGGACCCGGCTTTACATCCTGTTCCGGGTGTCGCGGGCGTAGAGCACTGGTCTGTGTATCCGGTCCACCTTGACATTGAGCCTGGCTGCCCGGGGGTTGCGCCGCGTGCCGCGTCGCGTGGGGGCGAGGGGGCGCTTCCGCCTCGCGCTCCCCCGGAGTACTTTTGGAAGGATGACGACCAAATAATGCGCAGCGCCCTGCCATATTCTGGTTGAATATATCCCCGCCGGGGGCCCGGCGGCTGCCTCAGGCGCTCGATCTGCGGCGGGTCCGAACCGGGGATATTACCAAACCCAGGCAAGCACAGCCAAGTATCCGGCCAGCGTTGTGGCCAGCGCCAGGCCCATGGGGAATTTTCTGGCTTCCCACGACTTCCAGTCCGGCACCAGCCCGCGAATGGCTGGCGTTCGTCGGGCCAGGCGATGGGTGAAAAAGGCGGCCAGCATGACAACCGCGAAAAAGATCGCCGCTGTCGTTGCCTCGGAGGCCGCAAAAAACGGCGCTGCGGCGGCGGCGAATTTGGCGTCGCCGGCGCCGATCGCGCGCGCCAAGTTGGCCACAAATCCGATGGCCAGAACCACCAGCCCGTTGAGGATGCGCCAGAGGTATTCGTCCAGCGGCAGGGCGAAAAGGCCGACGACCAGGTAAACCGCCACCAGGCTGAGTACCGCCACATTTGGGATTTTCATCAGCTTCATGTCCGAGAAAGCCACCCACAAGCAGATCGGCACCACGAAGGGAAGAAAATAGGGGGCTGCTGCGGCTGTACTATCCATGTCTTGCTGTGCCGGAGACGCGCGCCTCGTCAGTTTACCACCGTGGTTTCGAGGGCGCGCAACGACCGGACGGCGGCCTCGAAGTGCTGCGGATGGGTTTCGATCGCTTCGCGCAACAGACCCATGCCGATCGCAACGTCGCCCTGTTTGATTGCCGAAAGTGCCAGCGTGTAGAGAAGTTGTGCCCGTTCAACTTGGCTCATGGCCACGACCGGCAACTGATAGTTGCGCTGCGCGCCGCGCGCCAGGGCGATGTTGTTTTTCGCCGTGAACAGGTTCGGGTCATAGGTCAGCGCCTCGGCAAAAAGCCGCTCAGCGCCCGAATAGTCGCCGCGCGACAGTTTGGAATAGCCCCAGTTGTTCAGAATTCCGGCGGGTTGGGTGGTCAGACCCATGGCCACCTCATAGTAACTGTCGGACCGTTTCCATTCCTGGTTGCTGTCGGCCACCATCGCCTCGAGCCGGTAACGTTGAAAGGTCTCGAATGTCGGCGGGACCGCATCAAGGGCGGCCTCGGCGCCTTCCCAGTCACCGTCGCGGATCAGGGCATCGGCGTATCCAAGCCAGTCTTCGTTGATCGCCTCTGGATGGGCGACAATGTCGGCCCAGATCGGGACGGCCCCGATAACCTGTCTGTTGCGCACCATGGACTTGGCCAATCCGCGTTTTAGATCAAGACGATCCGGGTTCTGGGCCGAGGCTCGTCGAAAATAGGTAACCGCGTTTGCCGCGTCGGTCGAGTTCAGCATCAGGCCGCTCAAATTGGACTCGTCGATCGCGTTTACAGCCTCGATCGCGCGTTCAACCTCGGCGTCTTTGGGGTTTTCACACCCCGCCAGTGCCAACCCGCCCGCCAGGCACAGGATCATGATGTTGGGGTGGCGCATTTTTGCGTCCTCGCTGCTCGGTCCGCCCGTTTACGGCGTCGAAAGAAGCAAATACTCCCCCGAGCCCCGCCGTATCAGGCTGAAATTAGTATTGTTGTCCTGATCATCAATCGGATTGGCACCATTTGCGATAGCCAGGTTCAAATTATCGCGGATTGCGACGGTCGCGCCACTGTCAATCGCAAAGGCAGTTTGAAAAATCCGCTCGGCCTCGGCATAGCGGCGCTGTTCCATCAGGACCACGCCCAGGTTGTTCCAGTCCGGAACGAAAGTTTCATCGGTCGCGATGGCCCGGCGCAACATTTGTTCAGCCTGGCCAAGGCGCCCAAGCCGAAAGTTGGCCGATCCGATGGCGCTGAGAACATCGACCGTCAGACCCTGATCGCCAGCAGCACGGATGTAGGCGTCAAGCGCCAAATGGTATTCGCCCGCCGCCATCAGCCGGTGGCCGACCGTCAGACCGTCAACCGCGACCTGTCCGCGCACAATACCCGAGGGCGCATAGGGGCCTTGTCCGCCAGTGGGCGCACATGCAACGAGCGCGGCCAGCACGGCCGCGCCCGTTAACAATCGCCCCAAGAAATGCTTCATATGTTCACAGTTGTGCGTTGGTCAGCGTATCGTAGACGTTATAGACCGACGGCCCGATCAGAATGATCATCAGCGGCGGCACGGTGAACATCATTGTGCCAAGTGTCAACTTGGTGGGCAAGACGTTTGCCTTTTCCTCGGCGCGCATGACCCGTTTGTCGCGCATCTCCTCGGCATAGACCCGCAGGGCATCGGCAATCGACGTACCAAATGTGGTCGACTGGACCAGAACCGTGACGAACGACGATACGTCCGTAACCCCGGCGCGCTCGGCCATGTCTTTCAGAACCTGAACCTTTTCCTTACCGGCTTTCATCTCGTGCGCGACGGTCGAGAATTCTTCGGCCAGCGCCGGGAAACCAGCCTTTATCTCGCCCGCGACGCGGATGATCGACTGGTCCATCGACTGACCGGCCTCGACGCAGACCAGCATCATGTCGAGCGCGTCGGGAAAGCCGTTGGTAATCTCTTCCTGACGCTTTTGCTGGCGTTTGGTGACCCAGTATTTCGGAGCCATATAGCCCACGACCGCAGGAACCAGGACAAACGCCAGCAGCGCCCGCGCCGACGGTTCGCCGGTGGCAGAACTTAGGATCGCAAAGAGGATGCCCAGGATCAGCGCCCCGGACCCAAGCGCCAATTGCGCGAAATTATAGGTTCGCACCGCCGATTTTGACCGATACCCAGCTTGCAGAAGCTTCAGCCGCGTGGCCGAATATTCGCCTTCGTCCTCGGGTTCGAGAAATTTGGAGTATTTGTCCAGCTTCTCGGCCTTGTTGATGTGCCGAAGCGACTGACCATTGTCCAGTTTCGTCGAAGCACGTTGTTTTTCCTTGAGCTTGTCGAGCGGATCTTTCTGTTTGTTCAGAAAGATCGGCAGCGTCAGCAGCACCAGCAAAAAGCCAAAGACAGCAACGGCATAGAGCGGCCCCAGGGGACCCAGTTTTTCAATCAGAAAGTCGTTGGCAAGTGTCAGATATTCCATTGGTTCGACCTCAGACCTTAATGTTGACCATAATCCGCATGAAGATGACGTTGACGATCAGAAAGGCCGCCACTGCCAGTGCTGCGGGGATGAATGCAGAAGTTTCTTTGACGTCGTCATAGTAATCGGGCTGGATAACGTTGATCGCGACCAGGGCCACAATCGGGAAGCCGGAAAGGAACATGCCCGACCATTTGGCCTCGGCGGTGATCGCCTTGACGCGGCGAAAAAGCTTGAACCGCGCCCGGATCACCTTGGCCAGACCGGCCAGGATCTCGGCCAGATTACCACCCGATTGCTGTTGGATGGTCACGGCGACGGCCAGAAAGCGCAAATCCTGCATGTCCATGCGTTCGGCCATGTTTTTCAGGGCCTCGCCGATGTCACGCCCATAGGCGCTTTCGTCCGCGATAACCCCCATCTCGGACCCAAGCGGGTCGGGAACCTCTTTGGCGACGATGCCGATGGCGGCGGAAAACGGGTGACCGACACGCAGGGATCGCACCATAAGTTCGACCGCGTCGGGCAGTTGTTCTTCGATCAGCGCCAATCGCTGTTTGGCTTTGCGGCTGACCCAGACATAAATGCCGCCGACGCCCATTGTGATCGCCACCAAAACGCGAATGGGAAACGCGGCCCCGGTGGCCACGGTGAGCAGGGCAAAGCTGATCACTGCCAGAACGCCCATCAAAATTATCAGCGTGCGGGGCGAAAACGCGATGTTGGCCTTTTGCGCCTTGTCGGACAGAACCGAATAAAACGGGATCGAGCGGCCTTTGAGGTGCTGGCTCATCTCTTTGCGGAGCTGTTCGAGAACTTCTTCGCGGTTGCCGCCCTTTTCAAGCATTTCCAGGCGTCGGTTCACTTTGCTGTTCAGACGGATCGACTTGCCGAAGACCGTCAGATAGATGCCCTCGACCAGCGCCAGCACCGCGACGAAGATCGCGACATAGATGATCGGTTCAATGCTAATGCCGGTCATGTCTATTACTCCGCAGCCATGGGTTCAAAGATTGACGCCGGCAGGTCGTAACCCCACTGGCGGAAGCGTTCGGAATAATGCGACCGGACGCCGGTGGCGTTGAACCGACCGATGATCTTGCCGTCGGCGGCAAGCCCGAGGCGTTCGTAGCGAAAGATTTCCTGCATCGAAATCACGTCGCCTTCCATCCCGGTTATCTCGGTAATCGATACCATTCGGCGCGACCCGTCCTGCAGGCGGCTGATCTGGACGATCAGGTTGACGGCTGACGCAATTTGGGCGCGCACCGCTTTAATCGGCATTTCGATACCGGCCATCGAGATCATGTTTTCCAGACGGCTGGATGCGTCGCGGGCCGAGTTGGCGTGGATCGTGGTCATCGACCCGTCGTGGCCAGTGTTCATGGCCTGCAACATGTCGATCACTTCCTCGCCGCGGGTCTCGCCGACGATAATCCGGTCGGGGCGCATCCGAAGCGCGTTCCTGAGACAGTCGCGCTGGGTCACCGCGCCTTTGCCTTCGACATTCGGCGGGCGGCTTTCCATCCGGCCAACGTGGGTTTGTTGCAGTTGAAGTTCGGCGGTGTCCTCGATGGTCAAAATGCGTTCGGCATTGTCGATGAACGAGCTGAGCGCGTTCAGCGTGGTGGTCTTACCAGAACCGGTACCGCCCGAGACGATGACGTTCAGACGGGTCGAAACGGCGGCCTGCAGATAGGCGGCCATTTCTTCGGTGAAAGCGCCAAACGTGACCAGATCGTCGATCGCCAGCTTTTCTTTCTTGAATTTCCGGATCGAGACCAGCGATCCGTCCACCGCGACCGGCGGCACCATGGCGTTGAACCGCGAGCCGTCGGCCAGACGCGCATCGACATAGGGATTTGATTCATCAACCCGGCGACCCACGGCGCTGACGATCTTGTCGATGATGCGCAGCAGATGCCGTTCGTCCTTGAAGGTGATGTCGCTGACCTCCAGTCGACCGTCGCGTTCGACAAAAATCTGTTGCGGTCCGTTGACCAGGATGTCGTTGATCGTGTCGTCTTTCAGCAGCGGTTCGAGCGGGCCGAGGCAGGTCACTTCGTCGTAGAGTTCCTGGATCAGCGAGCCGCGATCGTCTTTGTTCAGCGCCATGCCCATGTCGGACAACGCCTCGCCGGTTATCGCCGAAATTTCGGCGCGAAGATCGGATTCCGAAGCGCCATCCAGCGCCGCCAGGTTCAGAGATTCAAGCAGCTGTTTATGCAGCTCGACCTTGATCTCCATCAGGCGCTCTTTGCGCTTTTTTTCCTTGTCGCTTGGCGTTGGCAGCGCCGACTTTCGCGGGTCCGGCGTCGGGCGGCGATGTGCGGTTGCCGCCGCGTTAGCCGCCTGGGTCGCTACTGCGCCCCGCGCTGACGGGTTCGCCGCTGGGCTTTTTGCCGAAGAACCGGCCGATTTTTTGTACTTCGAAAACACCTTGTGTTCCCCTCATGATCCGACGCCCCCGCATCTTTTGGCCGCTCCTATGACCCCGAAACCGCTCCGACAACTTCCAGCTCGTAAATCGAGCTGGCGAGCTTGGCGATCTCTTTTCTGTATGGATTTTTCGCGGCCATTTCGGCCACGGGCTGTCCGTGATCGCAGGCTTGCGTGATCTGACGTCCACCGTCCGGGATCATCACTTCCAGATCGATGTTCAGGCTTTCGGCCATCCGCTTGACGCGGCTTTTTGCCGACAGGTCGGTGAATTTCGGGGCCCGGTTCAGGACGAACCGCAGCTTTTCAAATGGCAGGTCCTCGCCCTTCAGCGCGCGCATCATGCGCAGCGTGTTCTGGGCCGACCGTATATCCAGTTCTATCGTCACGAAATAGACGTGCGCGGCGCTGAGTACGGTTTCGGTCCACTGCATGATCGTCGACGGCATGTCGATGATGACAAAGTCAAACTGCGACTGCGCCAGCTCGATAAGACGCGCGACATCTTCGGGTGTGATCAGGTCCAGCGGAATGATGTCCGCTGGCGCAGTAAATACGCTGAGCTTGTCGTTGAACGTCTGAAGCGTCTGCTTGAATGCGTCGCCATCGGCCGACGAAATATCCGACAACAATTCGAAAACCGCATCGCGGCGGGGCAAGTCCAGATAGGTCGAGGCCGTGCCGAATTGCAAGTCCAGGTCCAACAGGCAGACCCGGGGCCCGTCTTTTTTCTGAACTGTGGCCAGTTCCCAGGCCAGGTTAACCGCAAAAGTCGTCGCACCGGTTCCGCCGGCAAGTCCGTGAACGGGTAGTATCGATCCGTTCAATTCGCCACCTTTGGCAAGGGCCGCGCCGCTGTCCAGCGCCACGGATGGTCTGCGAATACGCTCGATCGCTTCGTGCAGCGCGCCATCGGGAAGCGGGTAGGGGACAAAGTCGTCGGCCCCCAGGCGCAAAAGCTGATGCAGCGC
>JAKZRT010000164.1:0-18039 GCA_047518005.1 Brevirhabdus sp.
GTTTGAGGTGGTGGGGATCGCCGGTAAACGCTGCCGCGACCATTGTCTGGCCAACAAACTGATCAGCCGCGCCGTCGGCGACCGGATGGTGATCGCGCCGCCGCTGATCATTTCGCGGGCCGAAATCGACATGCTGATCGACCGGGTTGCCCGAGCGCTGGATGCAACCGAGGGCGAGCTTAGAAGTGAAGGCCTGACCGGTCGGTGAAACACCCGACCCGTGCCCGCGCAAAGTTGGGTTGGCGCGGGCAGGCGGGGTCACGGAGACGGTCATGACGCGACAGTGGATATTGTTATCTATATGTACTTCGTTGCGCTAACTGACAGAAGAAATTGAAGTAAATATCATGGCGTGGCCCATTGTCGGTACGATCCGGCGGTTTCGCCGAATGTCGAACCGACCATCGTATTTCAGAACCCCGACGGAACGCCCCAGGGCTGCCCGCCAGTGCCCATTGTCGTGCCAACATTACCGGAATGCGAAGCCTGCCCGACGAGCGTGTCTGTCGAGGTGCGCAATTCGGACGGGGAACTGGTCGATCCAGACGTTCTGAATTGCCTTGCCTGCTGCCCTTACCGAATCCGGCACCGGAAAATGAGGGCGTGGGTCAATAGAAATTGACCGCAAAGTCAGGGAAACAACCGGAGAAAATTTGTCGTGGACAGGTTTAACCCAACCGCCTTCGTCGCCGCTTTGTTTGTTGTTCAAGCATAATATCTGGCTTCCAATTAGATCTGCATGTACTTGGGCGAGACGATTTTCTGCGTCTACGCGGGCACGGTCGATGTCGTTATCTTGGGCTCGTGGGGCCTGGCAGCAGTGGTCGCATATCTGCGAAGGTGAGCGCGGTCAGGTCGGCTGAACAGCTTGCAAATCTGTCCCCACAGGGACAAGAGGTTACCCCGCAGGTCAGGGCTCGTGAAAATGATTAACACTGGGTGAATTGACGGCGGCGGCGATCATAACCCCGTTTGATCGTCGGCCAAAACCGAGCGAATCGCGACCCGGCGCCAAGCCAAATCAGTATGATCCGCGCCGTCCGGACCGAATTTGGTTTATCCCGCACATGGGCGTACATTCGTCAACGACACGATTCTTCATGTCATCAGATTCGACGAAGCGGACAAGATACTGTCACTTCGGGTCGCTGGAACGTTCAAAAAATGGGGGTTTTTCTTATGCATAAATCGTTATCACGGCGTCGTTTCCTGGCAACAACTGCGGCAACCGGCGCGTTGGTTGCGTTGCACCCTTATTCAGCGGTTGCGGCCAGCAATCAGGCCCACCTTCGTGTGCTTTCGACAACCGACCTGCACGTCCATGTTCACCCATACGACTATTACGCCGACAAGCCGATTGACACGGTTGGCCTGTCGCGGACCGCGTCGATCATCGAAGAAGTGCGGGCGGAATCCACGAATTCGATCCTTGTCGACAACGGCGACTTTTTGCAGGGCAATCCGATGGGTGATTACATCGCATACGAACGCGGCATGGCCGATGGTGCCCTGCACCCGGTGATCCAGGCGATGAACGTTCTGGGCTTTGACTGCGGGACACTGGGAAATCACGAGTTCAACTATGGCGTCGAGTTCATGGACAAGGTCGTTCAGGGAGCAGAGTTCCCGATTGTCTGCGCGAATTTCGTGAACGCGCTGGGCGCCACCGGGCGTCAGGATGACATGTTCCTCAGGCCCTATACGCTCGTAGATCGCGAAATTATTGATGGCGCGGGCGGTGCCCATGCGATCAAGATCGGTCTGATCGGGTTCCTGCCCCCGCAGATCATGAACTGGGACAAGCGCCACCTTGAGGGCAAGTTCAACGCTCGCGACATCCTGCAGGCGGCCCAGGCCTGGGTGCCAGAAATGCAGGAAGCCGGCGCCGATATCATTATCGCGCTGTCGCATTCGGGAATTTCGTCGGAACCGAGCTTTGAGGGGCAGGGCAATGCCGCGCTTTATCTTGCCGGGATAGACGGCATCGATGCCCTGGTGACCGGTCACTCGCATCTGGTTTTCCCCTCCAAGACCTATGAGGGGATCGACGGGATCGACGTCGCCGGTGGCACGATCCAGGGCAAGCCCGCGACGATGGGCGGGTTCTGGGGTTCGCACATGGGCCTGATTGACCTGATGCTTGAACGCGACGGCGGCGAATGGCGGGTGATCACAACCGAATCGTCCGCGCGTCCGATTTACGAGCGGATCGATCGCAAGAACATTCCGCTGGTCGGTGACGTTCAGGCGGTTTTGGATGCGACCATGACCGAACACGAGGAAACTCTGAAATATATCCGCCGGGCGGTTGGCAAAACCGACACCGCCTTGCATTCCTACTTTGCGCTGGTCGCCGACGACCCGTCGGTTCAGGTCGTGTCACAGGCGCAGATCTGGTATATCGAGCAGATGATGCAGGGCTCGAAATGGGAGGGCCTGCCGATTCTATCCGCTGCTGCGCCGTTCAAGGCGGGTGGCCGTGGTGGCCCTGAATATTACACGGATGTGAAACCGGGGCCGGTCGCGATCAAGAACGTAGCCGACCTTTATCTCTATCCCAACACCGTCCGCGCGGTGCTGATCAGCGGCGCCGAGGTGAAGGACTGGCTTGAACGCTCGGCCTCGATCTTCAACCAGATCACGGCGGGGGCGCAGGATCAGATCCTGCTCAACCCGGAAATGCCGTCCTACAACTTTGACGTGATGGACGGGGTGACCTACCAGATCGACCTGACCGAGCCGCCCAAGTTCAACCGTGGCGGCGAAGTGATCAACGCGGGCTCGAACCGGATCGTAAATTTGCAATTCAACGGGGCCCCGATTGATCCGAACGCGAAATTTGTGGTGGCAACCAACAATTATCGCGCCGGTGGCGGGGGGAACTTCCCGGGCGCCGGGGGCGACACCACGATCTTTGAGGGCCCGGATACGAACCGCGACGTGATCGTGCGCTATATCGTTGAAAAGGGTACGATCAATCCGCAGGCGGATGCCAACTGGGGCTTTGCGCCCGTGGCCGGAACCAGCGTAATATTCGAGACCGGTCCGGCGGGGGTCGGGTATGCCGACAGTGTCGAAGGCGTAAGCATAGAACCGGCGGGCGATGGTGCCGATGGTTTCGCGCTCTATCGCATCAATCTGTAGCGGGTTCGCCGCGCTCTTGGGCGTTCCTTATTCGACGACCACCGAAATTCGGTGCGTGACGAGTTTCAGGGGCCCGAGGAGTGCGACGCCGTGACGGTCCAAAACAGGCCGCCCTCACGCGCACAAGCTTTGGAGGCGAGTACCGGAATCGAACCGGTGTACACGGATTTGCAATCCGCTGCGTAACCACTCCGCCAACTCGCCGGGGGCTTGGGCGGTCTATACGATGGTCTGGGCGTCCGCAAGCGGTGAAGGCGGCCTGATCGGGCGGCCCATGTGCAGTTGCCGAGGCTGGCACCTTGTGGCATGACGGGCAGAGATTTTCACCAAGTGAGCCGCGCCATCATGCCCGATTTCACCGCCCGCCGCACCACGATGGTCGACACCCAGGTTCGCCCCGCGGACGTGACAAAGTTCCCGATCATTCAAGCAATGCTGACCATCCCGCGCGAGGCCTATGTGCCCGAAGACAAAGTCGAGGCGGCGTACGTCGACGCGAACCTGGATCTGGGCGGCGGGCGCGTGTTGCTAGAGCCGCGCACCCAGGCCAAGATGCTGGATGCGCTGAATATTCGGAGCGATGAAATGGTTCTTGATCTGGGCTGTGGCATGGGCTATTCGGCGGCGCTGATCGCCCATCTGGCCGAAGCCGTGGTTGCCATCGAAGACGACGCCGTGCGCGCCGAAGAGGCCCAAGCGAGGTTGTCGGAAATGGGTATCGACAATGCTGCTGTTGTTGCGGGCGATCTGGCCGAAGGCGCGGCCAAGCACGGGCCTTACGACGTGATAATCGTCGAAGGTGCAGTTGAAGCGCTGCCCGAGGCCATTATCTCGCAATTGAAGGACGGCGGCAGGCTGGCCGCGATATTCATGGAAGGGGCGCTTGGGTCGGTGCGGATCGGCACCAAGCGCGACGGCTCGGTGACATGGCGAAATTCGTTTAACGCCAGTGCGCCGGTCCTGGCAGGTTTTGAAAAGGCGCGCGGTTTCGCGCTGTAGGCACGCGGCAGGCGGCGTGAAAAGGAAAAACAAATGTACGGAGCAGCGCGGCAGGTGTCGAAGGGTGTTTTGCTGGCTGTGGTGCTGAGCGTTGGGGGCCCACTGGCGGCCCCGGCGCAATCGCTGAACGAGACACTGGTTGCCGCCTACAAAAACTCGAACCTTCTTGATCAGAACCGGGCGCTGCTCAGGGCCACCGATGAAAACGCGGCGGTGGCGTTGTCGGCGTTGCGACCGGTGGTCAGTTTCGTGGCCTCGGGCAGCGCGGTCCGGCCGGTGCCAACCGGGGGCGACAGCCTGAGCGCCTCGGCAAGTCTGACGGCGCGCTTGACACTTTACGATGGCGGCAATGCAGCGCTTGGTCGGGACGCGACCAAAGCGACCATTCTGGCCACGCGCGAGGCGCTGCGCCAGGTCGAACAGACAGTGCTGTTGCAGGCAGCAAGCGCCTTTTTCACCTATCGCAACGCGGTGACAACGGTTGGGCTGCAATCAAAGAACCTGGAACTTGAGACGCGCGAATTGCAGGCCACGCGCGACCGGTTCGAAGTGGGCGAGGTTTCGCGCACCGAGGTCGCGCTTTCCGAGGCCAGGCTTGCCGGTGTCAAAAGCGGCCTTGCCGGGGCAAAGGGTGCGCTGGCGCGCGCCCGCGAGGCCTATCGCGCCGCCGTTGGCCAATTTCCGCGGACGCTGGGTGCAGTTGGCAAGCTGCCGACGCCGGCAAAATCGCTGGCCGGCGCGGATGCGGTTGCGATGGCGTCGAACCCGGGCATCGCCGGGGCCCAGCACGAGGTGACCGTGGCCGAGATCAACGTGGCGCGCGCGGATACAGCGTTCAAACCCTCGGTCGATCTTTCCGGGTCGTTGTCGGTGGATCATGGCATCGACACGTCAGGGTCGGTGTCGCTGTCGCTGAACAAGACGCTGTATTCCGGCGGGCAGCGCAGCGCGCTTTACCGGCAGGCCGTGGCGCAGCGCGAGGCGGCGCGGGCCGGGCTGTTGCAGACCGTGCGCCTGGTTTCGCAATCGGTGGGCATCGCCTGGGCCGATCTTGACGTGGCCGGGGCCAGCCTGGTGGCCGCCCGGGAAGAAGTGCGCGCGGCAGAGCTGGTTTTCGAGGGCATGAAGGAAGAGGCATCGCTGGGCGCGCGAACCACACTTGACGTGCTTGAGGCCGAGCAGGATCTGCTGGACGCCGAGACCAACCGGGCGGCGGCTGTCAACGACCGCTTTGTGGCGGCATACGCCTTGCTGGCCGAGATGGGGCGCATGACGGCAAGGGATCTGGGGCTTGGGCTCGCGCTCTATGACCCTGCTGCATATTACAATTCTGTCAAAGACGCGCCGGGGCTTTCCGAGCGCGGCGTTCAGCTGGACAAAGTGCTGAAAGCATTAGGAAAAAAATAGTCCCCAAACCGGCTATTGTGTGGCGTCACTCGGCCCGGTAAACTTTGCACAGGGCATAGGGCAGGACATGACCGAAAACGTTGCCAACGTTGACATCGAGGATGTGCTTTCGTCGATCAGACGGCTGGTCAGCGACGAATCCACGCCGCGCAAGGTGGTGTCGGTTGACGGGACACCCGCACAGCCGGCCCCGAAACTGGTCCTGACACCGGCGCTGCGAATCATCCCCGAAGCCGGTGGTTTTCCGGACCAGGCGCCTGACGCAGGTCGCACCGGTTCGACCGGCAATGAGGACAAGGGCACGTCATCGGACGTGGCGCTGAGCGCGCTTGAAAGCACGATCGCAGCGCTTGAAACAGCGGTTGGCGGCCAGATCGGCGACTGGGAGCCGGACGGAAGCGAGAACGAGCCGATCCTTGATCCGCCGCCTGCAATGTTCAAAAAGTCGATTTCCGAGCGCGAAGACGGCCCCGAGGCGCGCGCCGAAGCCCCTGTCGCCAGCGATCCGGCAACGGATGCGGTCAAACATTCTGCGCGGCGGCTAAATCTGTCGGTGCCGCGTGACGAGCCCGTGGCCAGCCCGGATGCGGCTGGAAAAAGTAATGCGGCCGACCCGTCGCCGGTTGCCAAGCCTGACCGCGCGCCGCTGATCGTCGGCCCGGCCGAGGCCGTTGGCGGCACCGCCGATTTCGAGAACGCGGGTGGAGCGCCACCCCTGGCCGAAACGACCGAAACCGCGGCTGAACAAGATGCGACGGTGCCGGTGCCTGAAACGGCTGCGTCACCCGCGCCCACCGCCGAACCCGATGCGGACATCGAAGAGGTTCTGCTGGACGAAGAGACCTTGCGCACGATGATTGCAACGGTGGTCCGCGACGAACTGCGCGGGGCTTTCGGCGAAGAGATCACGCGCAACTTGCGCAAGCTGATCCGCCGGGAAATCCACGCCTATTTCGACGTCGGCGAAGGCAAATGATACGCCCGAGCCGGCGGTTGTGAACACACCCGGTCACCTTTTATTGGGTGCGGCGCTTTTTGCACGTCCCCCCAGACCCTCGTTCCTTTTCGTGGCCCTGCTGGGGGCAGCGATCCCGGATATCTCGGCGGTCATCATGGTGTTCTGGGCCGGTCGAATTGAGGGAGTCAGCGACGAAGTAATATACAACACGCTCTATTTTTCGGAGCGATGGCAGCAGGTCTTTGCGATTGATAATTCGATACCGCTGTGGGCCGGGTTGCTGGGCCTTGCGCTTTGGCAACGGCTTTATCTGACCCGGATTTTCGCGGCCTCGGGACTTGTGCATCTGATCGCCGACCTGGCGTTACACCATGACGATGGCCGGTCGCATTTCTGGCCCGTGACACGGTGGAAGTTTGAAAGCCCGATCAGCTATTGGGACAGCGCGCATTACGGGTCGGTCGTTGCGGCGGTGCTGTTTATGGTGAGTGTTGCGGCGTTTGCTGTGCTGATCCGGCGCTATCAGGGGTGGGTATCGCGGGCGCTGTTCGCGGCGCTTCTGGCGGGCGAGGCCTATTTCGCGTGGATGTGGATCAGCTATTTCTGAAATGCAAAGCGCGCCCAGATGGGCACGCCCCGGTATTCATCCAGATTTGGGCCGTTACGCTGCCTGTGCTTCGGCCTCTTGCAACGCGGCGTTGCGGCGTTCGCTTTCCTCGCGCGACAAGGCCACCGATGTGCGGACACCCTTGCCCACAAATTCCATCAGGCCTTTGACGACCCGTTCGTTCGGGTCGATACCGGCACAACTCAGAACCTCGCGGCCATCGCGCGAGCGCGACCACCGGGCGATTTGCTCGGGGCCGTTACCGTATTTCTTGTCATCAGCAATTGCGTCATCAAGTGCGGCCAGTACGACGGCTGCAAAAAGTTTGCGTGAACGGTTGCCCTGTTCGTTGTTGAAGGCGGTGCCGTCAACGAAATCGATCATCTCGTTTCCTTTATTCTTGCTCTTTTCTTTTCGGCTTTAGCGGAATATGGCATTTTTTTGGCGATTCGGCACGCGTGATTCTGCATAGCTGTTATGCGCCAAGCGCATAACACGGTGCCCGTCAAGCCCAACCCCTGTGGCTTGTCAGCGAAAGACACGCAGGATATAGGCATCGCTGTCCTTCATCTGCATCGGCAAGGTTAACCTCATATGGCCAAAATCAACGGAAATGAGATCCGAGTTGGCAATGTTCTTGAGCACAACGGTGGGCTCTGGGGGGCGGTCAAAGTCGATCATGTAAAGCCCGGAAAAGGCGGCGCATTCGCGCAAGTTGAATTGCGGAACCTACGTAACGGGTCAAAGCTTAACGAACGGTTTCGAAGTGCCGACAAAGTTGAGCGGGTTCGACTGGAGCAGAAGACCCAGCAATTCCTCTATGAATCCGATGGCATGTTGGTCTTCATGGACAGCGAGACCTACGAACAGATCGAGCTGCCTTGCGAATTACTTGGTGATCGGCGCCCGTTTCTGCAAGACGGCATGTCGGTCCATATCGAATACCATGACTTTGAGGCGCTGAACGCCACGCTGCCGCAGAAAGTGACTTGCACGGTCGTCGAAACCGAACCGGTGGTCAAAGGGCAAACCGCTGCCAACAGCTTTAAGCCCGCGGTTCTGGACAACGGGGTGCGGGTGATGGTGCCGCCCTTTGTCGGCCCGGACGAGGACATCGTCGTCAATACCGAAACAATGGAGTATTCCGAACGGGCCTAGGCCTGGTTCGCCTTCCAATCGGCCCTACTATCGTCCGGGTGCTGCCAACATTCGCCCAGATTTCTGGTGTTCAGTTGGACTAGTGCGGGAAGCTTCGGCGCTGAGTATTTTTGGAACAGTTCGAGTGAATTGAGTTATGAATCTTCGACCAAAGCCGTCATTGCGACCAATAATCGACAGTAACACCGTGCTTTTCAGCCGATATCGGGCGCCTTGCCAAAAATCCAGAAATCAGCAAGTCCGGCGGTTTTTCCGCCGGCAATATTCCGTTTTGGTAGTTGAATAACGAGTGCTCGGACAATGAATCATATCAACAAACTGCATGAACGCGACGAAGCCCTTCAAATTTTGGGCGCTCGAAAATACGCGACCAAGGAAGAAATTCGCGCGGCGTGGAAGCGCATCGCAAGTACCACTCATCCCGATCTTGAGGGCGGCTCGGCCGAGAAATTCGGACAAGCAAGATGCGCCTACGAATTGTTGTGCGACCTGTCGGAACGGTATCCGCGCCCCCAGGTTCAGAAACCCAAGACTGACCTCGGGCGCACCGCTAGCGTTGGGTTCGGTATCGCGGCCAAGTTGAAACGCCCGCGCGTCGTGACCCGGATCGTGGACGTGACGATCGACGCCGAGGCCCAATGCAAGGCATTGCTGGGCGAAAAGGATGACGCGGCAGATCGCGACGCAAAAACGGACAACTTGAACGCAGAGGTTTGTGAAAACGATGCAGCCGCTTCGGTCGCGGAAGTCGATCCAAAAGATCACGTACCGCAGGCCATCCGCCGCCGCGGGCGCAGGCTGTCGTATATCGTCACGACGCCGCTTGGAAAGGGCGCGAACCGCGTGGCTTTGCCGACCGGCGAATTGACCCACAAAAGCAAAGTCGACCCCAAAATGGTGAACATCGAGTCGCCGACCGAGGGCAGCGGGACCTACGAGGTCCCCGAAAAAGTGCGGTCGCACTTGTTTCCCGGTGCCAATCAGGTTCGTATTCACTTCGCCGAAGCCAAGTAGACGCCTCGATCAGTTGCCGATGGGGTCCAGAGTGACCCCTGCATCTGCGGCCTGCATGCCATTTCCAGCCCGGTCAAACCGCAAATAGGCCAGTGCCTTGGATCCTGACCGGGTCAATAGCGTTCCCGCCGGTTTTCCCGCAGCCAGGATCGGGGTGCCATAGGGTGCTTGGCCTTCCACAATGACCCGTGCCAGACCTTTGCGCAGCGCGGTCTTGTGTTTCATGCGCGCCGTTACCTCTTGCCCCACATAGCAGCCCTTTTTGAAATCTACGCCGTTCAGGCGTTCAAAGCCCATCTCGAGGATATAACTTTCGTCCGGGA
Organism: Brevirhabdus sp.; assembly: GCA_047518005.1. GTDB lineage: Bacteria > Pseudomonadota > Alphaproteobacteria > Rhodobacterales > Rhodobacteraceae > JAKZRT01. Next base: position 9,611 of record JAKZRT010000164.1, read on the forward strand.
TAAGTTCGGTATTGGTCTCGGGGATCATGTGTTGGGTGCGCAGGGCATCCCAATCGGTTGTGGCATCGTTGCCCGCCGCATGGTCGTAGGCGCGCCACCCAAGTGCGGGGTGGCGTGGATCGGCATAGGCACCGGTCGGTGCAGGCCCGGTGCCGCGCGCGACCGCGATCTCGGTTTCGGATATTTCGACCGGGGTGCGAAGGCGGTACATGATCAGACGCCGCAGAAGTGATTGCGCCAGGGAAGCATGGGCGTCGATCAGTATCGCCCGATCCCACGGAACCAGAAAGAAATCGGCCAGATATTTGCCCTGGGGCGACAGCAGTGCGGCATAGACCAGCCCGTCTTGCAACCGCGCAACGTCGTTGGTGACCAGACCTTGCAGAAATTTTTCCGTGTCAGGTCCGGTGACCGAGATCACGCGGCGGTCGGGGGTGGTTTTGTCGGGCATCGGCTTCTCCTTCGGTGGCGCCAGTTATATAGGGGGTGCGACGCCCCCAGGACAGCCCAGATGCGCGCACCGCTTTCAATTGTGATCCCGACGCTGAATGCCGAGGCCGAGTTGCCTGACTGTCTGGCGGCATTGATCGAAGGGCTGGGTACGGGCCTGGTGCGCGAGGTTCTGGTGACCGATGGCGGGTCGGGTGATGGCACCCTGACCATAGCGCGCGCGGCAGGCGCCAAGGTGATCCGCGGCACGCGCGGGCGCGGCGGACAGCTGCGGCGGGGCGTTGCGGCGGCGCGGGGCGCTTGGGTGATGATCCTGCACGCAGATACTCGGCTGAGCGATGGATGGAGCGGCGCGGTTCTGGCCCATATCGGCAAAGGCGATGGTCGGGCCGGTTATTTTCGGCTTGGGTTTCGGAGTGGCGGCAGGCCTGGGCGCATTGTGGCCGGCTGGGCCAACCTGCGGGCACGGGTTTTTGGGCTGCCTTACGGCGATCAGGGGCTGGTGGTGTCGCGCGCCGCCTATGAGGCGGTCGGGGGCTTTCGCGACATTGCCCTGATGGAAGACGTGGCGATAGTGCGGGCGCTGAAAGGACGGCTGACACAATTGGACGCGCGCGCCATGACCAGCGCGGTGCGGTACCGGCGTCAGGGCTGGGTCCGGCGCGGGGCGCGGAACTGGGCTCTGATGATCCGCTTTCTGGCCGGGGCGGACCCGAACCGGTTGGCGCGGGCCTATGGGCGCAGCGCAAAAACGCCAGATTGACGCTGGTCCGGTCCCGGCCTAGCCATGGGCCAATCAGTTGCGGAGATTACCCCATGTCGCTTGCCAGCGGTCGCCATTATGTCGCCATTCCCGGTCCGTCGGTGATGCCGGATCGGGTGTTGCAGGCGATGCATCGGGCGGCCCCGAACATATATGGTGCAGACATCGCGGAAATGACCCGCGGGCTGATGCCCGACCTTAAAAAGATTGCCGGAACTGCGCACCGCGTTGCGGTCTATATCGCCAATGGTCACGGGGTGTGGGAAGCCAGTATCAGCAACACCCTGAGCCCCGGCGAGCGGGTCTTGGTGCTGAATTCAGGGAGCTTTGCCGAAGGCTGGGCCGAAGTGGCGCGACGCTTGGGGGCCGAGGTCGAGATCATCGACTTTGGCATGCGCGCCCCGGTCGATGCGGCGCGGGTGGCCGAGGCACTGCGCGCCGACCTGGGCCATGAAATTCGCGCCGTACTTGCGGTTCATGTGGATACGGCGAGCAGCGTACGCAACGATCTGGCCGCAATCCGGGTGGCCATGGATGCCGCCGAGCATCCGGCGCTTTTCATGGCCGACTGCATGGCCTCGCTTGGGTGCGAGCGGTTCGAGATGGACGCGCTGGGCATCGATGTGATGACTGCGGGCAGCCAAAAGGGGCTGATGACACCGCCGGGATTGGGATTTGTCTTTTTCAATCAAAGGGCTGCCGAGGCGCGGGGTCGGGCCAGCGCTGTCAGCCCCTATTGGGATTGGCGGCCTCGCGCGGACCCGCAAGAATACTACCAGACCTTTTACGGCACGGCGCCGACGCACCACGTTTATGCCCTGCGCGAGGCGCTGGACATGATCCTGGAGGAGGGGCTGGAGGCGGTCTGGGACCGGCACGCCCGCTTGGCCCGCGCGATCTGGGCGGCGGCCGAGGTCTGGGGCTCGGGCGACGGGGCGCTGCGGGTAAACATTGAGGACCGCGCGCACCGCAGCCATGCGGTGACGGCGCTGAGCCTCGACGATGGCAAGGGCACCGAATTGCGCGACTGGCTGACCGAGCGGGCGGGTGTAACGCTTGGCGTTGGCCTGGGGATGGTGCCGGACGATGACCCGCACTGGCATCGATTTTTTCGGATCGGGCATATGGGGCATGTGAACGCGCATATGGTGATGGGAGTTTTGGGAGCCGTTGATGCCGGGCTGAAGGCGCTTGGGGTTCGCCATGGCACCGGCGCGGTCGAGGCAGCGGCAACCGAAATTGCCCGGGTGTGATGCACCCGAGGATGCGGGCCTGGCGGTTCGGACCGCAAGCGGCCAATTGCCCTTGAAGTAATTGGAAAAACAGCTAAATTCGGATGGCTAGAGGCCCTTGATACGCGCGCCAAAAGTTATGCAACGGTCGGTCAGCCAGCCCACAGCACAGGCAGCGATCAGCCCCCGGACCACCCAGATTGTGAACAGGCCGATGAAAATCAGCACCGAGACGCTGACCAGGAAGGGCAGCGTAAAGTCTTGCGCTGCGGTGATATGGGGGCGTTGGGTCAATGAAACCTCGCTGGCCAAGCTTAGCATTGCGGGGTGAAGCCCGCGTAAACTTGGCGTGAACGCATGGCTAGCGGCGGGCGGTTTCCAGAGCCTCGGGCAGGGCCGCGGCGAGATGTTCGATGTCGGCGGGCCGTCCGCAGCTGATGCGAATGGTGCGGTCCTGGGGAGCTATGAACGGCATCCGGACGAAAATATCGCGCGATATCAACTCGCCGAGGACCCGGCGCGCGAAATCGCCGTCTTGGCCGCAGTCGATCGCAACGAAATTCGCGCCCGATGCCAGCGGCGTCAGGCCGTTCGTGCGCGCCAGCGCCGCAATGGCGTCGCGGGACTGGGCGATGCGCTTGAGCGTCTGCGCAAGATACGGCTGATCGGCCAGCGCCGCCAACGCCCCGGCCTGGCTGATGCGGGGCACGGCGAAATGATTGCGCACCTTGTTGAAGGCGGCGATAAGGTCTGCATGCCCGATGGCATAGCCCACGCGCGCACCCGCCATGCCGTAAGCCTTTGAGAATGTGCGAAAACGGATGACACGGCTGTCGGACGGGTCGAGCGGCGGGGCGGCCGACGTCGGGGCGCATTCCAAGTAGGCCTCGTCAAGAACCAGCAGCGCGCCGGGGGCGACCGCGTTGATCGCGGCGGTGATCTGGCGCGCGTCCAACCAGGTGCCCATGGGGTTGTCGGGGTTGGCGAGATAGATCAGCCGCGCGCCCGTATCGCGGGCTTTTTGCACCAGCGCCGGAGCGTCTTCGTGGTCGTTGCGGTAGGGGACCTTGACCAGCGCGCCGTCATAGCCGGCGACATGATAGCTGAAAGTCGGATAGGCCCCGTCGGAGGTCACCACCAGAGTCCCGGGACTGACTATCAGGCGAACCAGATAGCCCAGAAGCGCGTCGACGCCTTCGCCGACCATGATGTTTTCCGCTGGGATTCCATGGTGTTGGGCCAGCGCGTGGCGCAGGTCGTGGTTTTCGGGATCGCCGTACATCCAAGAGCTGCTGGCTGCCTGCGCCATCGCGTCGATGGCATTGGGCGAGGCACCAAAGACGTTTTCATTGGCCCCGATGCGTGCGACGAACCGGCGACCACGGGCGCGTTCCTGGGCTTCGGGGCCGACGAACGGAACGGTGGCGGGAAGGCCTGTGGCCAGGGGTGTCAGGCGGGGATGGCGGTCGGTCATGGGGCAAGGATAACGTGCGTGCAGGGTGCCGCAAGGGGCGATTTACTCTGGTCTTTCAGGGGGTTGCCTGATGGGCAACTTATGCCATGTCGGCGAGACGGGCCAGGGCCGTGGCGATTTTGGCCGCTTCCTCTTCGCGCAGCGCCAAGTTATCGCGGGTATCCTGAACCACCTCGGGCGGCGCAGAGGCGGCGAACTTGGGGTTGTTCAACCGTCCGGAGAGACCGCCGATTTCCTTGGAAAGCCTGCCTTGCGACTTTTGGAGGCGCGCCTTTTCTGCAGAGATGTCAATGACTTCCGCCAGCGGAAGCGCAAAAGTGCCGCCCCGCACCGCAACGGTGACAGCACCCTTGGGCGCATCGCCGGGGGTAATTTCGCTGATCCGGGCCAGGCGAGTAATCAAGGTTTGATTGGCGTTCAGGGCAGTTTCGCCATCCGGGTCAAGCGCTTGCTTTATCACCGGAATTTTGGCGCCCGCCGGCACGCCCATTTCGCCGCGGATCGACCGAACCGCTTCGATCAGCGCGATGACCCATCTCAATTCGCCAGAGGCGTTTTCGTCAACGAAATCCGCGGGTTGATACTCGGGCCAGGGTTCCAGGACCAGCATGTTGGGCCGCTCGGCCAGGGTACCCCAGATCTCTTCGGTGATGAACGGCATAAAAGGGTGCAAAAGGATCAGACACTGGTCAATGACCCAGGCCATGGTGGCCCGGGTTTCTTCAATAATTTCAGCGTCTTCGGACGCAAGAAGTGGTTTGGAGAACTCCAGATACCAGTCGCAAACTGTGCCCCAGACAAAGGCGTAAAGCCCGTTCGCGGCGTCGTTGAACCGGTAAGCGCTCAGCGCCGCATCGACGGCTTCGCGGGCTTGGGCGACCTCGCCCACGATCCATTTGTTGGCCGAGTTTTGTGCGTTTTGAACCCTGTCGGGAAGGCCGTTTGTGCGTTTTGACCCCGCCCCGTGAACCGGTTTGTGGGTTTTGACCCCGCCCGAATAGGCCCCGTTCATCTCGGCAAACCGCGCCGCGTTCCAAAGTTTGGTGGTGAAGTTGCGATAGCCTTTGATGCGGTCTTCGGAAAGTTTCAGCACCCCGCCGATGGCGGCCATCGAGGCGTTGGAGAACCTCAGCGCATCGGCGCCGTAGCGGTCGATGATCTCGAGCGGGTCGATCACGTTGCCGGTGGTTTTGGACATCTTCTTGCCGTGTTCGTCGCGGACAAGCTGGTGCAGATAGACGGTGTGGAACGGGTTCGCACCGACCACGGCCTGCTGCATCATCATCATGCGCGCGACCCAGAAAAAGAGGATGTCCTGCCCGGTGATCAGAACGTCGGTGGGGAAGTATTTTTTGAGCTCTTCGGTGTCCTCGGGCCAGCCGAGGGTGCCGATCGGCCAGAGGCCGGATGAGAACCATGTGTCGAGGACGTCGGGGTCGCGGTAGAGAGGTGTCTTGAAATTCGGTGTCTCGTAGTTTGCGTCCAAGTATTCAACCGCTTCCGCTTCGGTATCGAAGAATATTGCCGCTCTGGAGTAAATCCTCTCAACCTTTTCCCGCACCTGTTCCCGGTTGGCGGCGCAGAACGCAAATGCGCCGCCGCTTGTCGCTAAGTTCCTAACTTCTCCAAGGCCTTCGAGCGACTGTCGAATTAGTGCATTGTCTGGATCAGAGCTTAGTGCCTCTGTCAGCAGCGCTTTCAATTTGTAACTCGGAAAATACCAAACCGGCACCTGATGGCCCCACCAGAGCTGGCGCGAGATGCACCAGGGTTCGATGTTTTCCAGCCAGTGGAAATACACCTTCTCGCCGCTTTCGGGCATGATTTTCACATCGCCGTTTCGCACCGCGTCCAGTGCAGGCCCGACGATTTTGGCGGTGTCGACGAACCACTGGTCGGTCAGCATCGGTTCGATCACGACGCCTGAACGGTCGCCGTAGGGTTTCATGATCAGCTTTGCTTCGACCAGGGGGATTAATTGAGGCCCCGGCTCGGGGGCCGGGGCGCGAGCTTCCCCGTCCCGGACTTGATCCGGGACCTCAGCTGCGGCCTCCCCCCCATCCCCCCTCCCACGGGAGGGGGGGGGCGCAACGGGTTCAAGGGCGGGGTCAGCCTCGGGGTTGGGGATCATCACCGCCAACCCTTCGGCGGTGATCTGGTCGACAACCAAGGCGCGCGCGTCAAACCGGTCGAGGCCGCGCAGATCGTTGGGCACGAGGTTGAGCGTGTCAACCTCGGCCCCGTCCCAAACTGCGCCCTCGGCAATCGCCTGTGCCCGCGTGGCGGCTTGCTCATAGGGTGCACCGTCGCCCCGCATCGCGCCTCGAGTGTCCATAAGGCGGTATTTGGGAATGTCGTTGCGCTGCGCCACCGCGTAGTCGTTGAAGTCATGCGCACCGGTAATTTTCACAGCCCCCGATCCAAAATCGGGGTCGGGGTAGTCGTCAGTGATGATCGGGATCAGGCGGCGGTGTTCTTTGGGGCCAACGGGAATTTCGCATAGCTGGCCGACGATGGGGGCGTAGCGCGCGTCAGACGGATGAACCGCGACCGCGCCGTCGCCCAGCATGGTTTCGGGGCGCGTCGTGGCGATGGCGATATAATCGCGGGTCTCGCAAAGCGTGACGTTTCCATCGTCATCATTCTCTAAATACTCATAGGTCGCGCCCCCCGCGAGCGGATATTTGAAATGCCACATATGGCCGGGTTCTTCGATATTCTCGACCTCGAGATCGCTGATCGCGGTTTCAAAATGCGGGTCCCAGTTGACCAGCCTTTTGCCGCGATAAATCAGCCCGTCTTCGTACATTTTCACGAAAACCTTGATAACTGCGTCGTGGAAATTGCCCTCTTCCCCTGCAGGGGCGCCGGGCGCGCCGGACATAGTGAATGCGTTACGCGACCAGTCGCACGAGGCACCAATGCGTTTCAGCTGATCGATGATCGTCTGGCCGTATTTAACTTTCCAGTCCCAGACACGCGCCAGAAAATCCTCGCGCTTCATGTCTCGACGGCGAATGTTGGCGGTCTCGACCAGCATCTTTTCGACCTGCAACTGGGTGGCGATCCCGGCATGGTCCTGCCCCGGCTGCCAGAGCGTGTCGAACCCGCGCATCCGGTGCCAGCGGATCAGGATGTCTTGCAGCGTGTTGTTGAACGCATGGCCCACATGCAGCGCGCCGGTGACATTGGGCGGCGGGATCATGATTGTGAAGGTCTCACTCCGCCGCTTGCCCGCGCCGGCACGAAACGCGCCCGAACTTTCCCAGGCGGCGTATATCCGCGCCTCGGCCTCGGCGGCATTGAAAGTCTTTTCCATCGGCATCTTCGCGTCCCGCGTGCTGGTCGCGGGCCGTGTAGCGCGTCGGGCTTACAAGGGAAAGACCCGCAAGCGCGGCTAGAGCGCAACCAAAGGTTCGCGCGCGCCCGCGCGTATCACCGCCGGGTCATAAGGCGCGCGGGCAAAGACCGCGTGCACGCGTTCGCGGAAATGGTCGAGCGGCAGGGTATCGTAGCCGGGATCGAACGACGACTGGTCCCAGCGCTCGCAAAACGTGGCGCAATCGTCGAAATAGGGCTGGCCTTTATAGGCATCGCGCTTCGACGGGTTGGCGCCGACGTAGCGGCCGTAATAGGCCAGTTGAAAATCGCCGTGTTTTTCCACCACCCAGGTGCATTGTTCGCGCACGAAGGGTTTGAGGATGGTGGCGGCGTATTCATCGTGGTTGTGCGGGGCAAAGATGTCGCCAATGTCGTGCAGAAGTGCCGCGACGATCCAGTCGGTATCGGCCCCGTCGCGTTCGGCCCGCGTGGCCGCTTGCAAGCTGTGGCCCAGCCGCGTGATCTGGTAACCCGACAGGCCGACGTCAAGTTCGACCATCGCAGCCAGCAGACGGTCGGCGGTGCCACGCGTGTGTGCGACCTCGTGCGCGACCAGATAAGCATAGTCCTCGGCGTCGCCGTCTTTCATGGCGGTGAATTTGACGTGGTCCATGGGGCCTATCCTTTGGCGTAAATGGCGGAAGTGCCGCGCGCGCCCTTCATCATGACAGCGGCCTGAGTGTCGCGAATTTTCTGGTGCAATTCAAGGGACCGGGGCGCGAAGGCGGCGGTTGGCGGATCGAAAGGAATGAAGTTCGCGTTCCGGTCGCAACCGCGCGCAAGCTGAGCATAGTCAGCCTTGCCAACTTTCTGGGCCACGTCAGGGCGCACATAGCGGACAGCGGCCCCAATGCGGCGGTCGTTTGAGGTATTGGGGCCTGACCCGTGAATAGTCAGCCCGTGGTGCAGGCTGATCTGGCCGGGCTGTAGTTCGATCGAAGTTTTGTCGGCCTCGTCGACCTCTGCACGCACTTCCTGCCCGCGGCTGAGCAGATTGTTGGCGTCGAACGTGTCGTCGTGGGGCAGGATCGCATTTTTGTGGCTGGCGCGAACGAAGTCCATGCGGCCCGAGGCGGGCGTTGCCGGGCTGAGCGCCAGCCACGCGGTGGTCAGGCCCTGCGTGGCGCCC
>JAKZRT010000165.1:0-8846 GCA_047518005.1 Brevirhabdus sp.
CGTGTTCGAAGACTACAATGCCATCGTCGATGCTGGATGCGAAGCTTGGAACAAGCTCGTCGCACAGCCCGAAACCATCACATCAATCGGAATGCGAAAATGGGCCCATATCGGTCAATGTTAAATGCCGTTGGTATTACCCTGCTCACTCATCATTTTGCCAAAAATACTTCGGGGAGCGCGAGGGGCAGCGCCCCTCGCTACGCGGGCGACGCGCGGCACGCGCGGCGCCAAGAATAGCCAATGCAGCCGCCTATGACACCTTGTCGATCGGACCCCCCGCCTCGATCCAGGCGGCTGTGCCGCCGACGTTGGTGACGTCTGAAAACCCCATATCTTGCAGCGTCTTGCCCGCCATTGCGGCCATCGATCCAGCGCCGCAGACCAGGCATATTTGGGCGTCTTTTTGCAAGAACGGCTTGTGAAAGGGGCTGGCGGGGTCGGCGGAAAGCTCGATCATGCCGCGCGGGACGTGGTGCGCACCGGCAATAATGCCGGTCTGCCTGAGGCTGCCCGAGTCGCGCACATCGACGAATACGGCTGTGCCGCGCGCGTGAATTGCGATGCCTTCCTCAGGCGTGACCCGGCGAACACTGGCGTTGGCTTCATCGAGATAATCCTTGGCGGTTTTCATTTGCGACTCCAGTGGGTGAGGGCGGTTTCATCATCGTCGCGGGCAGCAACCCAGGCCGACCCGGATGCGGTCACTTCCATTTTCCAGAACGGCGCGCGAGATTTGAGGTAGTCCATCAAAAACTCCGCCGCCGAAAAAGCATCGCCCCGGTGCGCGGCGGCGGTGGCGACCATCATGATCGCCTCGCCCGGCGCCAGGTGGCCATAGCGATGGATAATCAGGCAATCGAGCAGCGACCAGCGGCGTGTTGCCTGGTCGGCGATGGCCGCAAGCGCGCGTTCGGTCATGCCGGGGTAGTGTTCGATTTTCATCGCCTGCAAGTCGCCCGCGGCGGTGTCGCGTACCAGGCCAGTGAAGGTGACAACAGCGCCCACGTCAGATCTGCCGCTGGCAAAGGCGGAGCTTTCGGCGCCGACGTCAAAGGCGGGTTCCTGAACGCGGACGGCCATCAGCCGCCCGTCATCGGCGGGAAGAACGCAACTTCGCGCACGTCTGCGAGGGGCGCGTCAAACTCGGCCAGCTCTTGGTCGAGCGCCACGCGCACCGCCGAGACATCGGCGAAAGCGGCGGCGTAGCGGTCTTCGCGGGTTTTGAGCTCTTCGACCAGCTCGGCGACGGTCGTCGCAGAGGTTTCCACGCTTTCGCGCGGCACGCCGATGCGCTCGCGGACCCAGGCGAAATAGAGAACTTTGATCATGATGCGTCGTCGCGCAGGTAAGGGCGCGCCTTGAAAAAATAGTCAAAGCCCGAGATTGCGGTCAGCAACGCCGCGAGCCAGAGCAGGGCAATGCCACCGGTTCGGCTGGCGTTGAAAGCCCAGTGGTTCCACCTGAGGCCGATGTCATCGGGAATTTCGCCGGCCAGAATACCGCGATAGATTGACGCGTCCATGCCAACCACGCGTTCGATGATCTCGTGCTGGAAAACCCCAGCGGCGAAAAGCACGGTGATCGCCACCAGTTGCACGGTGGTTTTCCATTTGGCGATGCGGGTGACCTTCAAAAGCCCGGCCGTGTCGCCCAAATATTCGCGCAGGCCCGCCACGAAGACCTCGCGAAACAGGATGATCGTCGCTGGCACCACCACCACCCCGCGAAAGCCGTAAAGCCAGGTGATGACCATCAGGGCGATGACCACCATCACCTTGTCGGCGATCGGGTCGAGCATGGCGCCCAGCCTAGTGACCTGCCGCCAGCGCCGCGCCAGGTAACCGTCGACGAAATCGGTGAGCGCGGCGGTGACAAATAGGATCAGCGCGTACCAATCGGCCCAGGGGCGGGCGAAATACAGGAACATCACCGCAACGCCGGGTGCCGCGACCAGACGCAGGATGGTGAGCATATTCGGGACGGTCATCTGCATCGGCTCGAATATATCGTTTCGGGTGCCGGGTTGGAAGAGATCGGGACAATGCCGTGAAACATTGCGGTGCCCGAGCGTCGGACACCGGATCGGGCGCGGGGCTGGTCAGCCGCCTGCGTGGAAAAAATCATAGATCGTCTCGGCCAGCGTACCCGAGATACCATCGACCGCTTTCAGATCGGCCAGACCGGCGCGGCTGACTGCCTTGGCCGACCCGAAATGCGCCAAAAGCGCGCGTTTGCGGGTGGCACCGATGCCCGGCACGTCGTCGAGCGGCGTCGCGCCAATGGATTTGGCCCGTTTGGCGCGATGGGTGCCGATCGCAAAGCGGTGCGCCTCGTCCCTGAGACGCTGGATGAAGTAGAGCACCGGGTCGTTGTGGCGCAGTGCACTTGGCCGGGTGCCGGGGCGGTGAAACTCTTCTTTTCCCGCGTCGCGGTCTACCCCCTTGGCGACGCCGATGACGGCCATGTCGGTGACGCCCAGTTCATCGAGAATACCCTGAACAGCGCTGATCTGCCCCGCACCGCCGTCGATCAGCAAAAGGTCCGGCCAGGTGCCGGCGCTGCGGTCCGGGTCGTCTTTCATGAGCCGCTTGAAGCGGCGCATCAGGACCTCGGCCATCATGCCAAAGTCGTCGCCGGGGGTCAGGTCGGTCCCTTTGATGTTGAACTTGCGGTACTGGTTTTTCTGGTAGCCGTCCGGACCGGCGACAATCATCGCGCCCACGGCATGCGCCCCGTGGATGTGCGAATTGTCATAGACCTCGATCCGCTCAGGCGGGCCGTCGAGGTCAAACGCTTTGGCCAGGCCGATCAGGAGCTTGGCCTGGGTCGCGGTCTCGGACATGCGCCGCGCCAGGCTTTCGCGGGCGTTGCGCAGGGCCCCGGCCACAAGTTCGGCCTTTTCGCCGCGTTGGGGCACGATCAGCGCGACCTTGCGGCCAGCCGCCTGGCTCAGCGCATCGGTCATCAGATCCGAATTGTCGATCGCATGCGACAGGATGATCTGACGCGGCGGCGTTTTGGTCGAATAAAACTGACCCAGAAACGCCTCGAGCACCTCGCCCGCCTCGGCCCCTGATCCGGTGCGGGGATAAAAGTCGCGGTTGCCCCAGTTTTGGTTGGCGCGGATGAAAAAGACCTGCACGCAGGCCTGACCGCCGTCCATGTGCAGCGCTGCGATATCGGCCTCGGCGACGCTGCGTGGGTTGATCGCCTGGTTCGATTGCACTTGGGTCAGCGCGCGTATCCGGTCACGCAGGGCACCGGCGCGCTCGAAATCCATTGCTTGCGATGCGGCCTGCATCTCGGTCGCCAGCCGTTCCTGAACGCGTGTCGAGCGCCCGGTCAGAAACCGCTCGGCATCGCCCACCAGACCGGCGTAGTCGCCCTGCGAGATATGCCCCACGCAGGGCGCCGAACAGCGTTTGATCTGGTAGAGAAGACACGGCCTGGTGCGCGTCTCGAACGAGGCATCGGTGCAATTGCGCAGCAAAAACACCTTTTGCAACTGGTTGAGCGTGCGGTTGACCGCTCCGGCGCTGGCGAAGGGACCGTAATAGGTGCCTTTCTGCTTTTTGGCACCGCGATGTTTCTTGATCTGCGGGAATTCGTGGTCACCGGTCACCAGAATATTCGGGAAGCTTTTGTCGTCGCGCAGCAGGACGTTGAAATAGGGTTTGAGCTGTTTGATCAGGTTCTGTTCCAAAAGCAGCGCTTCGGTCTCGGTCTTGGTGGTCAGAAACATCATCGAGGTGGTGGCGTGGATCATCCGCGCGATGCGGGCGCTGTGACCTGCCGGTTTGGCATAGCTTGAGACACGTTTTTTCAGGCTGCGCGCCTTGCCCACATATAAAACGCGACCCTTGGCATCGAGCATGCGATAGACGCCCGGCGAATTGTCGAGTGTTTTCAAGTAGCCCTGAATACAGGCATGGCCCGTCGGTCCTGTCTGGCTTTCAGTGTTTGTGTCGGTATCGGTCATTGCGGCCTGATGATTCCCCCCTAGCGCTGCAACCTTACGGGACCCAGATCAAGAGAAAACCTGTCCACTGTTCTTGTGGATAACACTGCGGAGAACTTTGCGTCGATCCGATTTTCTCGTTGGATTCAGCCAATTTCGTTGATGTGCCCAAAAAATAGGCAGTTTTTCAAGGTGTTGAAATTGTTCAGAAAATAAATTCGGCTCTGCCAAAATATTGATATCATTCACGAATCTTAAGGGTTTGGTAACCCTTTTGTTACGATTTCGCAGGCGGTGCACAACTGGTCTAGGGCAGAACTTGTAATCGGTCGGTCGAGCTCAGCCAGAGCCGACGATGTCGGGCGTTTTCCAGGCCAGGTGCTGGCCGGCGTCGACGCATAATAACTGGCCGGTGACTGCGGGCGCATCCAGAAAATAGCCAAGCGCGCCGGTGATGTCCTCAGCGTTCGAGCCGCGTCCGGTCACCGTACCGGCCCGTTGTCTGGCGAAGTGATCTTTTGACTGGCGCGACCCGATCAGTGTCGGACCCGGTCCGATGGCGTTGACCCGCACCCGGCCTGCAAGCGCCTGCGCGGCGGTGCGCGTAAAAGCCCAGAGACCCATTTTGGCGATGGTATAGCTCATGAATTCGGGCGTCAGCTTGCGCACCCGCTGGTCGATCATGTTGACCACCAGCCCGGCGGCCAGCGGTTCGCCATTGGCATCGGCCTGGGGCGCGGGCATTTGGGCTGCAAGGGCTTGGGTCAACACGAAGGGGGCGCGCAGATTGCTGGCCATGTGCCGGTCCCAGCTTTCGCGGGTCGCGGTTGCTAGCGTGTCGTATTCGAAGACCGAAGCATTATTTACCAAGACCGAGATCGGACCGCCAAGGGCCTGCGCGGCGGTGGGCACAAGCGTCTGCGTCGCGGCCTCGTCCAGCAGATTGACGCCAAACGTTTCGGCGCGTCGTCCGATCTTGCGAATTTCGGCAGCGGTTTTTTCGGCACCCGCAGCGGACGTAGCGAAATGCACGGCGACGTCATAGCCCCGGCCTGCAAGGCACAGCGCCATTGCCCGCCCGAGGCGCCGACCGGCCCCGGTCACAAGCGCGCGTTTTGCCATGTCGGGTTCCCTAACTTAGCACGGCGACAATGTAGATCGCATAGGCGACCACAAAAATTGCCCCCCAGACGCGCGATATGTCAAGCCGCCTGAAAACGAAGGGCAAAAGCAACAACGATGCCCCCAGCATGACCCACAGATCGAAGCTGAGTATCGATCGGTCGACAGGGATCGGGGCCAGAAGGGCGACGATGCCGGGAATGGCGAGCGTATTGAACATGTTCGAGCCGATGACATTGCCAAGCGCGACGTCAGCGTTGCGGCGGATCGCGGCGACGGCGGTTGTGGCCAGCTCGGGCAGCGAGGTGCCGACCGAGATCAGGGTCAAGCCGATCACGCTTTCGCGGATGCCGTAAGTGCGCGCGATGCTGACCGCGCCGTCGACCAAAAGCTGGGCGCCGAGCGGCAGACCGACGAGCCCGGCCAAAAGCAGCAAGGTGATTCTTCGGCCCGACATCATCGGATTTGCGCTTGCCACCGTTTCGGCGTGCGGGGCGCGGTCGCGGCGGTGCGCGCGGGCGTCCGAGATGGCATCGGCCAGAACGAATGTGAGGGCCGCCAAGAGGACCAGCCCATGCACCCAGGTAATTGGCCCCAGAAACGCGGCTCCGATGAAAAGCGCCGAGCCTATCAGCATGAAAACATAGGATTCGCGTGTGTCGAAATGCGATGTGTTCAGGCCGGATATCAGCGCCGGAAGTCCCAGAACCAAAAGGATGTTGGCGGTGTTTGACCCCACGATATTGCCGATGGCGATGCCCGGTGCTTGGTCCAGCACCGCGCTGACTGCGACCAGCATTTCCGGTGCCGAGGTGCCGAAGGCGACGACGGTCAGGCTGACGATCAGGGCCGGGATGCCCAACCGCAGGCTGAGATTGACCGCGCCCTTGACCAGGGCGTCGCCGGCAACGAGCAATATCGCCAGCCCCGCCGCTGTTGCGAGCCAGTCCAAACGTCAGCCCTCGCCGCAGGGGCAGGGGCCTTTGCCGATCTTGAAGCGGCCGCATTTCCTGCATTTGCGCGACCTCAGGCGGTCAGCGCCGGGGAGGCGCAGCCGCCCGAACATGGCCAGCACAAACACCCCGATCAGAAACAGCATGACTGCTTTGATGATCATCCGGTCACAGCCCGTGGCGCGCGTAGGCGGCGCGTTCCTCGATGAGGTCCAGCGCATCGGTCATCAGCGACATGCCGAGGCGTTGGAATATCCGGCGTCTTTGGCCGTAGACCGAAAACTTCACCTTGTCGCCGAAACGTTCCTTCATCTTGGGCACCAGATGCGCGATGCCGTCGGCCAGCCCCTGGTCGACCGCGTGTTGACCCACCCAGACATCGCCGGTGAAAAGGTCGGTTTCGGTCTTCAGACGCGGGCCGCGGCGGGTTTTCACATGGTCGATGAAAATGTCGTGCATCGGCTCGTGGATGGCCTTCAGGCGCTTCACGTCGGCCGGTTTCTCGGGCTTGAACGGGTCGAGAAAGCTTTTCGACTTGCCCGCCGTGTGGACCCGGCGTTCGATGCCATGGCGGGCGATGAATTCGTGCAGCCCGAACGAGGCCGAGATCACGCCGATCGAGCCGACAATCGAGGTCTGATCGACCCATATCTCGTCGCCCGCGCAGGCAATCCAGTAACCGCCCGAGGCCGCAAGGTCTTCGACAAAGACATAGACCGGCAGGCTGTGTTCGGCTGCCAGCCGCCGGATGCGCGCCGCAACCAGCGACGATTGCACGGGCGAGCCGCCGGGCGAATTGAGGCTGATCGCCACCGCCTGGGGTTTGCCACGGCGAAAGGCGCGGTCAAGGAGGGGTGCGGCTGCCTGATCGTTGATACCGGAACCGGGGCGTCCGACCGACGAGATGACCCCCGAGAGCCGCACGACGGCGACGCGGGGGTCGGATTTCATGAAGGGGATCCAACGTTTCATGCTGGCCCATGTAAAGACGCCCGACCCCCGGCACAAGGCAACCAGACGAATGACCGGATCAGTTGCGGATCTTGTATCCGGTGCGGAAAATCACTGCGATGGTTGCCAGGCAGATGCCGAGGAAAAGGACGACCATCGACAGGCTGACGCCGACGCCGACGTCAGCCACGCCGAAGAACGACCAGCGGAAGCCGGAAATCAGATACACCACCGGGTTGAAAAGCGTCACCGTCTGCCAGAAGTCAGGCAGCATGGTGATCGAATAAAAACTGCCGCCCAGAAACACCAGCGGGGTGACCACCAGCAGCGGCACCAGTTGAAGTTGTTCAAAGTTGCCAGCAATGATGCCGATGATGAAGCCAAAGAGGCTGAACGACAGGCACGTCAGAACCA
This sequence comes from Brevirhabdus sp., assembly GCA_047518005.1. Taxonomy (GTDB): domain Bacteria; phylum Pseudomonadota; class Alphaproteobacteria; order Rhodobacterales; family Rhodobacteraceae; genus JAKZRT01. The sequence continues at coordinate 7,402 of JAKZRT010000165.1, forward strand.
GAAAGCCGAACATCCAGAACGGGTGCGCAATTTGGATCGGGACAAACAGGAACGACGTCGCCAATATGACGGTGCCGATGATCAACGATTTGGTCGCCGCTGCACCGACGTAACCGGCGGTGATGTCCAGAAATGACACCGGTGCGGACAACAGCTCGAATATCGTGCCGATGAATTTCGGGAAATAGATGCCGAAACTGGCCCCGGCGATGGATTGTTGCATCACGGTCAGCATAATCAGGCCGGGCACGATAAAGGCGCCGTAAGGGACGCCTTCGACCTGTTGAATGCGGTTGCCGATGGCGGCCCCGAACACGATGAAATAAAGCGCGGTCGAGATGACGGGCGAGATCAGGCTTTGCACCAGCGTCCGGCCCATGCGCGCCATCTCAAAGCGATAGATCGCCAGAATTGCCTGCGGGTTCATGCGGCTTCTCCGAGCAGCGAGACAAAGATGTCTTCGAGCGAGCTTTGGTCGGTCTGCACGTCGCGCAAAACCATGCCAGCCGCCGAGAGGTCGGACAAAAGCGTGGTGATTCCGGTGCGCTGTCCGCGGGTGTCGTAGGTATACACCAATACGCAGGGGTCGTCGGTGCGGGTCAGGGCATATTTGGTCAGGCTTTCGGGGATCTCGGACACCGGTGCCTGCAGCTCGATCCGCATTTCCTTGGACCCCATTCGCGTCATCAGATCGACCTTGTCTTCGACCAGCAGAATTCGCCCGTCGTTGATCACCGCGATGCGGTCGGCCATGGCTTCGGCCTCTTCGATATAATGGGTGGTCAGGATGATGGTGACGCCGTCGGCGCGCAGGTCGCGGACAATCTCCCACATGTCTTTGCGCAGTTCCACGTCGACCCCGGCGGTCGGTTCATCGAGGAACAAAACGCGCGGTTCGTGGCTGAGCGCCTTGGCGATAAGGACCCGGCGTTTCATGCCGCCGGAAAGCGCCATGATTTGGGTGTCGCGTTTGTCCCAGAGGCTGAGACGGGTCAGGATGTCTTCGATAAAGGCATCGTTGCGGGGTTTGCCGAACAGACCCCGCGAAAACCGCACCGTGTTTTTGACCTTCTCAAAGGGTTCGAGGTTGATGTCCTGGGGGACCAGGCCGATCAATTTGCGCGCCTGACGAAAACTGGTCCGAATATCGTGACCGCCCACGGTCACCTTGCCGCCCGTGGGGTCGACGATACCGCATATGATTGAAATCAGTGTGGTTTTTCCCGCGCCATTGGGCCCGAGGAGCGCGATGATCTCGCCCTCTTCGATCTCGAGTGACACGTCTTTCAGCGCCTCAAATCCGCCCTGATACCACCGAGCGGAATGCCTGACTCACGTTGGGGATTCCCAAGCGGTCCGATCTCTGACTCAATGTGGTGAACCAATGAGGTTCGCCATGGCAGCGCCTATCGACTTACGGAACGATTTTGACAGCGTCTCACTGC
>JAKZRT010000166.1:0-12260 GCA_047518005.1 Brevirhabdus sp.
AAAACTGAGGCACAGATCGGTGTGCGGGCTCTTAACAGAATGACCGAACTTGGCTGTGCCAGGTTTGAGTCAGTTGGCTGACCATTTTCACGGGTAAGGGTACTCCGCGCTTGTCCGGTGATTGATGCAACACGGCCCTGGAATGGGCCGATGTGCCGGACCATGAACAAGTGACCCGCGGGATCAATGGCGGCATCAATGGGCTTGCTGATCGGATCATTCTGACCAAGGCCGCCCGTGATGCGCTGGAAGGCGACGTGCCGGTCATGGAACAGCAGCTTTTGCTGACCGAGGCGGGGTTTGACCCCAAAGGCATCGACGGAAAAACCGGCAGCAACACCAAAAAGGCAATCGCGGCAGCCGAGGCCAGCCTGGGTGTTTCCGGCAACGCACTTTGGGAGGCTCTGAGAGCCGCCTGACGTGACGGCCGGACCGGGAACAATCGCAGAACATAGCTTTTCATGGGCGCAGGTTGGCCCTATGGTGCGCTCATGAGTGGGTTCGATGAAGATCTGGCGTTCGAGGCGGCGGGGAAATCCTCGCTGGCAGCGCGGGCGGTGGCGGCGCGGGGTGAGCCGCGTTACCTTGACGGGCTGAACCCCAACCAGCGAACGGCGGTCGAAGCTTTGCAGGGTCCGGTTCTGATGCTTGCAGGCGCGGGCACCGGAAAGACCAAGGCGCTGATGGCTCGGGTCGCGCATCTTGTGACAACGCGGACGGCCCGACCAAACGAAATTCTGGCAGTAACCTTTACCAACAAAGCGGCACGCGAGATGCAAGTGCGGCTCGCCAAGACACCGTTTGATTTGAAGGAGCCAATCAGATGGATGGGCACATTCCATTCGATCTGTGCAAAGCTGTTGCGCCGCCATGCGGAATTGGTGGGGCTGAAGACAAATTATACAATTCTGGACACCGACGATCAACTGCGCCTGCTCAAGCAACTGATCAGGGCCGAAAACATCGACGAAAAACGCTGGCCCGCGCGGCTGCTTGCGGGGCTGATCGACAACTGGAAAAACCGGGCCTGGACGCCCCAAAAGCTGTCCAAGGCCGAAGTGGCGGCGTTCAACCACCAGGGCGGCGCGCTCTATGCCGCTTATCAGGAAAGGCTGAAAACACTGAACGCCGTCGATTTCGGCGACTTGCTCTTGCATGTGCTGACCATATTTCAGACCCACGACGACGTGCTCGCGCAATACCGCCGCTGGTTCGCCTATATCCTTGTCGACGAATATCAGGACACCAACGTGGCCCAATACCTGTGGCTGCGGCTGCTGGCGGGCGGGCACAAAAATATCTGCTGTGTGGGCGACGACGACCAGTCGATCTATGGCTGGCGCGGCGCCGAGGTCGGTAACATCCTGCGCTTTGAAAAGGACTTTCCCGGTGCCAAGGTGATCCGGCTGGAACAGAACTACCGCTCGACCCCGCATATTCTGGGCGCGGCGGCAGGCGTGATCGCGGCCAACAAGGGGCGGTTGGGCAAGACGCTTTGGACCGCCGCCGAAGAGGGCGAGAAGGTCCGCCTGATCGGCCATTGGGACGGCGAGGAAGAGGCGCGCTGGATCGGCGAGGAGATTGAGGCGATGCAGGTCGGCACCCGCGGGCTGGCCCAGGTGGGGCTCGACCGGGTCGCCATTCTGGTGCGCGCCAGCCACCAGATGCGCGCCTTCGAGGACCGGTTTCTGACCATCGGCCTGCCATACCGGGTGATCGGCGGGCCACGGTTTTACGAACGCTTGGAAATCCGCGATGCGATGGCCTATTTCCGCCTCGCGGTGTCGCCCGACGACGATCTGGCGTTCGAGCGGGTGGTCAACACGCCCAAACGCGGGCTCGGCGATGTCGCGCAGCGGAAAATTCAGGGTGCCGCGCGCGCGGGTGGCGTCAGCCTGGTCGAAGGCGCGCGGGTCTTGCTGGCGGCCAGGGGCCTGACCGGTCGCGGGGCCAAGGAACTCGCCATTTTGGTCGACCTTATCGACACGTGGGCGCGGCGCGCGCGCGGGGGGGCGGAAAGCCACATCGAACTGGCCGAGGCGGTGCTCGACGACAGCGGCTATAGCGCCCATTGGGCGAACGACAAGACGCCCGAGGCGCCGGGGCGGCTGGAGAACCTGAAAGAACTGGTCAAGGCGCTGGAAGCCTTCGAGAACCTGCAGGGTTTCCTCGAACACGTCAGCCTGATTATGGACAACGCCAGCGACGCGGGCGAAGCGCGGGTCAATATCATGACCCTGCACGCCGCCAAGGGGCTAGAATTTCCCGCCGTTTTCCTTCCCGGCTGGGAAGACGGGCTGTTCCCGAGCCAGCGGACTATGGACGAAAGCGGTGTTGCCGGGTTGGAGGAAGAACGGCGTCTGGCCTATGTGGGCATCACGCGCGCCGAAGAATTGTGTACGATATCATTCGCCGCCAACCGGCGCGTCTATGGCCAGTGGCAATCGGCGCTGCCGTCGCGCTTCATCGACGAATTGCCCGAAGCCCACGTTGACGTGCTGACCCCGCCGGGGCTTTACGGTGGCGGATACGGGGCGGCGGGCATGACCAGTGGCGGCCTCGAAGACCGGGCGGCACGGGCCGACGTCTATAACTCGCCGGGCTGGAAGCGGATGCAGATGCGCATGTCCGACCGCCCGATCAGCCAGCCGCGCGAAAGCAAATCCCAAGTCATCGATCTGGACGCGGTATCCAGCTTCGGGCTGGGCGACCGCGTGTTTCACCAAAAATTCGGCTATGGCGCGGTGACCGGTATCGAGGGCGACAAGCTCGAGATTGCCTTCGACAAGGCCGGGGTCAAAAACGTTGTGGCGCGCTTTATTGTCAGCGCCGACCAGGCCGACGACATTCCGTTCTGAGGCGCACGGGTGGGAAATCTGGGCCAAAGTTGCAAGGCGCGACCGGGATACTTGCGGTAACCACCTTCAATAGGTTCCGGCGATCACGCTCCACGAAAACGACGGTGCCAGAACCAGCACCGCCTTTATTTTAGCGATCAGACAGGGTCAGGTACGCGCGCCGTAGGCCACGTCAGACGCTATGTCATGGATGGACCAGCGGCCGAGGCCGATGTCATTCAATTCGCGCGTGGACAACGAAGACAGCTCGCGGACGGTTTGCCGGTACAGCCGCCGTTGGTCGGCGGCGGTTTTGGCGGCCCGAACCCAATTCGAGATTGCATCGACCAGCGATGTTTTTGGGCCGTAAAAAAGCGATTTGGTGGTCATTGGTCATATCCTTGTGGGCAGGGGGCACCTGCGGTCACGTGAAGGGTTGGCGCGCCATGCCGGCGCTGGGCAGTGATGGCCGCCCATCATGGGGGTGGAACGGTCTGGTTCGTTTTGGGGCCCGGCGGCTGTGGCCGGAAATGTGCGGCGGTGCCAGGGAGGGGGCACCGCCGCCATGTCGGGGAGGTTGTCAGGGAGGAGAAGCAACCGTCCGATCCGATGCGCCCTAGCTAACGTCTATGCTGCAGTTGCACAATGATTTCTTTGGAATTGCTGCTATGCAGCATTTGCATGACTGGACCGGTCGCGTCCTGGGTGGGACGTTGTGGGACATATTCCATTCGCACCCGAATCACCGGGTCGATGGCCGGGCAATGGCCCAGGAGCACGCCGCGAGGCGGCGAGATACACCAATTTTCTCCAATAATCAGGGAATTCATGGGAAGGTGCGCTTTAGCAGCCACATGCGCCCATATTGTGGCAAGTTACGGTGCCTGTCGCTATATATAGCACGGAATGGGCTTCAAATAAGCGAATCCCCGGTGCTGAATTGGAACAGCGCAGCAGGATTACCGGCGTGATGCCAATATTTTCCTTGAATTCCATGAATTCCCATGTCATCCCTGACGACACGATGAGGACGGGCCAGGGGCACCAAGACCCCGCAAAGCACATCCCCCAAGTGCAGGTTTCATACAGGCACCCGCCTCATCGACGACTTGTCCGGCGCGCGAGCGAGCAGAACATCCCCCCAGGTGGCTCGCGGTACCGGATGGACCCAGAAATGGGACAAGGGCGGCGGATTGGGCAGTGGCAGCAGCTCAATCCGCCGTTTCCGTCTCTGGGGTTTGGCCGGGGAAACAAAGTGGACCGGGGACAGCGAAAGGGCGGCCATTTGGCGCGCAGATTCCGAGGCGAAGGCCACCACAAGGTGGACGGCAAAGGCAGGGTGTCGATCCCGGCCTCGTTTCGCCGTGTGCTCGAGGCCGGCGACCCGGACTGGACCGACGGCCTGACCCCCGGTCTGGTCATCGTTTACGGCGACCATCGTCGGGCCTATCTGGAATGTTACACGGTTCGCGCGATCAATCAGGTTGACGCCCAGATCGAGGCGCTGCCACGCGGGTCGATGGAACGGCGCATGTTGCAGCGGCTTTTTCACGGACAATCTATCCCGACCTCGGTCGATGAAACCGGGCGCCTGGTACTGCCCGCCAAACTGCGCGCCAAGGTTGGGCTTGGTGCGCAAGCGTTTTTCATCGCCGCGGGTGACACCTTCCAGATCTGGAAGCCCGAAACCTACGACACCGAAGAACTGGCCAAGACCGAGGCCTGGCTTGACGGTCTCCCCGACGACTTCGACCCGCTCATCCTTCTGGACCGCTCAAAGGGAGAGTGACGATGGCGGCGACGGCGCGTCAATCTTCCGCTGCGCCTCCGCATATCCCCGTTCTGCTGCGCCGGATCTTGGACGCGGTCGGCGATATTTCCGGGCATTGGATTGACGGCACGCTTGGCGCGGGCAGCTATGCGCGGGCGCTCCTGGACGCAGGCGCCGACGTCGTGACGGGTATCGACCGCGACCCCCTGGCGCTGGAACTGGCGGCCGACTGGGGCGCGGAATTCGGCGGCCGTCTGCGGCTGGTGCAGGGCGAATTTGGCGGGCTCGACGATCATGCGGGCGAGGCCGTGCAGGGCGTTGTGCTGGATCTGGGCGTCTCATCGATGCAGCTCGACCAGCCTGACCGCGGCTTTTCGTTCATGCGCGACGGGCCGCTTGACATGCGCATGGGTCAGATCGGGCCGACGGCGGCCGACCTTGTGGCGCAAGCCGACGAAGGTGTTCTGGCCGATATCCTTCATCACTACGGCGAAGAACGCGCCGCGCGCCGCATCGCGCGGGCGATTGTCGCCAGTCGCAAAGATCACCCGATCACCACCACGCGCGACCTGGCCGCGATTGTCGAACGGCACCTGCGGCGCGCAAAGCCCGGTCAAATCCACCCCGCAACGCGCGCCTTTCAGGCGATCCGGATCGCAGTGAATGACGAATTCGGTCAATTGCTTGCGGGGCTGGAGGCGGCCGAACGGGCGTTGGCACCCGGCGGCTGGCTGGCCGTGGTCAGTTTCCACTCGCTCGAAGACCGGGTCGTCAAACGGTTCCTGCAAGCGCGGTCGGGTCCCGGCGGCGGCGGCAGCCGCTATGCGCCCGCCCGCGCCGCCACCCAGCCGGGTTTCGAGCTGGTCACGCGCAAAGCAATATCGCCCGACGCCGAAGAACTGGCCGCAAACCCGCGCGCGCGGTCGGCCAAACTGCGCATCGCGCGGCGAACCGGGGCCCCGTCCGCGCCGGTCGACCGGCGGGCCGTGGGGCCGCCGAGGGTGAAATTGTCAGGGGTTTTGGGGTCATGAGGCCACTGTTCTACATTCTCTCGGTTCTGGGTGTCATAGGGCTGGCGGTCTGGGCCTACCAGCAGAACTATGCCGCCCAGACCGAACTCAAGCGCGTCGATCGCCTGCACCGCGACATCGGAGTGGCCCGCGAACGGCTGGCGGTGTTGCGCGCCGAATGGGCCTATCTGAACCGCCCCGACCGGCTGCGCGATCTGGCGGCGATCAACTTTGACCGGTTGCGGCTGTTGCCGCTGAGCTTTGAGAGCTTCGGGCGGGTCGACCAGATTGCCTTTCCCGACCAGACGGTTGCCGGACGCCCAGAACGCCCCGGTGCCGGTGCGGGCCAATGATCCGCACCCCGCTCCGCCCCCTGGCCCGGGTCATTCGTGCCCGCGAGGCCAGCGAAAACCCCGACGTCATCGAGCGCGAGAACATCCGCGCCCGCATTGAGGCGACGCGCGACGCCTCGCGGGCCCGCGCCGAGGGCCGGCTGTTGCTGCTGGGTCTGATGTTCTTCGCGGCCTTTGCCGTCGTCGGGGCGCGCATGGGGGTTTTGGCCTCGTCCGAACCGCGCGAACCCCGTGCTGCTGTCTCGACCACCTCGATCCTGTCGCAACGCGCCGACATCGTGGACCGGCAGGGGCGCATTCTGGCCACCAATATCGGAACCTACAGCCTTTATGCCCAGCCCGGTCTGATGATCGACAGGCCGCGCGCCGCGCGCGAACTGGCCGCGGTATTTCCAGACCTCGCAGCCGACGACCTGCTGGCCAGGTTCCAGGGCAAGCGCAAGTTCCTGTGGATCAAGCGCAAACTCAGCCCCGAACAGATGCAGGCGGTGCATGATATCGGCGAACCCGGGCTTCTGTTCGGGCCGCGCGAGATGCGGCTTTACCCCAACGGTCGGCTGGCTGCGCACATCCTGGGCGGCGCGTCTTTTGGGCGCGAAGGCGTGCATTCGGCCGAAGTGATCGGTATGGCGGGGGTCGAAAAAACCTTCGACGATTATCTGCGCGACCCAGGCAACGGCGGCAAGCCGCTGACGCTGTCCATCGACCTTGGCGTCCAGGCGACGACCGAACGGGTGCTGGCCGGTGGCATAGGTCTGATGCGGGCGCGGGCTGCGGGTGCGGTGCTGATGCACGCCAAGACCGGCGAGGTTATCGCCATGGTTTCGCTGCCCGATTTCGACCCAAACGATCCGCCGCGCGGCTCCTGGACCGGTGCCGCCGAAGACGATCCGGTGTTCAACCGCATGGTTCAGGGCGTCTATGAACTGGGGTCGGTTTTCAAGACGTTTACCATCGCCCAGGCACTGGATAGCGGTCTGGTGAGCGCCGAGACGATGATCGACACCTCGGGGCCGTTGAAGTGGGGCAAATACCGCATCCGCGACTTCCACAATTACGGCAAGCGGCTGTCGGTCAGCGACGTGGTGGTCAAATCCTCCAACATCGGAGCCGCGCGCATCGCGATGCAGATCGGGCCCGAGGCGCACCGCGAATTCCTGGGCGCGCTCGGCTTTTTGCAACCGGTCGACCTGGAACTGGCCGAAGCTGCCTCGGGGCGACCGATCGTGCCGAAAAACTGGTCCGAAATCTCGACGATGACAATATCTTACGGCCACGGGCTGTCGATCAGCCCGCTGCAACTGGCGGCGGGATATGCGACCATACTGGGCGGCGGGCAGCGGATCACGCCCACGCTGTTGCCTCAGGCCGGGCCGAAGGCTGGCAACCGCGTGGTGTCCGAACACACTTCGGCGCACCTGCGGGTTATGCTGCGCGAGGTGGTCACCAATGGCACCGCCACGCTTGGCAATGTCCAGGGCTATACGGTCGCTGGCAAGACCGGCACCGCCGACAAGCCCGACCTCAAGAACGGTGGGTATCACCAGGACAGGGTGATCGCGACGTTCGCCAGCGCCTTTCCGGCTCACGACCCGGCCTATGTTCTGGTGGTGATGCTGGACGAACCGGTTGAAACCTCGGGGCTTGAGCCGCGCCGCACCGCCGGCTGGACGGCGGTTCCGGTGGCCGCCGAGATCATTCGCCGCGTGGCCCCGTTGCTGGGCCTGAGGCCGGCGATTGAACAGGGGCGGATGATCGCGGTAACACTGAAGACGAACTGATCGGCAGAAGGCGGGCAACCATGGCGGGCAGCGCACGAAAATCGACACTTGCGGCCTTGGGCCTGCGCGCAAGCGACGGGCGCGAGGCGGCGATAACCGGCCTCAGCGTGGACAGCCGCAAGGTCGCGGCCGGGCATCTTTTTGTGGCCCTTCCGGGGCTTCAGGTTCACGGTGCGACCTTTATCGCAACGGTGCTGGCTCGCGGCGCTTCGGCGGTTCTGACCGACCGCGACGGCGCCGCGATGGCGCGCGAACTTCTCCGCGATGCGCGGGTGCCGGTGGTGGTTGCGCAGGATCCGCGTCAGGCGCTGGCCTTTGCCGCCGCCCTGTGGTCAGGCCGTCAGCCGGACGCGCTGGTCGCAGTGACCGGCACCAACGGCAAAACTTCTGTGGCCACGTTCACCCGCCAGATTTGGAGCGCGCTCGGGTTCGAGGCGGCCAATATCGGCACCACCGGTGTGGAAGGCGCGTTCACCGTTGCGACCGGCCACACCACCCCCGAACCGATCTTTTTGCACCGCACGCTGGCCGACATGGCCGAAGCTGGCGTGACCCACGCCGCGATCGAGGCGTCCTCGCATGGGCTGGCCCAGCGCCGCCTTGACGGGGTGCGTCTGGACGCTGCCGGTTTCACCAATTTTACCCAGGATCATCTGGATTATCACGACAGTTTCGATGATTATTTTGCCGCCAAACTGCGGCTCTTTGCCGATGTTCTGGGCGAGGATGGCACCGCCGTGGTCAATATCGACGACCCGCGCAGCAGCCAAGTTGTCGATTGCTCGGACTCGCGCGGGCAGGACATTCTGACCGTCGGCCGGTCGCGCTCGGCGGCGCTGAAAATATCGGGCCAGCGCTTTGACGCCACCGGTCAGGACCTTCGGTTCGAATGGCAGGGAATGGTGTGCCAGGTCCGGCTGTCGCTGATCGGCGGTTTTCAGGCCGAAAACGTGTTGATGGCGGCAGGTATGGCGATCGGATCTGGTGCGGCCCCCGATGATGTGTTTCGGGCGTTGCCGACGCTGACGACGGTGCGCGGGCGCATGGAACTGGCCGCGACGCGGACCAACGGGGCGGCGGTATTCGTCGATTATGCACATACGCCCGATGCGCTGGCCACCGCGCTAAGGGCGCTCAGGCCGCATGTTCTGGGGCGGCTTATCGTGGTGTTTGGCGCCGGTGGCGACCGCGACCCCGGCAAGCGGGTGCTGATGGGGCAGGCGGCGGCGCGCTGTGCCGATCGCGCCATCGTCACCGACGACAATCCGCGCAGCGAAGACCCGGAACTGATCCGGGCCATGGTGCGCCAGGGCTGCCCCGAGGCAACCGAGGTAGGCGACCGCGCCGAGGCGATCTTGCGCGGCGTCGATTCGCTGGCGGCGGGCGACGCACTGTTGATCGCGGGCAAAGGGCACGAAACCAGCCAGGTGGTCGGCGACGACATATTTCCGTTTGACGACCGGGAACAGGCCAGCGTCGCGGTCAGCGCTCTGGACGGTGGCCGGGCGTGAGTGCACTCTGGTCCGGTGCCGAGGCGGCCGCGGCCACCGGCGGCCGGTTGCGCGGCGATTTTTCCGCAACCGGGGTGTCGATCGATACGCGCTCGATCCGGGCCGGCGATATGTTCGTGGCGCTTAAGGACCAGCGCGACGGGCATGATTTCGTGGCCGACGCGTTCGCGCGCGGGGCCGCAGCGGCGCTGGTCTCGCGGGTGCCTGCGGGTCTGGACGCGGCGTGCCCGCTGTTGCTGGTCGGCGACGTGCTCACCGGGCTCGGGGCGCTGGCCCGCGCGGCGCGGGGCCGCGCGCGCACCAAAGTGGTGGCGGTGACCGGATCGGCGGGCAAAACCTCGACCAAGGAAATGCTGCACGACATTCTGGCCGGTCAGGGCCGGACCCATGCCGCGCAGGCCAGTTTCAACAACCACCTTGGCGTGCCCCTGACCCTGGCGCGGATGCCGCGCGATGCGGAATTTGGCGTGATCGAGATCGGCACCGGCAATCCGGGCGAAATCGCACCGCTGGCCACCCTGGCCGCCCCCGATGTTGCCCTGATCACCACGGTATCGGCCGCGCATCTTGTGGCCTTCGCCGATGTGGCCGCGATTGCTGACGAGAAATCGGCGATATTCGGGGGCCTGGCACCGGGCGGCGTTGCGGTGATCAACGGCGATCTCTCGGTGACGCCGCAACTGCGTGATGCGGCCCGCCACCACGGCGCGCGCGTCGTGACATTCGGGGCGACCCAAGGCTGCACGTATCGCGCCATTTCGGTGACCCAGCACGCTGAGGCCACCGTGGTTCAGTGCGAGACACCGCAGGGGCCGCTGTTGTTCAAGATAGGCGCGGCGGGTCGGCACTTTGCCATGAACGGGCTCGGCGCGCTGGCTGCGGCCGAGGCGCTGGGCGCCGATCTGGCGCTGGCCGCCACCGAGATTGCGCCCTGGTCACCGCCGCGGGGCCGCGGTGCGCGCGAAACGGTGCGCCTCGATCCGGTGCGCGAGAACAGCGGCCTGACCCTGATCGACGACGCCTTCAACGCCAATCCCGCCTCGATGGCCGCCGGGCTCGAAGTTCTGGCGGCAAGTGCACCGACCGGCACCGGGCGCCGCATCGCGGTGCTCGGCGATATGGCGGAACTGGGCGCGGGTGAGGCCCGGATGCACCGCGACATCGCCGCTCTGGCGTCGATCGCGGCGATTGATCTGGTTCACTGCGCCGGGCCGCGAATGCACGGCACCTGGGCCGCACTGCCGCCCGAGAAACGCGGGCAATGGGTGCGCGACGCCGACGCGCTGGCCGCCCGGATGCGCGGTCTGATCCAGCCCGGCGATGTCATCCTTGTCAAAGGCTCGAAATCAAGCCACGTGTCCCGTGTCGTTGACGCGATCCGCAAAATGGGCCATCCGCAACTCACCGATGCAAGCGAGACCACCTAGATGCTCTATGAACTGACCCAGTTTTCCGACGGCGGCGACGTCTATAACCTGTTTCGCTACATCACCTTCCGGGCCGGGGGCGCGTTTTTCACGGCGCTGATCTTCGGTTTCATCTTCGGTCGCCCGCTGATCAACCTGCTGCGCCGCCGCCAACGCCACGGCCAGCCGATCCGCGAAGACGGCCCCGAGGGCCATCACGCGACCAAGGCCGGGACCCCCACGATGGGCGGCGCGCTGATTTTGGGGGCGCTGCTGGTCTCGACGCTGCTCTGGGCGCGCATGGACAACGGCTTTGTCTGGCTGGTTCTCTTTGTTACCGCCGCCTTCGGCCTGATCGGTTTTGCCGATGATTATGCGAAGGTCTCGAAAAACAGCAACAAGGGCGTGTCGGGCAAAGTGCGGTTCGCCCTGGGCCTGCTGATCGCCGCCATCGCCGGCTATTGGGCGCTGTATCTGCACGGGCTCAACGACGCAATTATGGCCGCGCGGTTCGAAGACCATATTCCGCTGGCCGGGCGGCTGGCGTTTCCGGTGCTCAAAGACGCGCTGGTCAATCTGGGCATCATCTTTGTCCCCTTCGCGGTGCTGGTCATCGTCGGGGCGGCCAATTCGGTGAACCTGACCGACGGGCTCGATGGGCTGGCGATCATGCCGGTGATGATCGCCAGCGGAGCGCTGGGGGTGATTGCCTATGCGGTCGGGCGCACTGATTTTTCCGAGTATCTCGACGTGCATTACGTGGCTGGAACCGGCGAGATCCTGGTCTTCTGCGCCGGGCTGATTGGCGGCGGCCTGGGTTTTTTGTGGTACAACGCCCCCCCCGCAGCGGTCTTCATGGGCGACACCGGGGCGCTGGCGCTGGGTGGAGCATTGGGCGCGATCGCGGTCGCCACCAAGCACGAGGTGGTGCTGGCCATCGTCGGCGGGCTGTTCGTGGTCGAGGCGCTCAGCGTCATCATCCAGGTGCTCTATTTCAAGCGCACCGGCAAGCGGGTGTTCCTGATGGCCCCGATCCACCACCATTTCGAGAAACGCGGCTGGCCCGAAAGCCAGATCGTGATCCGGTTCTGGATTATCAGCCTGATTTTGGCGCTGATCGGCCTCGCCACGCTAAAGGTGCGGTAGACTCTGATCCTTTTTGTATGCAAATTGGCAGTCTAACAATGTGGTTTTTCAATGGATGTGGAAGGCGAACGACAGCGCCAAGGATTGCAGCCGCCCACCCAACAGGATTGGGCAAACTTTCGGCGATATTTGGCAAGCTCAGAAAGCTCAGAAAGCTCAGAAAGCTCAGCAAACTCGGCAGGCAGACCGTGGAGTTCTTTGACGCTAGCGCAAAAATCTGATCGCGTCTCCGAATTTACCCTAGCTTTATCCCGCATTTCCCAAGTATCGTCGATATTCAGTGCGGCGAGAAGGCGATTCTGCTATAATACCAACGGTCATTGATCAGAACCCATGCGCCCATTTGCGCATGCCGAGGGACATGATCTTCCATGGTTGGTCGATGAGGTTGTTCCAGGCTTGGCAGCACAGCGCGACGATGTCTTCGTAGGATTTGAAGATCCGG
>JAKZRT010000167.1:0-7773 GCA_047518005.1 Brevirhabdus sp.
GAAAACGGCTGTTCTCAACACCGTTCAGCGCCGCCATATCCCAAAAATGCGAGCTTGCATCGTGCGCTTTGTCGCGCGTCGGCTGGTCGGCGACCAGAAGCTCGGCCACCAGTTTGCGCGATTTCTCGGCGCGGTCGGAATCGGTGGTCACCACCATGCCTGTCGCCACCGGCCGGATGCACGAGGCGACCAGCACCCGCTCGCCCTCGACCTCGACCATGCAAGCGCGACAGTTGCCGTCGGGCCGGTATCCCGGTTCGGGCTTGTGGCACAGATGCGGGATGATCAGGCCACGGCCCTGCGCGGCCTCCCATATGGTCCAGCCTTTGGGTGCCGAGACTTCTTCACCGTTGAGCGTGAATTTGACCTGCTCAATGTTATTGCCATCAGGCATCTCAGATCTCCCCCCCAAAGTGCTTCATCACCAGGCGGATCGGGTTCGGCGCGGCCTGTCCCAGTCCGCAGATCGAGGCGTCGCCCATGACCTGGCAGAGGTCTTCCAAAAGCGCTTGATCCCAGCGCTCGGCCTGCATCAGCTTGACCGCCTTTTCGCAACCGGCGCGGCAGGGGGTGCATTGACCACAGCTTTCGTCTTCGAAAAACCGCAGCATGTTCAGCGCCGCATCGCGGGCCCGGTCGTGGTCGGACAACACCACGACCGCCGCCGAGCCGATGAAGGTGTCGTGCGGTTGCAGTGTGTCGAAATCCAGCGGGATGTCGGACATGCTCGCAGGCAACAGGCCCGACGACGGCCCGCCCGGCTGATAGGCTTTGAACGCGTGGCCCGTCGCCATGCCACCGGCGGCCTCGATGATGTCGGTGATGGTCGACCCAGAAGGCAGCAAGTAAACCCCCGGGGCGGCAACCCGGCCCGATACCGAATAGCTTTTCAGCCCGGTCCGCCCGTTCTTTGTCGTCGCATTCAGGCACTCGGGTCCTTCGCGGCAGACCCTCGCGACCCACCAAAGCGTCTCGACGTTGTTGACCAGCGTCGGCTGCCCGAAAATACCCACCTGCGCCACGAACGGCGGGCGGTGGCGCGGCAGACCGCGCTTGCCTTCGATCGACTCGATCATCGCGCTTTCCTCGCCGCAGATATAAGCACCCGCGCCGCGGCGCAGGTCGATATAGCCTTCGGCCACGATACCGGCCCCCTCAAGCGCCGCAATTTCGCGCCGCAGGATGTTCAGAATCGCCGGATATTCGTCGCGCATGTAAATGAAACACGTCTCGGCCTCGACCGCCCACGCGGCGATCAGCATGCCCTCTAGGAAAAGATGCGGGGTGCGCTCCAGATAAAAGCGGTCTTTGAAGGTTCCCGGTTCGCCTTCGTCGCCGTTTACGGCCAGGTAACGCGGCCCGGGTTCGGCGCGTACAAACGACCATTTGCGGCCCGTCGGAAACCCAGCCCCGCCAAGGCCGCGCAGGCCCGAGGCCAGCAGCTTGTCCTGCACCGCTTCGGGGTCGCCGCCACGCCGCAGCTCAGCCAGCGCCGAATAGCCGCCGTCCGCCTGATAGGCCGCAAAATCTTCGTAGTCGGGCACATGCGGATGAATGTCTTCCGCGTCGATCGCCGCCTGCACCTTTTCAACCGTTGCATGGTCGATGTGGTTATGACCCAGCTCAAGCGTCGGTGCCGTGTCACACCGCCCCATACAGGGCGCGCGCAGAACCCGCACCTGGGTCGGGTCCGTTCCGTTTTCCAGCGCTTTGCGCAGGGCATCCGCCCCGGCCAGTTCGCAGCTGAGCGAGTCGCAAACCCGAATGGTCAGCGCCGGTGGCGGTGTTTCATCTTCTTTGACGATATCGAAGTGCGCATAGAACGTGGCCACTTCGTAAATCTCGGCCTGGGCCAGCTTCATCTCGTCGGCCAGCGCCCGCAGGTGCGCGGCGGAAAGATGCCCGTAGGCGTCTTGAATCAGGTGCAGAAATTCGATCAGCAGATCGCGCCGCCGCGGACGATCGCCCAGCAGGGCCTGCACTTCGGCCAGCGCAGAATCATCCAGCTGCCGGCCCTTGGGCGTGCGCCGCCCCTTGCCCTTGCCCGATTTCCAGACGCCCTTGCGATCATCCAGTGGTGCCATGCGACCCTCCGCTGCAGGTGACCCCGTGTTTCATAAGCCTCGTGTATCGTCAAATCCAAATTATTGAATAATCAATAAGACTACTTGATCGTGCGTTCAGCCATTTTTCAACGCCGCTGCCGACTTGCGCAGGGCGTCGATTGTCGGCCTTGCCGGTGCCCGAGCGGCGGTCACCAGGGCTATCTCCTTGGTCAGCACCGGGTCGACCAGCGGCAGCACCACTGTGCCTTTCAGCGCCCCCAGTGTCTCGATCAGAATCGACGGGATAACGGTGGCCGCCATGCCCTCGCGCGCCATGACCATGGTTGTGGTCAACGCGTTGGTTTCCGAAATAACCCGCGGACGCGCTCCGACCTCTTCAAATGTGCGGTCCAGAATACGCCGGTTGGCCATGCCGGGTTCCAGAAGGCTCAGCGGCAGCTCGGCGGCCTCGGCCCAGGTGATCGTGCCCTCGGTTCGCGGTGCCAGGGCGCGTGGCGCCAACAGCACGTAGTGTTCCTCGTAAAGCGGCTCGGCCACCATCAGATCGCCCGAAATGCCGTCGCTATAGGTCAGACCGGCATCAATGGTGCCATCGTCGATACGGCTCGCAATGGTCAGCGATGACGCGGTTTCGATGCGCGCCAGGATACCGGGGTACATTTGGTAAAGCGGTACGGTAAGGCGCGCAGCGTAGGTCGCTGCAGTCGGCACAACGCCCAGGATCAACGAACCGGTGACCTCGCCGCTTGCCGAGCGAACCTCTTCTTCCAGTGTCCGGACCCCGTCGAGAATGCCGCGTGCGTGGGTGACAATCGCCTCGCCCTGCACCGTCATCCCCTGAAACCGGTTGCCGCGCCGCACAATTTGTGCGCCGAGTTTTTCTTCCATCGCCCGGATGCGCATCGAAAATGCCGGTTGGGTCATCCCGCAGTCTCGCGCCGCGCGGCCAAAATGTCGGTGGCGGGCCAGAGCGGTCAACAGGCGCAGATCGCGGATCTCAAACAGGGTCTCGGTCCTCGCAGGCTGGGTTGCGGCAAACCTAGGCCAATTCGCCAGGCCGCGCAGCGAAAATCAGCGCGGTTTCAAAATGTAATAGACATGATGCGCGCCAGCATTTTCGACTCCGGTCAGAACGTTCCCGGACTCGGCGCAATAGTGCGGCACGTCGACAACCGCAGCCGGGTCGTCGGCCAGCATTTTCAATGTTTGACCGGGTGCCAGCGCCCCCAGCCGCTTGCGCGCCTTCAAGACCGGCAGAGGGCACAACAGCCCCCGCGCATCAACTTCAACATCCCAGTTCATGGGCGGCGGGGTAGGCGAGATGTTACAATTTGTCCACGCCAATGTGAGAGCATCGTGGGGTGACGGCCCGCGCAACCGACGCTAGATAGGCCCCATGTTCGGCCTTGAAATCATCGACGCGTCCCTTTTGCCGTCGCTAATGATCGCGCTTTTTGCCGGGGCCTTGTCGTTCCTCAGCCCCTGCGTCTTGCCCATTGTGCCGCCCTATCTGGCCTATATGAGCGGCATGTCGGTGACGCAGATGGACCAGGACGCCGGAGCGCGTCGGCGGACGATGATTTCGGCGAGCTTTTTCGTGCTGGGCCTGTCGACGGTATTCATTTTCCTTGGCTTCACGGCGTCGGCCTTTGGACAGTTATTCCTGCAAAATCAAGACAAGTTTACCCTGCTGGCCGGGCTGGTGGTGATGGTCTTCGGAGCGCATTTTCTGGGGATATTCCGGATCGGGTTCCTCAGCCGGGAAGCCCGCATTGATGCGGGCGACCGGGGCGGCTCGGCCCTGGGGGCTTATGTTCTGGGTCTGGCGTTTGCCTTCGGCTGGACGCCGTGCATTGGCCCTATTCTGGGGGCCATCCTGTCGCTGGCCGCCTCTGAATCCTCGATTGCGCGTGGAACGACGCTGCTCGCCGCCTACGCCTTGGGACTTGGCCTGCCGTTTCTGGCGGTCGCGGCGTTTTTCCCGCGCCTGAAGGGATTCATGGGCTGGATGCGGCGCAATATGGGCACCATTGAAAAACTCATGGGGCTGTTGCTGTGGACCGTGGGCCTGATGATGGCGACCGGACAATTCACCGAATTCGCGCTCTGGCTGAACGAACAATTCCCGGTTTTGCAGAGCTTTGGATAATTTTCCAATTTTCATCCGCCAATTCTTGCCGACCCGGTTTCAGGCCCTTTAAATTCGTAACACCATTGGCCTATCCTGTGCGCATGACAAGGCAGCAGACAAACCCCGTCCCGGCGCCGACCGTGCGCCGCCGCAAGGTGTTTTACATCCCCGGCTTTGACCCGACGCCGCCGCGCCGGTACCGCGAGCTTTACCGGACGCAATGTCAGGCACAGGCAGAAATTTCCGGCTATGAGATCAAGCAGGGTCAGAAAAAGGGTGCGCCCATGGCCTGGCAGGCCAAAACGCGGGTTGATGGGCATGTGGCGCTGGCCGATTTCAAGGTACTGCTGTGGTCTGACATCGTGCAGGCCACGCTGCGGCAGGGAATATTTTCCACTTACAAGCTGTTGTTCCAAACCGCGTTTATCTATTTCTGGTCGGGCACGCTTCGGCGGCTCATGTGGTTGCGCAAAGGACCGGTGATCGCCGCACTTTATCCAGTATTGATGCTGCTGGTGCAACTTCTGGCTGCGGTATTTCTGGCCGTCCCAACTGCCGGGTTTCTGATGGTCGGGCTCTATTGGATGGGCGAAATGGCCGCGCCGTTTGTTTCCGCGTCGCTGTCAGGCGGCCAGTTCTGGCCGATTCTGGCCAACGCCATCGCCGGCATCGCCGCTGTTGTCACTGCCTGGGGTGTGCTGCGGTTTTTCCGACGGCGCGATGGCGTCCTTTATGCCTACTATCTGATGCATGATTACGGCTTTTCGGCGCGCCACTGGGGCCGCTACCCGGACCTGCTGGAGGCCCGGATGCGCGATTTCGCCGACGAGATCGCGCTGGCGCTGACCGAAGACTGGGACGAAGTGCTGGTGGTTGGCCACTCATCCGGCGCCTATATTGCGGTCTCGGTTATCGCCGATCTTGTTCGCGACGGTCGCGCGCCTGCGGACGGGCCCGTGCTGGCGCTTTTGACGCTTGGACAGGTGATCCCGATGGTGTCGTTTTTGCCGCGCGCTGACCGTTTGCGCGCCGATTTGAATTATCTGGCAACCAGCGATGCGCTGACCTGGGTCGACGTTTCGGCCCCCGGAGACGGCTGTTCGTTCGCGCTTTGCGATCCCGTGGGGGTGTCGGGCGTGGCCCCGGTCGAGGGTCAGAAATGGCCGCTGGTCCTGTCTGCGGCATTCAGCCAGTCGTTACAGCCCGAGACTTGGGAGGCGCTGCGACGTCGGTTCTTCCGCCTGCATTTTCAGTACCTTTGCGCCTTCGACAGGCCGCGTGGGTATGATTACTTCCTGATCACCGCGGGCGGCCTGACCCTGGCCGACCGTTTTGCCGGGCGAAAGCCGTCGATCAGCCGCATCGACGTGGCCGCGTCACGCTATACGTCGATGGCCGCATGATCGCGCCCAAGCCTGCCGCGCGGGCCCGGCGCGTAAGCCTGTGGCAGTATTTGCGGGCGTTCCGGCGCGATGTCCTGTCGGCTCAGCCCGCGCACCTCTACCGCGCCAAGATGGCCGAGTTTTGCACGCCGTTTTTCCGGTCGTATCTGGTCAACCAGCCCGAGTTGGTGCGCCGGGTGCTGGTCGATGACGCGCGCCACTTTCCCAAATCTGATCGGGTCGGCGAGGGGCTGAGGCCGCTTCTGGGCAACTCGGTGTTTCTGACCAACGGCGAGGCCTGGGCGCGGCAACGCCGCATCATCGACCCGGCGTTCGAGGGCGGGCGTCTGCGCGCGACCTTTCCGGCATTTGCGGCAGCGGCGCGCGATGCAGTGGCGCGTCTGGACGAGGGTGTAACCGAGATCGAGCCATGGGCAGCCCGCGCCGCCGCAGATGTCATATTTCGGGCGCTGTTTTCGGTGCCGATCAGCGACGCGCTGGCGACCGAGATTTTCACCGCCTTCCAGGCCTATCAGCGTGCGCAACCTCTTGTTAATCTGGGTGCTTTTCTGCCCCTGCCGCGCTGGATGCCACGCTTCTACCCGCGCCGCGCGCGCGCCGCGGCGCGCCAGATCAGGCGCGCCATTGCCGACATGGTAAAGGCCCGCGCCGCCGAGATCGCCGCTGGCCGCGCGCCCGACGATCTGGCCACCAAGATAATGACCACTCCCGACCCCGAAACCGGGGAAACCTTCAGCGCGCACGAGATGGTTGATCAGGTGGCGATCTTTTTTCTGGCCGGGCACGAAACCAGCGCCTCGGCACTGGCCTGGACGCTCTACCTGCTCGCCGCGCATCCGCCCGAACAGGACGCTGTGGCCGACGAGGTCAAAAACCTTGACCGGGACACACTGGACATTGGGTCGATCGCCGCGCTCAGCCGGACCCGCGACGCGTTTCGCGAGGCGCTGCGGCTTTATCCGCCGGTGCCGATGATGGTACGCCAAGCCAGCCGTCCGACCCGGTTCCGCGACCGCGATATTGCGGCTGGCGCTCAGATCGTGGTGTCGCCCTGGCATCTGCACCGCAATCCCGATCACTGGCAGGCGGCAGACGACTTTTGCCCGGCGCGTTTTGCGACCGAAGCTGGCCGCGACGCCGTGCGCCAGGCCTGGGTGCCGTTCTCTGCAGGTCGCCGCGCCTGTCCCGGCGCGGGCTTTGCCATGGCCGAAGGGCCGCTGATGGTGGCGCTGGTCTTGCAGGCGTTTCAGTTGACCCCCGAGGGGCCGCCGCCGGTGCCGGTGGCGCATCTGACGGTGCGCTCAAAGGACGGGATACGTTTGCGGCTGGCGCGGCGAAACTAGGCAGTATCAGCCAACCTGCGATAATGATGCAGCACGAACCGACGGATCGCAGTTGCAAGGCCGGTTTCAAGATCTCGATTCGTATCAATTTCGGCGGCCAGCGCGTTGATCGCCATACCTTTTTCTTTTGCGATGTCCTGAAAGGCCTGCCAGAAATCATCCTCCAGGCTGACACTCGTTCGGTGGCCGCGCAGCGTGAGCGAGCGTTTGACTGGTCGCAGGGTCATGGCAGGCGCTCGTGCCCGTCGAGGGTCCTGCGCGCCATGTCCTTGGCCAGGTCATCCGCCGCGCGCTCGGCTCTGGTGCGCCCGAATTTGGCGGCGTTGGCGTCGGCCTGCGCCTTCCGGGCGGCGCGGGTGCGCGCTTTGCGGGTCCGCGCGAGTGAAATGGGCTTGCTCATCTACGCAATTGGTACGCCGCGCGGTGCCGGTCGGCAACCACCGGTCGCTAGCCGGGCAGCAGGGTGCGAATTATCGAAAACAGCCGCGCGCGCAGATCGGGCCCGGACAGCGTTCCCGTGGCCAGCCGATCGACGATTACCTCGGGCGGGCAGGGCAGGCCGGTCACCGGGTCGCAGTAGCGCGGATAGCCGATCAGCACCGCATGGGCGAGGCCGGCAAGCGTCGGCCTTGCCCGGCGCCGCTCCGGCGGCAACGTGCCGAAATCTCGGGTCAACCCCCATCCGGCATAGATGTCGGTAACACGCGATATGTCCGGTTTATGTACCAGATGATCTGTCCGGTTTTAGAACGCCTCCAAGCCATGGAGGGAGGCGATGCGTCGGACGGAGCAGGTACAGGGACTGAGATTGATGAAGTTCGAGGAGGTTT
>JAKZRT010000168.1:0-26318 GCA_047518005.1 Brevirhabdus sp.
AACCTCCTCGAACTTCATCAATCTCAGTCCCTGTACCTGCTCCGTCCGACGCATCGCCTCCCTCCATGGCTTGGAGGCGTTCTAAAACCGGACAGATCATCTGGTACATAAACCGGACATATCGCGTGTTACCGACACAAGGGCGGCGCAGGGCTTGATCGCGACCCGCGTTGCCTCTATACGCCCCCAGTCCGGGTGAATTTCCCGACTTGAAAAACCAAGAAACGCCGTGGTTGGCCGCTCCCGTCGCTGGGGGCCATATCCGGCACAGGAGAAGCGACATGAAACTGCATGAACTCAGTGATAACGCGGGCGCGACCAAACCCCGCAAGCGGGTTGGCCGTGGGGCCGGCTCGGGCACCGGCACGACCGCCGGGCGCGGCATGAATGGCCAGAAATCGCGTTCGGGCGTGGCGATCAACGGCTATGAGGGCGGCCAGATGCCGCTTTATATGCGCCTGCCCAAGCGCGGCTTCAACAAGCCCAATCGCAAGAAATTTGCTGTGGTGAACCTGGGGCTCATCCAGAAGTTCATCGACGCGGGGAAACTCGACGCCAAGAAAGACATCACCGAGGACGTGCTGCTTGAGGCCGGTATCGTGCGCCGAAAACTGGACGGCGTGCGGATTCTGGCCAAAGGCGAATTTTCGGCCAATGTCACGCTCGCCGTTACCGGCGCCTCAAAATCGGCCATCGCGGCGGTTGAGGGTGCAGGCGGCAGCCTGACCACCGCAGCCCCGCCAGCAGCGTCAGAATAGCGCCTTGTTTGCCTCAGGTATGGGGCTTACATAGCCTTCAGTTTCCTCGCGCCGCCGGTCGGGACGCCCCGCGGGCGGCGCATCCGCGATAAGGAGCCTAATCGATGGCATCAGCCGCCGAGCAAATGGCCGCAAACATGAGCTGGAGCGCCTTTGGCAAGGCGACCGAGCTTCGGTCCCGCATTCTCTTCACGCTGGGGCTTTTGATCGTCTACCGGATCGGCACCTATATTCCCGTACCCGGGATCGACGGTGCCGAGCTTAGAGCGTTCATGGACCAGGCGGCGTCGGGGCTGGGCGGTATTCTGAACATGTTCACCGGCGGCGCGATATCGCGGATGGGGATCTTGGCGCTGGGGATCATGCCCTATATCTCGGCCTCGATCATCATTCAGCTGATGACCGCCATGGTGCCGCGGCTTGAGCAGCTGAAGAAAGAAGGCGAGGCGGGCCGCAGGAAGATCAACCAATACACCCGATATGGCACGGTTCTGCTGGCGACGATGCAGGCCTACGGGCTGGCCGCCAGCCTCGAGGCCGGGGGTCTGGCCACCGATCCGGGCTGGTTTTTCCGCATGGGCACCATTGTGACCCTGGTCGGGGGCACCATGTTTTTGATGTGGCTTGGTGAACAGATCACCGCGCGCGGCATCGGCAATGGCATCAGCCTGATCATTTTCGTGGGCATCATCGCCGAAGTGCCAGCGGCTTTGGCGCAGTTCTTTGCCAGCGGCCGGTCGGGCGCGATCAGCCCGGCAGTGATCATCGGGGTTCTGGTGATGGTCGCGGCGGTCTTTGCTTTCGTGGTCTTTATCGAACGATCCCTGCGCAAGGTTCATATCCAGTACCCGCGCCGTCAGGTGGGCATGAAAGTCTATGACGGCGGCCAGAGCCATCTGCCGATCAAGGTGAACCCGGCAGGCGTGATCCCGGCGATCTTTGCCTCGTCGCTGTTGCTGCTGCCGACCACGGTCAGCACGTTTTCCGGCAACCAGACCGGGCCGCTGATGTCGACGATTCTGGCCTATTTCGGGCCGGGTCAGCCGCTTTATCTGCTGTTTTTCACCGGGATGATCGTGTTTTTCACGTATTTCTATACCGCCAACGTCAGCTTCAAGACCGAGGACGTGGCCGAGAACCTGAAAAACCAGAACGGGTTCATCCCCGGCATCCGGCCGGGCAAAAAGACCGAGGAATATCTTGACTATGTGGTGACCCGCATTCTGGTGCTGGGCTCGAGTTATTTGGCGCTGGTGGCGCTGTTGCCCGAGATCATCCGCAACCAGTTGGCCATTCCGTTCTACTTCGGCGGCACCTCGGTGCTGATCGTCGTTTCGGTCGGCATGGACACCATCCAGCAAGTTCAAAGCCACCTTCTGGCGCATCAATACGAAGGCCTAATCGAAAAGTCGCAGCTGGGCGGCAGGAAACGCAAACGCAAGGGTTCGGCGCGGCGATGAATATCATCCTTCTCGGACCGCCCGGGGCCGGCAAGGGTACCCAGGCCAAGCGGCTGGAGACCCAGCGCGGCATGGTCCAACTGTCGACCGGCGACATGCTGCGCGAGGCGCAGAAGTCAAAATCGAAAATTGGCAGGCGCGTGGCGGCGGTGATGGACGCGGGCGAGCTGGTGACCGACGAGATCGTCATCGGTCTGATCGAGGAAAAACTGAAGGAAGGCTCGGCGGGCGGATATATCTTCGACGGGTTCCCGCGCACATTGGCGCAGGCCGACGCGCTGGGCGATTTGCTGGCCAAGATGAATGTCCATCTGGATGCGGTCATCGAAATGCGGGTTGATGATGATGCGCTGGTGGCGCGGATTGTCGCGCGGTCGACCTGCGGCACCTGCGGCGAACCCTACAACGACATTTCGCGACCCGTCCCAGAGGACGGCAAATGCCTGGTCTGCGGCGGAACCGAGTTTACCCGCCGCGCCGACGACAACGAGGAAAGCCTGCGCACGCGGCTGATGGAATACTATAAAAAGACCTCGCCGCTGATCGGCTATTACTATGCGCACGGCAAACTGAGCTCGATCAACGGGCTGGCGAAAATGGACCGCGTGGCCGGAAAGATCGCGGCGATTTTGGATTAGATTGGGCGACGTCGCGCGCCGCACTTGACGCGCCCGTAAATACCCAATACCCAGCACCATCCGATCAAGAATCGCCTGATTTTCCTGGGGGTTTGGCCCCCGAATCACGCGCGCTTGGCCGGACCGGGCCCGACGGCATGCTGCCTCGGGCCTGAGTTGTGAAAAAAGGTTCCGGCGCTACGGAACCGCAACCAAAGGAAAAATGCCACGTGGCACGTATCGCCGGCGTGAATATCCCGACCCATAAACGGGTCCCGATCGCCCTGACTTATATCACCGGAATTGGCCATTCTTCGGCCAAGACTATTTGCGAAACTACCGGCATCGACCAGTCGCGCCGAGTCAACGAACTAAGCGACGCCGAGGTTCTGCTGATCCGCGAACAGATCGACGCGAATTTCAAGGTTGAGGGCGACCTGCGCCGCGAAGTGCAGATGAACATCAAACGTCTGATGGATCTGGGCGCCTACCGCGGCCTGCGGCATCGCCGCAACTTGCCGGTGCGCGGTCAGCGCACCCATACCAACGCACGCACGCGCAAGGGTCCCGCACGGGCCATTGCCGGCAAAAAGAAATAGGGGCGCGAGACATGGCACGGGATACCCGCCGCGCAGGCAAAAAGAAGGTCTCGAAAAACATCGCCGCCGGTGTGGCGCATGTAACGAGTTCGTTCAATAATACCAAGATTCTGATTTCGGACGTGCAGGGCAACGCGATCGCCTGGTCGTCGGCCGGGACCATGGGGTTCAAAGGGTCGCGCAAATCGACGCCCTATGCCGCCCAGATGGCCGCCGAGGATGCAGGCAAGAAAGCCCAGGAACACGGCGTGCGCACGCTTGAGATCGAGGTTCAGGGCCCGGGTTCGGGGCGCGAAAGCGCCCTGCGCGCGCTGGCTGCTGTCGGGTTCAACATCACCTCGATCCGTGATGTGACGCCGATTGCGCACAACGGTTGTCGCCCGCCAAAGCGCCGCCGCGTCTGATTTGGTATTTGCCCGGTCCTTTGGGTTTCAGGGGTCCGGGGCCGTCGATTGAAACCTCGGGCGTTCTGCCAATCGGACATGGGGCAGAACTGGAATGGAGGGACACATGATCCACAAAAACTGGCAGGAATTGATCAAACCGGTGCAGCTTGACGTGAGTCCGGGCAATGACCCGGCGCGGCAGGCAACGCTGACCGCCGAACCGCTGGAGCGCGGCTTTGGTCTGACGCTTGGCAACGCGCTGCGCCGCGTGCTGATGAGCTCGCTTCAGGGGGCCGCAATTACCAGCGTTCAGATCGACAACGTTCTGCACGAGTTTTCAAGCGTGGCCGGGGTGCGTGAAGATGTCACCGACATCGTGCTGAACCTCAAGGGCGTCGCAATCCGGATGGAGGTCGAGGGCCCCAAGCGGCTTTCGATCACGTCCAAGGGCCCTCAGGTGGTGACCGCTGGTGACATTTCCGAAAGCGCCGGCATCGAGATCTTGAACAAGGATCACGTCATCTGCCACCTCGACGAAGGCGCTGAGGTGTTCATGGAACTGACGGTGGATGTCGGCAAAGGCTATGTTGCCGCCGACAAGAGCCGTGTCGAGGATGCGCCGATCGGGCTGGTCCCGGTCGATGCGATCTATTCGCCGGTCAGGCGCGTCAGCTATGACGTGCAGCCGACCCGCGAAGGTCAGGTGCTGGATTATGACAGGCTGACGGTGAAGTTGGAAACCGACGGGTCGATCACGCCCGACGACGCGGTCGCCTATGCGGCCCGCATTCTGCAGGATCAACTGAGCATTTTCGTGAACTTCGAAGAGCCCGAAAGCGCCAGTGTGTCCAGCGAAGACGATGGTCTGGAATTCAACCCGCTGTTGTTGAAGAAGGTTGACGAGCTGGAGCTTAGCGTCAGGTCGGCGAACTGCCTGAAGAACGACAATATCGTCTATATTGGCGATCTGATCCAGAAGACCGAAGCCGAGATGCTGCGGACCCCGAACTTTGGCCGCAAGTCTCTGAACGAGATCAAGGAAGTTCTTTCGGGCATGGCGTTGCACCTGGGCATGGATGTCGAGGAATGGCTGCCAGAAAACATCGAGGATCTGGCCAAGAAGTTTGAAGACCAGTTTTAGGTGCGCGTGAACACGCACCCTACCGAACCGTAGGGGCGTGATTTCACGCACCAACCCCGGGCAACTCTGCCCCAAGGTGAGCGGACGACACGCATCGACCGCCGGACAAAGCAAAACGAAGGAACAATAAAATGCGTCACTCAAACGGCTATCGCCGCCTGAACAGGACCCACGAACACCGCAAGGCGATGTTTGCCAATATGGCCGGGTCCCTGATCGAACACGAACAGATCAAAACCACGCTTCCGAAGGCCAAGGAGCTGAAGCGAATCGTCGAGAAACTTGTCACGCTTGGCAAGCGCGGCGACCTTCACGCGCGCCGCCAGGCTGCCGCGCGATTGAAGCAAGACATTCATGTTACGAAACTTTTTGATGTAATTGGGCCACGGTACGCCGAGCGGCAGGGCGGCTATGTCAGGGTTTTGAAGGCCGGATTTCGCTATGGCGACATGGCCCCGATGGCCATTATCGAGTTCGTAGACCGCGACGCCGATGCCAAGGGCGCCGCCGACACGGCGCGGCTTGAGGCCGAAGCCGCCGAAAATAGTTAACACACTGTTTACAATTTGGAAATAATGCGCGCGGGCGGGTGGCGCCGCTGTGGCCACTGCGCGCAGGGCCGTTGGCCGTTGTCCCAATTTCCGCCAGAAATTGTCCCTGTCCCGGCCAGATATCGGCGGCAATTCGGACGTCTAAAATCCTTTCAAATGCCGCAACTTGGCCTAACCGACACCGCGAAAAAATTATATAAGACCTTGAAAAGTCTGCCCGTCGTGTAAAATTGCGACGTGCGACTTTTCGGTGCGGCCACAATTTAAGGTTGACGAGTTTTTTCATGGCTTGTTTAAAAGGATATGTCGATTAAGTCGGGCGTGGATATCGAGCTTCACAGGATCTCGCTTTTTGTTTCGGCGGGGTATTTTATTGGTTTGCACATAAGGTACGCGTCGCCGCTGATTCAGTTTTCGACGTACCCGCAGGATTGGTTGGATCATTACACGGAAAATGCTTACGCGTTGCGCGATCCGACGATCGCCTGGGGCTTTTCGACCGAGGGCGCCGCACGCTGGAGCGAGATGAATATACCCGACCCGTTCGGTATTTTTACCGAGGCTGCGGAGTTCGGGTTGGTGTTTGGGCTGACCGTGTCAACCGGACCGGTTAGTTCGCGGACGATATCGAGTTTTGCGCGTGACGAAAGAGAGTTCAGAGACGACGAAATAGAGGAGATCGAAAAAGGTATCCGACGGCTGCACCACATGACCGAGCCGCCGGAGAGTCTCACAGAGGCTCAGATCGAGGCCCTGCGGTGTATCGCGGCGGGGGATCGGCACGCAGCTGCCGCAGCAAAACTGCGGATTTCAGAAAGCGCGTTTAAGGCCCGACTAACGGCGGCACGCCAGAAACTACTGGCGAGAACGACTGCCGAGGCCATTCAACGCGCCAAAGATTACCGGCTGATATAGGCCGTCCCATTTGCCGGATGTGTTCGCGGGCGTTGATAAACCAACGCAAGCTGGGGGCAGCATATGCAAACGACGACACTCTCGTTCGAGAACTTGCACAATCATGGCGAGATCTTCGCCAATTTATTCCGCGCACGGAAGCAAAGTTTCATCGTCGAGAAAAACTGGGATCTGCCGGAAGCGCTGGGCATGGAATATGACCAGTACGACACGCCGGCATCACGGTGGATTGCGATCCACGAACTGGGCGATATTCTCGCCGGTATCCGTCTGACGCCGACCACAGCGAAATGCGGGATCTACAGCTATATGATCAAGGACGCGCAAGACGGGCGGGTCGGATCGCTGCCACCGGACCTGCTTTACGGCACAGCCCCGGTGGACCCGAACGTTTGGGAATGCACGCGGGTTTTCGTCAGCAACGCGGTGCCGATGCGGATCCGGCGGCGGGTGCACGGATATATGGTTGGCGCGATGATCCGGTCGGCCCGCGACCTCGGGGCCACGCAACTGATCGCCATCACGCCCGGCAACTGGCCACGGTGGTACGGCCGGTGCGGGCTGACAGCCAAGGCCGCCGGCCGGATGATGCATGTCGACGACGGCGAGTATCAGTGCGTTAACATCGATTTGGCGCAGAAGATGCACTGACGCGGCCAGACGCCATCTTGGTCAGCCAAGGGCGCGGGGTTGATCCCCGCACCCATTCGCGGTCAGGGTGGTCCCATGCCCGATCTGTTCGACACAGCGCCCGACAAGGCCCCCCAAGGTGCGCGGCCGCTGGCAGACCGGCTGCGGCCAAAATCGATTGGTCAGGTCGTGGGGCAGTCGCTGGTTCTGGGTCCGAACGCTCCGCTTGGCGTGATGCTGGCCCAGGGTACCCTGTCGTCGCTGATCTTCTGGGGTCCACCGGGGGTGGGAAAGACCACCATCGCGCGCCTGCTGGCCGATGAAACCGATCTGCAATTCGTTCAGATCAGCGCTATTTTCACGGGGGTTTCCGATCTCAGAAAAGTCTTCGAGGCGGCGCGCTTGCGCCGGACCACAGGGCAGGGGACGCTGCTGTTCGTCGACGAAATTCACCGCTTCAACAAAGCCCAGCAGGACGGGTTTCTGCCGCATATGGAGGACGGCACCATTGTGCTGGTCGGTGCCACCACGCAAAACCCGTCGTTCGAGCTGAACGCGGCGCTTTTGAGCCGGGCGCAGGTGCTGGTCCTGAAACGTCTCGGGCCGCCCGATCTGGCGCAGCTGATGGCCCGCGCCGAGACCGAGCTGGCCACGTCGCTGGCCCTGACCGACGCAGCGCGCACATCGCTGATCGAGATGGCCGATGGCGATGGTCGGGCGCTGTTGAACCTGATCGAACAGATCGCCGCCTGGGAGGTCTCGGCCCCACTGGACCCGGTTGGCCTTGGCGAACGGCTGAGTCGGCGCGCCGCGCAATACGACAAATCGGGCGACGCGCATTACAATTTGATCAGCGCGCTGCATAAATCGGTGCGCGGGTCCGACCCCGACGCCGCGCTTTACTGGCTGGCGCGGATGCTGGAGGGCGGCGAAGATCCGCGTTATCTGGCGCGCCGCATCACCCGCATGGCGGTCGAAGACGTGGGGTTGGCCGATCCGCAGGCGCAGAGCGTCTGCCTTGATGCCTGGAACACCTATGAGCGGCTTGGGTCGCCCGAAGGCGAACTGGCGCTGGCCCAGGCGGTGATCTATCTGGCGCTCGCCCCGAAATCCAACGCCGCCTATGCGGGGTTCAGGAACGCAACGGCGGCGGCCCGCAAGACCGGGTCGGAACCGCCGCCCAAACACATGCTGAACGCGCCGACAAAGCTGATGAAAGACCAGGGTTACGGTGAAGGCTATGCTTACGATCACGAAAGCGCGGATGCGTTTTCGGGCCAGCACTACTTTCCTGAAAACATGAAACGCGGGGTCTATTACACGCCGGTCGAACGCGGCTTCGAACGCGAACTGAAAAAGCGGCTGGACTATTTCGTCAAGAAGCGCGCCGAACGCCAGACAATCCCCTGAACCGATTTCATTGTTTTTAGAAATACTTCGGGGAGTGCGAGGGGCAGCGCCCCTCGCCACCGGCGACGCGCGAATGCGCGGCGCAAACTTTCAACCAGACTTGTCTTTTAGGTCCAGCGGCGGGTCCCACTCGTCGCCCGAAACCCCCGGCGCGCGCCGCCCCCAGGTATTACCGCGCGGGTCCTCGGCACCCTTGAAAAACCGCACCAGCAGGCGGTGCAGCATGTTCATGTTGGGCAATATGCCGTGGAAACCGGCCAGTTTGGTGGTGGCTTTGTCCTTGAGTTCCCAATAACCGTAGTCATCCGGGGTGACGCAGACCAGGCTGTTGTAATCCAGGAACGGCGGCACCGCGCCCTCGAAATGGACCGTGCCGTCGCCGGTCGCTTTTCGAGTTTGCGGGCTTCTTCCGGTTTTCCATTTGTTCATCCGGTCGCCCTTGGTAAGTTTGAAATGCGGCGCGCCGCTTGCGTCGGTGACCGTCATGCGGGTGCGCGTATCGGTGCCCACGCCGATCACGCACAGCCAGTCTTTTTTGGGGTCAAGCCCCTTGGCTTCGAGGTCCAACGCGTCGATGCGCTTGCGGTGGTCGGAAGCAGCGCTCAGAAGTGACTTGAACAGCTTCAGGCCGTCATCGGCGGCGTCGCGCGACGTGTCGCGCCCGTACCGGGCGACATAATCGGCAATCGTTCCATAGATCGACGGCTGCCACAGGTCGCTGTTGAACGTATCGCGCGGCAAAGACGTGCCCGGTGCCAGTTCGATGCCGGTGTCGAAGCTCGGGAGCAGGTTGTAAAGCGAAGGCGTCACCCTTGCGGCCTCGCGCTCGCGCGAACTGGGGGTGCCGCCGCCGATATTGGCAGTGCCGGTGGCCATTTTGACGATCGCCTCGAACGAGCCGTTAAACGGCGTGGCCAGCGTCGCAACCTTGCCGATCTTGTCACCGCCGAAGCGTTCGACATAGCCCGCAACGACAAGGCCGCCCATGGAATGGCCGACCAGGTTGACCTTGGGATTGTCCCCATAACCGTCTTCGAAATAATGCCGCGTGATCTTGGTGCGCTCGATCACATCGTCCACGAACGCGGCCAGTTCGGCCTCGGTCACGTGCACCGGGTGCCGCCAGTCATAGCCAAAGGGGTAGACCGGCACCTGCGCGTCGGGGCCGGCGCTGAGATCATAGCGCAGTTCTTCGACCAGTTCCTTGTAGGCGATCTCGTATATCTGGTCGGATTCGACCATCGCCGGCTGGACCGCCTCGAAATGAATGTTGTCGGGGTGCATCTTGGCGCGGTCGAAATCTTTGCGCAGCACCGTCCAAACCGCCTCGGGCGGCAGCGGGTACTTGTCTCGCAGATACGTGGCGGTGACGCCGGGCACGAAAATAACTGGATGCGGTAACGACATGGCGGGCCTCTTCAATCAATTGTCAGTAATGCCCAAGGCTAGACCGCACGGCGTGTCTTGGGAAGCCTCGCGGTTGACAAGCAACCGGCCATTGATCAGGACAGGTGCCATGTTTTGGACCCTTCTTCAGGTGGCCGTGGGCGGTGCATTGGGCGCGGTGGCGCGGTACCTCACCGGGCTTGGCGCGGTTCGGATTATGGGTGCAGCGTTTCCCTACGGCACGCTGACCGTCAACGTTGCGGGGTCGTTTCTGATGGGGGTTCTGGCGGTGCTGTTGATGGCCAAGGGCGGCGCGCGGTTCAGTCCGCTGCTGATGACCGGTCTGCTGGGCGGTTTCACCACCTTTTCGGCGTTTTCGCTGGATGCCGTCAGCTTGTGGGAAAGGGGGGCGACCGGGACCGCCGCGGTCTATGTGACCGCTTCCGTGGTGCTGTCGATCGCGGCCCTATTGGCGGGTCTGGCGCTGGCACGGGGTCTGGCGTTGTGAGCGGCGTTCAGATGCTGACGGTCACGGCGGACGAGGGCGACCAACGGCTGGATCGCTGGCTCAGGCGGCGATTTCCCCATGTGGGTCAGGGCCGGATCGAAAAGATGTGCCGCAAGGGCGAGTTGAGGATCGACGGCGGTCGGGTCAAGCCCGCGACCCGCGTGACCCAAGGGCAGGCGGTGCGG
Organism: Brevirhabdus sp.; assembly: GCA_047518005.1. Lineage (GTDB taxonomy): Bacteria > Pseudomonadota > Alphaproteobacteria > Rhodobacterales > Rhodobacteraceae > JAKZRT01. Next base: position 10,547 of record JAKZRT010000168.1, read on the forward strand.
GTGCCGCCGTTGCCCGACCCCGCGGACGGCCCCACGACGCCCAAGTCGCGTATTTCGGACAGTGACGCGAAACTGATCCAAAATTCGGTCATTTATCGCGACGACCATCTGATCGCACTGAACAAGCCCCCCGGTTTGGCGACCCAGGGGGGCACCAATCAGAACCGCCATGTGGACGGGTTGGCCGAAGCGCTGAGGTTTGGCGCGGACGACAAGCCACGGCTGGTGCATCGGCTGGACAAGGACACGTCGGGGGTTTTGATCCTGGCGCGGACGCGCCCGATGGCAAAGGCCCTGAGCGGCACATTTCGGTCGCGCGAGACGCGCAAGATATACTGGGCGGTGGTGGCGGGCGCGCCCAGCCCGCAGATGGGCACCATACGATACGGTCTGGTCAAAGCGGCAGGTCATGGGCCCGGCGGCGAGGGCGAAAGGATGCGCTGCATCCGTCCCGACGCGGTCTCAGACACCCCCGGCGCAAAACGCGCGACGACCGATTACGCGGTGCTCGGCGCGCTGGCCAAACGCGCCGCCTGGGTGGCGCTGGTACCTGTTACGGGCCGCACCCATCAATTGCGCGCGCATATGGCCGAGCTTGGCCACCCGATCATTGGCGACGGCAAATACGGCGGGTCGGGGCAGGAAAACCTCGGCGACGGCTGGGGCGCGAGCTTGGGCGGCGAGATCAGCCGCAAGCTTCACCTGCACGCCCGCACCCTGTCGCTGATCCATCCGGTGACCGGCAACCGCCTGACCCTGACCGCGCCAATGCCGGAACACATGGCACGGACCTGGCAAGCCGTTGGCTGGCACCCCGAAGATGTTCCCGCCGATCCGTTCGAGGATGCGCAATGAGCGGCCGCGGGCGCGCCGTTTTCCTTGTCGGCGACAGGCACCTTGCGAAACCCTCGGGGCGGCACCGTGACTGAGCGCAGGGACAAACGATATTGGGACCGCGCCGAAGCGGTCAACGCCGCTGGCGGGTTTACGGTTCATCTTGACGCGCGACCCCTGCGTACCCCGGCAAAAGCGGCGCTGCTGGTGCCCACGCGCGCGCTGGCCCGCGCTGTGGCCGACGAATGGCAGGCGCAGGAGGGTGTGGTTGACCCAACGTCGATGCCCTTTACCCGGTCGACCAACGCCGCGATTGACAAGATCGCGGGGCAATTTGACGAGGTCGCGGGGCTGATCGCCGACTATGGCAACAACGATCTGATCTGTTACCGCGCCGCGCACCCGGACGGGCTTGTCCAAAAACAGGCCCGAGCCTGGGACCCGTTGATCGAATGGGCGGCCAAAGATCTTGGCGCGACGCTATCGTCTGTTCCGGGCGTTGTTCACACGCCGCAGCCAGCCACCAGCCTTGGCGCACTTGCGACACTGGTGCACAGCTGTGACGTCTTTGAGTTGACAGCGCTTTTCGATCTTGTGTCGCTCAGCGGATCGCTGGTGATCGGTTTGGCCGCCGTGCGACAGGCGTTTGCAGCTGATGATCTGTGGGACCGGTCACAGGTCGACGAAGCCTGGCAAACCGACCAATGGGGCGAGGACGTCGAGGCCCGAAAACGCACCGAATCCCGTCGCGCGGCATTTTTGCATGCTGACAGATTTCTCGCTCTGACGGCGAATCGCTGACGATTTGCCGCCTCAGCGACGGAAACAATTAAAGAACGTTTGCGATTTCAAGGCTCTCTCGCCCTTCAACCCTGTAATTTCGTTAGGGAAGTCTTGACGTCTTGGGCCAATTCCGACCACACTAGCGGCGCTGAGGGGGAGAGGATTCCTACCAGTATAAAACAATCCGGCCGTCAGGGCCGGACGACCAGCCCGGTCGGAGGGCTGAACATCAGGATGAGGAAAACATGAAAAAAACCGTAATTTTCGGCGCGTTGGCCATCACTGGCCTTAGCGTCGCTGCGGCTGTTGCTGGCACGGCTGACGATGTCAAAGCCCGCGGCAAGCTGAACTGTGGCGTTAGCACGGGCCTAGTGGGCTTTGCTGCCGCCGATGCGAATGGCGTATGGGGTGGCTTTGACGTTGGCATCTGCCGCGCTGTTGCTGCCGCTGTTCTTGGCGACCCGACGGCCGTGGAATTCGTTCCCACGACCGGCAAGACCCGCTTTACAGCGCTTGCTTCGGGTGAAATTGACATGCTGGCCCGGAATACCACCTGGACCTTCTCGCGCGATGTGGACCTCAAGTTCGAATTCGTTGGCGTGAACTACTACGACGGTCAGGGCTTTATGGTTCCCAAGGATCTGGGCGTTTCATCGGCCAAAGAACTTGATGGCGCAACTGTCTGCATCCAGACCGGCACCACGACCGAGCTGAATTTGGCGGACTTCTTCCGTGCCAACAACATCAGCTATGAACCGGTTCCGATCGAGACCAACGCCGAAGCGCAACAGCAGTACCTTGCTAGTGCCTGCGACGTTTACACCACGGACGCGTCCGGTCTGGCCGCGACACGCGCAACCTTTGAAAGCCCGGACGACCACGTGGTTCTGCCCGAGATCATCTCGAAAGAGCCACTTGGTCCGCTTGTTCGCCATGGCGACAGCGGTTGGGCTGACATCGTCCGCTGGACGCTGAACGCGCTGATCTCGGCAGAAGAGCTTGGCGTAACCTCGGCGAACCTGGCCGAGCTTTCGGGCGGTACCAACAACCCCGAAATCAACCGTCTGCTTGGAACCGAAGGCAGCCTTGGCGCAATGCTGGGTCTTGACTCTGACTGGGCCGCACGGGCGCTTGCTGGCGGCAACTACGGTGAGCTTTTCGAGACCAACATCGGCGAGAACACCCCGATTGGTTTGGCGCGCGGTCTGAACGCGAGCTGGACCGAAGGCGGGTTGATCTATTCGCCGCCGTTCCGGTAAGAGACCAGAAGAAGGGCGCGGCACAGGTCGCGCCCTTCGCATTTTCAGCGAACACCGCATACCCCGGACCAAGGCGCGCAAGCCAAAGACGCGCCGGACTATTTTGACCCACCGGGAACCAAACGGGGGCGTCACTTATGGCGACGATCGCGGACCAATCGGCGGGCACGTTCCGCCTGTCGATGCTCATCTACGACACGCGGTATCGGTCGATGACCATTCAGATCGTGGCCCTGATCGGGTTCCTGATGGCACTGGGCTGGATTTTCAACAATACGGCGCAGAACCTCCAGGACCTGGGCAAGACGCCCAGTTACAGGTTTCTGGGCGAACCGTCCAGTTATGACATCAACCAGCGTTTGTTGGACTATAACAGCCGCGACACGCATTTGCGGGCGAGCTTTCTGGGGCTGTTGAACACGCTGCTGGTCGCGTTTCTGGCCTGCGTCACTGCAACCGTCCTTGGTGTCCTGATTGGCGTGCTGCGGCTTTCGAAAAACTGGCTGATTGCGCGCCTGATGACGGTCTACGTCGAGATGTTCCGCAACATCCCGGTGCTGCTTTGGATCGTCTTTACCATGGCGATCCTAATCGAAACACTGCCGGCACCCCGAGAATTCCGCGGCGAAGACGCGACCGCGTCGATGATGCTGAACGATACAGTGGCCATCACCAACAGAGGCGTCTATGTACCCGAACCGCTGTTTTCGCGTGGCATCGGCGACGTTCACCTGTTCGGCGAATCCTCGCTGCGGTTTGATGTCAGCCTCGACCTGATCGTCATCGTTATCGTTCTGATGGCAAGCTTCTGGGTTTCGGCCTATATAAAGCGCCGTGCAGACAATATTCAGGAGGTGTCCGGTGATCGCCCGACCACCTGGTACCTGCGGCTGGGTGTGGTCGTCGTGCCGACGGCCATCCTGCTGGCGATCCTTGGGCTGCACCTGGGATACTCTGAACTCAAGGGCTTCAACTTCAAGGGTGGCACTCACCTTAGAAATTCACTTATCGCGCTCTGGTTGGCGCTCAGCCTTTATACGGCGGCCTTTATCGCCGAGATTGTTCGGGCCGGTATCCTTGCGATCTCGAAGGGTCAAACCGAGGCGGCTGGTGCCCTGGGCCTGCGCCCGAACCGGGTCATGAGCCTGGTGATTCTTCCACAAGCGCTGCGGGTCATCATCCCGCCGCTGATCTCGAACTATCTGAACATCACCAAGAACTCGTCGCTGGCAATTGCCGTGGGCTATATGGACCTGACTGGCACGCTCTTGGGTATCACGCTGAACCAGACCGGACGCGAGCTGGAAACCATCCTTTTGGGAATGGCGATCTATCTCACGATCTCGCTCAGCATTTCAACGGTGATGAACATTTACAACGCCCGTGTTAAACTGGTGGAGCGGTAAGATGGCAGAAACATTCTTTGTTCGCACTGAAATGCTAGACGAAAAGGCGCCCCCGGCGACTTCGGTTGGCGTGATCGGCTGGGCGCGCACCAACTTGTTTTCGGGCGCATTTAATTCGATCCTGACCATCGTGTCGCTGCTGGCGATCTATTTTGTGCTTTCAAAAATCTTGCCCTGGATCATTTCTCCGACCTGGAATTCCGGATCTTTGAAAGAGTGCCGCGAGATACTGGCCGCGGCCGGTTCGGTTGGCGAGCACGGCACGACGGGCGCTTGTTGGGGGGTCATTCGCGAACGCTGGGTTCAGCTGTTTTTCGGGTTTTACCCGTCCGAATTTTACTGGCGACCGATCCTGACGTTCTTTCTGCTTGGTATCGCGCTGGCACCGGTCTTGTTTGCCGAATTCGTGCCGCGCAGGCTGATCTGGTTCTCGGCGGCGTTCCCTTTCCTCATGCCCTGGCTTTTGTGGGGCGGAACTATCTGGGGCCCGCTGGTCGCTGCTGCCGGATTTGTCATCGGATATTACGTCTACAGCGCGGTAACCTCGGCGACCTCAAGCCTTGTCGGACTGATTGTCGGCGTGCTGGCCGCGTTCGTCTGGTGGCTATTTATCGCGGGCCCGGTTGCGGGCGGTCTCAGCGCCACTTTGGGGATTGGCCTTGAGGGCGTAAATAGTCGGCTCTTTGGCGGTATGTTGCTGTCGCTGACAATCGGCGTTGTGGCAATTGCCTTGTCACTGCCAATCGGGATCGTGCTGGCCTTGGGGCGTCAGTCGGACCTGTTGATCGTCAAGGTGCTGTGCGTGGGGTTCATCGAGTTCATCCGCGGCGTGCCGCTGATCACGCTGTTGTTCGTGGCCTCGACGCTTTTGAACATCTTCATGCCGCCGGGCACAAACTTTGACATCATCCTGCGCGTCATCATCATGGCCACGCTGTTTTCCGCCGCTTACATGGCGGAAACCATTCGCGGTGGTCTGGCGGCATTGCCTATGGGGCAATATGAGGCGGCCGATGCGCTTGGCCTGGATTACTGGAAATCTCAGCGGCTGATCGTCATGCCGCAGGCGCTGAAAGTCTCGATTCCGGGCATCGTGTCGAACTTCATCGGGCTTTTCAAAGACACCACGCTGGTGTCGATCATCGGCCTTCTGGACCCGCTCGGGCTTTCCGGAAACATTCGCGCTGACGCAAACTGGAACGGCATCGTGTGGGAGCTTTATGGCTTTATCGCGCTGATGTTCTGGGTCTTCTGCTTCTCGATGTCGCGCTATTCCATGTACCTCGAGCGCAAGCTCGCAACAGGCCACTGAGGAGATAACCATGGCTGAAGCCACACATGAAACCATGGTCGACCGCGAGATTGACCGAAGCCATATGACGGTCAGCGACGAGGTCGCGATCGAAATTGCCGGCATGAACAAGTGGTACGGCGCGTTTCACGTGCTGCGCGACATCAACCTGACCGTCAACCAGGGCGAGCGGATCGTTGTCTGTGGCCCTTCGGGGTCGGGCAAATCGACGCTGATCCGCTGTATCAACCGGCTGGAGGAACACCAGGAGGGGCGGATCGTCGTCGACGGGATCGAACTTACGTCGGATCTGAAAAACATCGACAAGATCCGGTCCGAGGTTGGCATGTGCTTTCAGCACTTCAACCTGTTCCCGAATCTGACGGTGCTGGAGAACCTGACCTTGGCTCCGATCTGGGTGCGCAAGACGCCCAAGGGCGAGGCCGAAGAGACCGCGATGCATTTTCTGGAAAAGGTGAAAATCCCTGAACAGGCCGAGAAGTTCCCCGGCCAGCTTTCGGGTGGTCAGCAACAGCGGGTGGCGATCGCGCGGTCGCTGTGCATGAAGCCGCGGATCATGCTGTTTGACGAACCAACCTCGGCGCTGGACCCAGAGATGATCAAAGAGGTGCTGGATACCATGATCAGCCTGGCCGAAGAGGGCATGACCATGATTGTTGTGACCCACGAGATGGGCTTTGCGCGGCAGGTCGCCAACCGGGTAATATTCATGGACGCGGGACAGATTGTTGAACAAAACGAACCCGAAGAGTTCTTCAACAACCCTAAATCCGAACGCACCCAACTGTTTCTCAGCCAGATATTGGGGCACTGATCCGGGTCAGGGCCGGGGGCGTGGGGCCTCAGGCCCCGCTCGCTGGGTCGACCAGCACCATGCGCACCTGCAACACGTAAAACGGGGTGCCCCGGTGCAACGTTGCCCCGATGGTCACCAAAAAGCTGTCGCTGAGCCCGCTTTCGGCCGGAAGCCGCAACTGATCCTGAACCACCTCACTACCCGACAGTTCCATCGGTGATTTTTCAATCTCGATGCTGATCCCGCTGATGTCGAAAAACGTGCGACCGAGCGCGTCGGTCTGGCTGATGTCAAAAAGTTCGGATCCTGCACGATTGACAAAGAATATCCGCTGATCAGCGTCCATCACGAAAACCGGGTCCGAAATTATCTCGAGGCCAGCGCGGAAGTCATTTTCCGGTGCTGCCAGGCACAGAAAGCCCGAGACTTTCCCGCCGCGGTGCATTGGCACGATCAACCGCTGCCACCGTTGGATGAAAACGCCCGGCATCGGGTCGTGTTCGGTCAGAACCATCTGGTCGCGGTTTCTTACGGCCAGATAGACGGCGGCAATGAAGTCGCTGTTTGAATGGCCAAAATCAGAGGGCCCGAGGCCGGTCATGTTTCGGCCAGTAAATCGCTCCAGGCTTTGACCAAAGACCGCATACGTCAGTTTGTCGCTGTCCGGATCGACCCGAACCACTGTCATCCAATCGGCAAGACTGCCGAAATGATCCAGATCGACATCGGCCTCGGCAATCCCGCCTTCGCCTGCCGGCAGGGTCTCGCATCGGTCGTAAAACCGACGGGCAAGCGGGTGGCTTATGTCGCGGCGTTCGGGTGACCAGACAATCCAGGGCGCGCGGGCAAGTTCGTTCTTGAACAATTGCGCCACGCTCTCGCCGTGCGGTGCCAGATCCAAAACCAACTGGTTGAGGTCAGCGCGCTCTGATGAATTATCCTCAGACATGCTGGGGAACTCCTTAGTAACTCGTAAAAAACACAGGTTACTAACCCAATTCGCGGCAGTTAGGCATCGGATAGTGATGACGAGGTTAACGGGTCCTAGACTGGCAGGGCCGTGGTTTTGAACACAGTCCGCAGTGCGAAAGACGAATGCATCTGCGCAACGCCGGGCAGGCGGGCCAGAAAACGACGGTGAATATGGGCGAAATCGTCGGTATCGCGCGCCACCACTTTCAACAGATAATCCGCCGTCCCGGCCATCAGATGGCATTCCAGCACGTCGGGTATCCGCGCCACTTCGCGCTCGAACGCCTCGAGGACTTCGTCGGCCTGCCCAGACAGCGTAATCTCGACGAAAACGGTGGTCGGTCGGTCCAGCTTGCGGGCATCCAGAAGCGCCACATAGTCGCGGATCACCCCATCGGCCTGCAGGCGTTGCACGCGCCGGTGGCACGCCGACGGCGACAAGTGAACCTTGTCCGAAAGCTCGGCGTTGGTCATCCGCCCGGCGCGCTGCAAGGCAGCCAGGATTCGACGATCCGTGTTGTCAATTCGCTCCATGACGCAAGGTTCTCCGCAATTGTGGCGCGTCGGCGCTGATTACTTGCGCAGAATATCGGATTTGAGCCACCGATTTCAAAGCAATTCGCACTGACACGCCCCAAAATCCGCGAAACCAGCAGAGGAGTCGAGCATGCTGATCGGTTGCCCAAAAGAGATCAAACCACAGGAATTCCGGGTTGGCCTTACCCCCAGCGCGGCGCTGCAGGCCATCGGTAACGGTCACCAGGTGATCGTCGAGACAGGCGCGGGCGCGGGTGCGGGGTTTTCGGACGAGGAATACACCGACGCCGGGGCCGGGATGGTTGACACCGCTGCCGAGGTCTTTGCGACCGCCGAGATGATCGTCAAGGTCAAGGAACCCCAGGCCGGCGAACGCGCCATGCTGCGCGACGGTCAGCTGTTGTTCACCTATCTTCACCTTGCTCCTGATCGGGACCAGACCAATGACCTTCTGGCCTCGGGCTGCACCGCGATTGCCTACGAGACCGTGACCGACGCTGCTGGTGGCCTGCCGCTTTTGGCCCCGATGTCCGAGGTTGCGGGAAAACTGGCCCCACAGGTCGGCGCATGGACCCTGCAAAAGGCCAATGGCGGTCGCGGGGTCCTGATGGGCGGCGTGCCCGGCGTTGGTCCGGCTGAGGTCGTGGTCATCGGCGGCGGCGTGGTCGGCACCCACGCGGCCCGCGTCGCTGCTGGGATGGGCGCCAATGTCACGGTTCTGGATATGTCACTGGCCCGGATGCGCTATCTGGACGATGTCTTTGGCGGCTTCTTCGGAACGCGCTATGCCTCGAAGGGCAATACAGCCGAACTGGTGGCCCAGGCCGATCTGGTAATTGGCGCGGTGCTGATCCCCGGTGCCGCGGCCCCCAAGCTGGTCAGCCGCGCCGATCTTGCAACGATGAAACCCGGTGCGGCGATTGTCGATGTGGCGATCGACCAGGGCGGGTGTTTCGAGACCTCGAAGGCCACCACCCACCAGGATCCGATCTATGAGGTTGATGGCATCATGCATTATTGCGTCGCCAACATGCCCGGCGCGGTGGCGCGCACATCGACCATCGCGCTTGGCAATGCGACGATGCCGTTCATGATGGCGCTGGCCAACAAGGGCTGGCGGCAGGCCTGCGAAGACGATCCGCACCTGCTGGCGGGGCTGAACGTGCATGCCGGTCAGTTGACCTATTACGCGGTCGGCAAGGCGCTGGGGATTGACGTATTGTCGCCGGGGCTGGCCTTGAAAGCCTAAAGCAAGATAAGGCTATTTTGCATCGCTCGATGGCGGACCGGGGCTCGTGCGAATTTGCCGCCGTCACTGCGGGTACTGACGCTCGAATTCTTCCTGAATGCGCTTTAGCTCGGCTATGGCGACACGAATATTGGAACTGTCGATCACATTGACCTCGACATGATCGCCCTTGCGCGACAACCTGACACGTTTTTTGCGATGGTCCTCCGAATGGAAGTCCTTTGCCTGAAAAATTCGCACTGGGCGCGGAAAGCCCTTTGGCGTCTGCTCGCCGAAAAAATCGCACTCGACGTCATTGGAAACCAAATTTTGGGTCTCTTCGCTGATCAGGATTGAATCGGCGGGTGCCATGCCCTGCAGCCGCGCGGCCAGATTCACCGGGCTTCCAAACACGGTGTAATCAAGCCGTTGGTCGGATCCGAAATTGCCAACAGTGCAATAGCCGGTCGTGATGCCCATCCAGACCATCAGACCGTGCGGGGCTCCGATCATTTTCCAATGGTCCTGCAGCTCGGCGATGCGGGTTTGCATTCTCAGAGCCATTTCAACGGCCTTCAGTGCGTCGGCTTCCGCCCCGCTTGTTTTCGGATCCCCGAAGAACACCATGACGGCATCACTGATAAATTTGTCGATTGTCCCTCCGCACTCGATAGCGATAGATGACATTTCCGATAGATATGAATTGACGATCGCAGCCAAGCGTTCGGGTTCCAACTTGTCTGACAAGTCGGTGAATTTCTCGATGTCAGAAAAGAATATCGTCAGGTTTTTGCGTGCGCTCGCCGCCCCGGCCTGGTGTTTGCCCGAAAAAATTCTGTCATATATCTGCGGCGATAGATATTTGGCTAGCCGCGATGCCAGCCGCTTTAGCTGGAGGCTTTTTTCTTCGATTAACGCTCCGTCAATCAGCCTTTGCTCGCCAGTGTCATCCTTGATGTGAATTTGCGGGATCAGAACAAAACCATCGTCGCGGATACCTTTTTCCCAAATTTCAATCATCTCGCCCGGAACGCCGAGTTGGGCCAAGACGTCGGGAAAATAGGCGTGCGACACATTTCCCGAACCGGAAAAAACTATCGGAGATTCTCGTTCACTTTGAGAACCTGAAAGTCCCGATTGGCATAATACGCAGCCGTAATGGCATTGCGAAAGTTAAAGAAGCTCAGATCAACAATGTAACTCTGATTAAAGAACTCTTCGATTTTCATGGCAACGTCCCAGAAGCATCGGACACTATGGCACCTCGGTTCTCGCTGATTTTAACTAACCCGTTGTCGGCAATGTGACAATATCGCTGATGTTTGCAGCGGCGAACATGCAATCGTTTCATATTCCCGCCGAGCTGCCTGGTCAGTCAGAGACGCCTTTGCGCAAAGAAATTGGCGGGGCCGAATACTTGGTCGGGTAACAGATCGGGCCAAGGATCAGGGCAGCGTGCCGTTTAGAACATAGCGCAGAATATCGACGACCTGTTCGGGGCGTTCGGCCACGGCCAGCGCGGCAGCATCGACTTCTTTCAATGGGTGATTGTGCTGGGGTCCGTGCAGGGTGATGACCGACTTGCCAAGCGCTGCGGCAAAACCCGCGTCAAAGGCGGCATTCCATTGCTTGTATTCGTCGCCAAACCGCACCACCACGATATCGGCGTCAGCGATCCCCTTGCGGGTGCGGATGGCGTTCATCTGCGCACCCTTGCGGTCGTGCCAGAATTTGCTGCTCTCTGCACCCAGTATGGCGACACCGCAATCGTCCGAGGCCGCGTGGTCGGTCACCGGGCCGGAAAAGACCACATCCAGCCCCTTTGCGCCCTCGACAATTTGCTCGCGCCAGTCGGTATGAATCTCGCCGGAAAGATAGATGGTCAGCGTCATGCCAGCTCCCGATATCCGGCAGGACCATACTCATCCTCCATGCGCTTTTGCAAACCCCGCCGTTGGACGCAAAACTGATCTTGCCAAAGCCGGTATTCCCCTGACCCGGCAAAACGCCGGAACGATCACGGTCCCGGCGCATTGGGCGTTTTGTGAATCGCGGCTTTTCAATGAGCGTTCAGAAAGGTGATTTGCGGCGGCCCGGTCACGCCGGCCTCTTGCATTGCCGATTTCAGCCGCGCGCTGCCCGCGTATTCCTGCGCATTCTCCAGGCTGTCCCACTCGAAAAGCGCGGTTATGGCATTCGGGTCATCGGCGTCGCGAAACAGCGTATTCGATTTCTCGCCCGCTTCTCTGCGCATCGCTTCGACGCTGTCAAATACGCCTTTCCATTTCGCGAAATCCTCTACTTTGTGGCTCACCAGCATGTGGGGCATGTTTTCTCTCCGATTTGGTTCGGTGGGGCTGATCCCGTCACCGTTGGTGTCGTTACGCTGTGAGTTTTCAGAGCGCAGGGGAAGACGGCCTCTTGCGCAATCGCTTTGCAATAATGCAAAGTGGTGGCATGTACGAATGGAGCGATCTGCGGATTTTCCTGGCCGTTGTGCGCGCGGGCTCGGCGCTTGGCGCGGCCAAAGTGCTCGGCATCAATCATTCGACCGTAAATCGCCGCATTCAGACGCTCGAGCACGGCCTGCGGCTGCAATTGTTTGACCGCAAAAGCCGTGGCCACAAGCTGACCGAGCGCGGGGCCGCCCTGGTTTCGGCGGCAGAGGCGGTCGAAACCTCGGCTGTCGACCTGAAATCCACCGCCGAACGTCTGAGCCGCCTTGTGGCTGGCGTCGTGCGCGTGACGGCACCCGAAGCCGTCGCCACCCAGATCATCATCCCGATTGCCGCGGAATTTCAGCAAGTTCATTGCGACGTGCGGGTCGAACAGATGGCCGCAGACACACGTCTGGATATTGTCCATGGCGAGGCCGACGTCGCGTTTCGGGTTGGGGATCACCCCAGCGATCCACGCCTGATCGGTCAACGGCTTCCGGATTTGATCTGGGGCGTCTATTGCAGCGTGGATTACGCCAATGCCAATGGGATGCCAGAAAATTCTGCCGCGATCCGCCAGCACGACATTGTCAATTTCGCCGAATCACTGCGAGGTTTCGGGCCGCGCAAATGGCTGCTTGATCAAGCGGATCATGCCCGGATTACGGGCGCGGCGAACACGGTTCCCAATATGCGCGCGGTATTGCGCTCGGGCCTTGGCGTGGGGGTTTTGCCGCGTTTTTTTGGGGACGCCGACCCGGGTCTGATCTGTTGTTTCGACACCCCGAATGAAGTGAGTGCCGAGTTTTGGCTGCTGACCTCGCCCGAGGCCCGAAGCTCGCCTCAGGTCCGCGCGTTTATTGACTTCGCAGTGCCGCGCATTGTCGCGCTGCGATCGGTTCTTTCCGGCACCGCGTCGGGCCAAAGCGGCGCCAGCCCGAGCGGGCGCGAGGGCGGGGATTAACCGCGCAGAACCCCGCCGGTGGCCTTGCCGACCTTCTCGACGATCCTCGCGGAAACGGTTGAAATATCGGTGTCGGTCAGGGTTTTGTCCCTGGGCTGAAGCCGCACTGAAATCGCCAGCGATTTCTTGCCTGCGCCCATCTGTGTGGCGGCTTTTTCGCCGGTGAATTCGTCGAACACCCGCACCGCCTCGATCAGCGCCTTGTCGGCCCCCAAGGCGGCGTTGACCACCTGGTCGGCCTCGATATCCGCATCGACCACAAAGGCAAAATCGCGCTCGACCGCTTGCAGGTCATTCAGCGCCAGCGCCGCCCGTGTCGTGCCGCTGGAACGCGGGAAAGGGATCGCGCCGAGGTTGGCGACAAAGCCCACCACCGGGCCTTTCAGGTCGAGCGCCTGGACAATGCGCGGGTGAAGCTCGCCAAAAGTGCCGATCTGAACCTTGCCAAGCACATGTACCCCGTGCCGCCCCGGATGCCAGCACGGGGCACCGTCGCGGCGTATCTGGGCCCGTGCGGGCGTGCCAACCGCCGCGAGAACCGCCTCGAGGTCGGCCTTGGCGTCGTAAAGATCGACCCCGCGCCGGGCCCCGTGCGGGCTGCGAGGGCCGGACTGACCGACGCGGATACCTGCCGCCATCAGTTGCTGATCGCCAGGTTCCCCCCCCGAAAACGCCTGACCCACCTCGAAAAGCGCCAGATCAGCAAACCCGCGGGCCTGATTGCGGGCACCGGCCTGCAACAATCCGGGCAGCAACGACGGTCGCAGATGCGACATTTCCGACGAGATCGGGTTCTCTAGCCGCGTCGCATCATCGCCGCCGCCGAAAAGCCGCGCCGCGCCTTCGTCGATGAAGCTGTAGGTCACGCATTCGTTCAAGCCGTGCGCCGCCGTGGCGCGCCGAGCCGCACTTTCGCGGCGTTGCATGGGCGTCAGGATCGGGCGGGGAACGCCGGGGGTCATGCGCGGCATCGGGCGGCCCTTGAGCCTGGTCAGCGACGCGATGCGCGCGACTTCTTCGACCAGATCGGCCTCGCCGGTGACATCCGACCGCCAGGGCGGCACATGGGCCATGTCGCCTTTCATTCTGAACCCAAGTGCGGTCAGCGTCTGACGCTGCGCCGCCTCGGGGATGTCCATGCCGACCAGGCTTTCGACCCGGGCCGCATCCAGCCGGTACGCCCGTTTCCAGGCGGGCACAGCACCGGCCACGACCACGGTCGATGGCTCGCCGCCGCAGAGATCGAGGATCATCGCGGTCGCGGCCTCAAGGCCGGGCAGCGTGAATTCGGGGTCGACGCCGCGTTCGAACCGGTATTTGGCGTCCGAGCTGACCTTGAGCCGCCGCGCGGTTCTGGCGATGGTCATCGGGTCCCAGAAGGCCGATTCGACGAACACGTTCACGGTGTCGCTGGTCACCCCCGAGCGGGCGCCACCGACACAGCCGGCGATGCTTTGCGGGCCGCCTGCGTCCGCGATCAGCATCATCCCGACCTCGACGCGGTAGGTCTTGTCGTCGAGCGCTGCGATCGCTTCGCCGCCGGCGGCGCGGTGGACGCGCAGGTCGCCGGTCACACTGTCGGCGTCAAAGACGTGCAAGGGGCGGTTGCGGTCGAAAGTGAAAAAATTGGTGATGTCAACCAGCGCCGAGATCGGGCGCAGGCCGATGGCCTTGAGCCGGACCTGGAGCCAGTCCGGGCTGGGGCGGTTATTCACACCCCTGATCAGGCGGCCGGTGAACATCGGGCAGCCGTCGCGCGTGTCGTCGTCGATGGTGACGTTGATCGGGCAGGGGAACTGGCCCTCGACCGGTTGCACGGGGCTTTCGATCAGCGTGCCCAGGCCGCGCGCCGCCAGGTCGCGGGCGATGCCCTCGACGCCCAGGGCGTCCTGGCGGTTGGGGGTGATCGCGATCTCGATCACCGGATCGACGCGGGCCGGGTCGTTGGCGGCCAGCCAGTCGGTGAAATGCTCGCCCACCTCGCCCGAGGCAAGTTCGATGATGCCGTCGTGTTGGTCGGAAAGCATCATCTCGCGTTCGCTGCACATCATGCCGTGGCTTTCCACGCCGCGGATCTTGCCGACCTGAATAATGGTGTCGATGCCGGGGATATAGGTGCCCGGATGGGCGATCACGGCGGTGATGCCGGCCCGCGCATTCGGGGCGCCGCAGACGATCTGTTTGGTACCCCGGTCGGTCGCCACCTGGCACACGCTCAGGCGGTCGGCGTCGGGGTGTTTTGTGGCGCTGAGAACCTTGCCGAGGGTGAAATCGGCGAGCGAGTCAAGGCGGTTTTCGACGCCCTCGACCTCGAGCCCGAGGTCGGTCAGGGTTTCGGTGATCTCGTCGACCTGGGCGGTCGTGTCGAGGTGTTCTTTCAGCCAGGAGAGGGTGAATTTCATGGGGGTTCAGGCCTGATTTTGTTCCGCCGCTGCCTTAGCTTACGGGGGCGGGAATGGCCAGAGATTTGGCGGTTTGCGGTTGGGTTTCAAGGTTGAAACCATATGTAGGGCATTGAAAGAAAAGCAAAACGTCGAACATCCGTGAATTTGGATTGCGAGGCCTTTGGGACAGGTGGCCTTGCGCGGGGGCGCAAAGCGCCAAAAAGCGAGCCAGCGCCCGCCGCTGGCCGAAATCTTGAAAAGGTTTCAGTCCGCTTTCTTTTCAAGAAAGCGTTGGGGTTCCGCTTGGGCGAGCCAGCGGACGGGCGCACGATTGCCGAAAATGATGATCTGGTCAGAATTTTCGGCCACCTGATACCCGCGCCGATCAATTTCGTGCAGGAAACGGTCCATTCCTGCGAAACGTTCCACGTCGCGCTTCTTGCGGCGGATGACGCCACCTTGGCCCACCGCCTTGCAGGCGAAGAGATCGTAGAGCCAGACCTCGGGCGAGAGCGGGGAGTTTCGGTTCTGCACGTCCCATCATGTCGCGCGGGATGGTTAAGGCCGGGTTAATCGGCACTGCGCCGAGAGGGCCGATGGGTGGTTGAAGCCCCGGCACTCACTTACCCCAATTCGACCATTGCAATGATCTAATAAGTATACTAATCTATGGTCTATTAAAGGAGCTATTATATGACCACAGTTATTCTTGCCAGCGCGGCCGCAAGTATCACCGACCTGAAGCGCAACCCCATGGGGACGGTCGCGGCGGCGGATGGTGAGCCGTTGGTGATCCTCAACCGCAATGAACCGGCGTTCTATTGCGTGCCCGCGGATGTTTACGCGGAGATGGTGGAAG